>NZ_JBTIWT010000001.1:484760-837210 GCF_054353775.1 Bacillus sp. 5w2 | reverse complement strand
TTCTTTGTTCAGAATCTTGGCTTTTTTGATATTTATTTTATGTCCTACATTTGTACTACTGCAAGTGCCAAAATATATTATTTGTTAGCAGGCGTATTCAATACTTTCATATGTGGACATTTTTCTTTTAAGAGTGAAATAAAAGTATCTTCTTCTTGGGGTACAAAAACTGTTACGGAGTCAAATAGATTGTAATGGATTTCCAATTGCTGTCTAGTCCATTGTTCTGAATGAAGTTTTTTACCAGAGTATTTAATGTGACGAATTTCTTCAAATGGAATTTCAGTATGAAATATGAAACCGTGTTTTACAATAAGAGATGATGCAGTTATATTGTAATGAGAAAAATAGAATGAAGAAAGATTCACGACATTTAGCAGCATCATGAAAGTGAAAAAAATAGAATTTTCATTTTTGAAGAATAGTGAAATGAAAAAAATAATTATAAATAAAGTAATAAAAATTACGTGAAATGGATTCTTTTTCGCTTTAAATTTCAAGTTAGTCACCTCGGTATACGTGTACTGTAACTAAACTAAATTAAATCATAACATCGTAATAAAACGTGTGAATATGCAGAATTGCATATTCTTTCGGCTTATTATTCGTGTAAAATTTCTTGATGGGATAAATTTAAATGGAGTTTGGTAATAGTGGAGTGGCTGAAGTGACTTACAAAAATAGAAAGGTAGCGCTAGTCATAATTAGTTGTATAATGATTATGGGTAGTTGTGCTCATAAATTCGTTGAGGATGGAAACCGAAAGCATATATTTGTACAGACAAGTAAAGTGTTAGTAGAGGTTATACATAGAATATATAGAAGGTAAAAGGTGTTTTCTTATACGGAAACACCTTTTTTGTAGTTAAAATTGAAGGCTGAAGTTTTGGAATGTATGAATACCAGTCCCATGTTTAATCAGCTCTTTATCATTTAAATATTGAATAGCATATTTCACCTCGTTCAATATAACAGGTGAAAGGCCGAGGGTATGATGTGAACCAAAAATCTGTTTAATAGGAGAAATGTTTGTAATTTTATTTAGAGACTGAACTAAATCTATAGGATTTGTCGATGGATAAAACGCAAAAATCGTGCCCTCATAAAGTAAATCTCCTGTAAATAAAAACGCAGTTTCATAATCGTATAGGCAAATATGCCCCGGTGAGTGACCTGGGGTATGTATAATCTGAATCTTCCTATTTCCGATATCAATCATGTCTCCATCTTGTAGTAATTTTGTTGGTGTCCCTTGAAAGGGTTTGAATGTTTCAGGTTGAAATGTTTTAGGTGTAGGTAAAGTAATATCACGTGCGAGGTCATGCCTAATTTGAGTAATAGGAAGTCCTTTTATACCGTTAATGAGCCAATCCTCCTCTAAAGCATGTACATAGATTTCTTCGAATTGTGCGTGACTACCGATATGATCCCAATGGACATGTGTTGTGACGACAGTAATTGGTAAGTTTGTTAGTTGGTCAGTTATACGCTTCAGATTATCGATACCTAGTCCAGTATCGATAAGGAGTGCGGTAGTATCGCCTACAAGTAAGAAGGAATGTACTTTCTCCCAATGTCCATATTCACTAATCGCATATGTATTTTGGGCGATCTGTTTAACAGTAAACCACGGGTCTTGTAGAATAGTCATGTTTTGTTTCACATCCTATCGTAATTCATTTATTAAATACATTCGCTTTTCGTTGCTTTATGTCCTTTTTAAAGAATATCTAATAGACGTTTTTATAAAAGTTTGTAAAATGGGTAAACGAAACATTGAAATGTTTATTTTGATTGTGTTAAGATGATGAAGTGATAATAAACGATATTGAAATTTGTTTGTTTTTAGATAAACATTTTAAAGGAGTGTTTAGTATGAGTGATATTTCAGAGAAGTTTTGGGATGCGTCGGTAGAGGAATTGAAAAAAGGGTATGTGTTTGATGAGGAAGCAGAGGAATATATTTGTTTAGCTTGTGGAGAAGCGTTTATTAAGGGTGTTATTTATCAAGATAATCAAGTTTTGTATGAAGCAGAGAAGTTTGTACAAGTGCATGTGCAAAATGAACATACGTCTATGTTTGATTATTTATTAAACCTTGATAAGAAGTATACGGGTTTAACTGATTTGCAAAAGAAAATGGTTCAGTTTTTCCATATGGGGCTGAATGATAAAGAGATTGTAAAAGAGATGGATGGCGGAAGTACTTCAACCATCCGAAATCATCGATTTACACTTCGAGAGAAAATGAAACAGGCGAAAGTATTTTTAGCATTAATGGAACTGTCAGAAGAAAAATCAAAAGTACAAACGAAATTTGTACCCATTCATAGAACAGCAACGATGGTGGATGATCGTTACAATATTACGCAAGAAGAAAATGATGAAGTATTAAAAGCTCATTTTACAGAAGGATTAGATGGACCGCTTTCTAAATTCCCGAAAAAGCAAAAGCGTAAATTAATTATATTACGCCATTTAGTGACGAAGTTTGATAGTAATAAAAAGTATACTGAAAAAGAAGTAAATACTATCATAGAAAGCGTATATCCGGATTTTGTGACTTTAAGAAGATATTTAATCGAATATGGTTTTTTAGATAGAACAGCTGATGGAAGCCAATATTGGGTGAAGTTATAATAATACGAAAAAGAAAATGAATAGAAGTATATCATTATAACAACTATACAAAGAGATGGAAATTGAAAAAATAGATTTTTAATAAAAGGAGAAATGAAATTTGAAACCACCTACAGATAATAATAAAGAAGGTGCGGAGTCACATAAGTTAGAAAGTAAGAGTAAACCGATATGGAAATCGATGTCGATGTTTTTAGTACCGTTACTATTAAGTAATGTATTACAATCGGTTGGACAATTATTTGGTATGGTAGTAGTAGGAAGATGGCTTGGTGTAAATGATTTAGCGGCCATATCAGCATTCTTTCCACTATTTTTCCTACTCGTTTCATTCGTAATTGGTATCGGTTCAGGAAGTTCTATATTAATTGGTCAGGCGTTTGGTGCTAAAAACGAAGATCGTTTAAAAGCTATCGTTGGTACGACACTGACATTTACCTTTATTATTGGAGTTGTGTTGGCGATAATAGGTAGTATTTTTGCGATGGATATTATGCGCCTTATGGGAACGCCAGAAAATATTATTGAAATAAGTGTACACTATGCACGTATTTTATTTATATCGATGCCAGTATTATTTTTATACTTCGCATACACAACATTTATGAGAGGTACAGGAGATTCTAAAACACCATTTTACTTTTTAATTGTAAGTACAGCGCTAAATATGATCTTATTACCGATTCTTATTTTTGGATGGCTAGGAGCTCCGAAATTAGATGTGTATGGAGCAGCCTATGCTTCTGTTATATCTACAGTGATTACGTTCATTGTCATGTTAGTGTATTTAAAGAAGAAAAATCACCCATTACAATTGGATGGCACGGTTAGAAAATACCTTCGGATGGATGGGGAGTTATTAAAGCTATTGCTAAGGCTTGGTATTCCGGCGAGTATTAATATGATATTAGTTTCATTATCTGAAATTGCGGTAATCGCGTTTGTAAATCGTTACGGTTCGGATGCAACAGCGGCATATGGAGTTGTGAACCAAGTTGCAAGTTATGTACAAATGCCAGCAGTTAGTCTTGGTATTACTGTCTCCATTTTTGCGGCGCAATCAATTGGTGCGAATCAATTTGATCGATTGCAGAAAGTTGTGAAGGCCGGAATTATCATGAACTATGTCATCGGTGGTGTATTAATATCTCTTATTTACTTGTTCTCAAGAGACATTTTATCGTTATTTTTGACGAGTCAAACTACAATTGACATTGCTCATAGCCTAGTTATGATTACGTTATGGAGTTATTTAATTTTCGGGCATGCGCAAATTATTAGTGCGACAATGCGAGCGAGTGGTACAGTATTATGGCCAACTGTTATCGGCGTTGTATCAATTTGGCTTGTCGAAGTACCTGTAGCATATTATCTTTCTTACCATACAAATCTTGGCATAGAAGGAATATGGATTGGGTACCCAGCAGCATTTATTGTCAGTTTACTATTACAGTATGCATATTATAAGCTTTCATGGCAGAAGAAACGCATTACACGATTAGTGAGTTAAATAATGCAAATGTCCCTAAGTTATTATACTTAGGGACATTTTTTGTAAGTGTATGTTTATAAATAGCTTTTTAAAGTGATATCAAAATGTTGTCTAATGAGTTTTTTATCACTCATATAAAACTCCCACGCTTTTTCAGGTTCACCGATAATTTCAAAAGATTCTTCTGTAATATATAAAGCGCAATTATCCTCTAGTGCAATTCCTTCTATATTACCTTGATGATTTTGTAAAAAGGAATGGAAGGCGTTCATTCTATTTAATTGATTATAATGTGGACAAAATCTTTTGTTCACAATTCCCCAGCCATTGCTCTCTATATAACCAGAACCTTCATAATCTGAGCGGATACTAGATGTGAACCAGCACATAGCACCAGCGCTATTCCCTGCAATGAGCGTTCCTTGCTGCAAAGCAAATAATAATTTTTCATCTAGTTCATGTTCTTTCCATTGTGTAAGCATGTGAATATAGTTTCCACCACCGAGGTAAATGAGATCAGCGGATTGAATCATTTCGTCTATTTCATATTTAGAAGGTGTATCGGCTATAGTACGTAAAATTTGTACATCGCAGTGTAATTGTTTTTCGAATGTGTCTAAAAATAATTTTATATAGCTTTCATCATCGTGACTAGCTGTTGGAATGAATAATACTTTTGGGTACTGTTTATTTGTTAATTCTATAAGGCGTTCATTAATAGGCAAATGATTTGAATCTTGTAAATCACCGCCACCAATGACAGCTAATTTCATAGTAAAGCACCACCTAATCATTTTTGTTATATAAAAATTCGATAGAAGAGAGTTACATTCCTTCTCTTACGTAATGAATAAGTAGAAAATACGGTTTAAATATATTGGAATAGTAAAGGTGATGATAGCTATATAGAAGAATGAATTGGAAACATCTTATTGATATATAATACTTCATACTATTGTTTCAAAATATGGAAAGAATATGTTTAAATAGATATAACGAAGCATGAATTCATATTGGATGAGTGCTTATACTTAAAAAAAGAGTCGGAAATAATAGAGATTTTACAAATGAGTTTTTACTTTTAATAGGAAGTTGTATTACAATATGGTAAAATTATTTCAATATATTTATTTAATATAAAAATACAAAGAGGGAGCGTGAAAAAAGTGGATTTTCGATTTGAATTTACAACGAAGGTGAAAGAATACTTAGATGATGAGAAGGATGAAAAAATAATAAAAGATGGACATAGAGATATCATTTTTCAGTATTTATACCCATTAGAGAGTGAAATTGGCATTTATAAAAATCCTAACTTTACTTTTTTGGCATCAGGAAGACGCTCGCATATCGTATTAGAAAACATTGAATTTAAAACAGAGGTAAATGTAAAAAGTAACATCATTGAAATTACAAAAATAGTGGATAATGTCGTTATTCCATTAGATACTATCGTAGCGAAAGATCGGGAATTATTTGCACTTGGGCGTAATGAGAAGTTTAGTGTACAAATATTAGAGCAGTATCTCTTTGAAACATTTGGAGAGAAGCTAGGATTATAATGAATGGAATGGCGTACGTATTTATAGGTAGTGAATTTTAGTGTATCTCATTCGTGTTTGACCTTTTATTTAATTTATACTACAATTCGTAGTGTGAAAGGAGCTATACTATGTTTACTCAAAACTATAAATTAAATGAGCAAGGGTTAAATCATTTCTTTGGACCGCTTGAAGCGAAAATTATGGAGATTGTTTGGTCTAGCGAGGGTATTACGATTAAAGAAGTGCAGCAGAAATTAAGTGAAGAATCACCTGTGAATTTTAATACTGTTATGACAGTTATGAACAGGTTAGTAGAGAAATTACACTTAGAAAAGCAGACTGTGAAAAGAAGTGGCATATATCGTGCTGTACAAACAAAAGAAGAATTCTTATCCAATCAAACGAAGAAAATGACACAGGAATTGATGGGGGAATATGGAGATTTGGTTGTAAATCATATGCTAGATGAGTTAGAGCAGGTTGATCCGACTTTAATAAAAAAGTTAGAAGACAAATTGAGTCAGTTAAAAAAAGAGGATTAATGAAATGAAATGGCAAATGCGTAAAATCGTATTGTTAGCAGTCATTGTTAGTACTCTCTTTTTTGGCATGTTAGTGTATTACGTTACATATCCATTTCTTTTTCAAAATAAGATGTTCTTTCTTTCGAATTTTTGCTTGTTTCAGTTAGAAAAACATATGAAAGAATTATCGCTCATTCGTATTATAATCGCTGGATTTCTACTACTTACTGTGTTCATCGTGTGTAAAAGAATGTGGCGACAATGTTTCTATAGTAAAAAATTACACAAAGTACTTATCCCTTTCATTCGAAAAGGAAAACAAATATATATACTGCCGACCACGGAAATTGCAGCATTTACAATTGGGTTATTTCGTCCGAAAGTTGTCATGTCAGAAGGGATGCTTCAAACATTTTCAGAGGAAGAAATGGATGCGATTATTTTTCATGAAGAATATCATCAAAACAATCGAGATCCGTTAAAATTATTTTGTTTTACGTTATTAGCAGAAGGAATGGTGTACATCCCGATATTAAAAGGGCTATTGCAGCGCTATCATGTGTATCAAGAGCTAGCAGCAGATAAGTATGCGATGCGAAAAATGAAATCTAAATTCGAATTAGGCAGCGCATTATTAAAATTAATTAAAATAAAGACAATGGAGAATCGATGTGTTACAGCTTCATTTGCAAAAACAGCAATAAATTTACGAATCGAGCAAGTGGTAAATGAAAAAGTTGTTAAGCTTACTATTCCGTTACATACGAATTCGGTATATGTAACATTAGGTTTATTCTGTATGTCGGTTGTACTGATTGTCGGAGAGTGCATATAGCCTCTTTTTTTTAAGAATTAACACTACTTGTTGTAGTGCTTTAGGGGGAATAAAATGAATGCAGCAGATTTAACAATTTGGCTTGTGGCCGGGGCAGGAGTATTGTCATTTATATCACCATGCTCTTTACCGCTATATCCATCTTATTTATCTTATATTACAGGTGTGTCTATTCAAGATTTAAAAGAAAATCGTGGAATGATGCAAAAATCAGCGATTATACATACCGTATTTTTTATGATCGGATTTTCGGTTATATTTTACGCGCTAGGTTTATCAGTAAGCTGGATTGGAATAACATTTTCATCTAACCAAAAATTGATTCAACAAATTGGTGGGATTTTTATTATTTTAATGGGGCTATTTATGACGGGCTTGTTTCAGCCTAAGTGGCTTATGGCAGAGAAAAAGGTGCAGTATAGAAGTAAATCGACTGGATATATTCGCTCGATTATAGTCGGTATGACATATGCAGCTGGTTGGACGCCGTGTGTTGGACCGATATTTTCAGCTGTACTCATGCTTGGTGCAACGAATCCTGAAGGGGCACTTCTTTATATTACCGCGTATACCCTTGGATTTGCGGTTCCATTTTTCGTGATGGCATTCTTTATTGGGAAGATAAAATGGATCGTTACATATGCCAATGTCATGATGAAAATTGGGGGTGGAATGATGATTATAACAGGGATTTTATTGTACACAAATCAAATGACGAAGATCACAGCATTCTTTATTCGTCTATTTGGTGGATTTACAGGCTTTTAATAATGAGGAGGAAGAAAAGTGAAGAAACTAATTGCGATTATACTGGCCGGGGCACTAATTTGGGCCGGAGTTAACTTTTATAATACAAAAAAAGAAGAAAAAGAAAGAAAAGCAAAACAAGCGGAGTTACAAAAAACAGAAGTATTACCACAAGTAGGATTTAAAGCGCCAAACATAACATTAAAAGGATTAGACGGGAAGCTGCATTCGTTAAATGATGCAAAAGGAAAACCGTATCTTATTAATTTTTGGGCATCATGGTGTGGCCCGTGTGAAATGGAGGCACCTGACTTAGTTCATTTGTATGACAAATATAAAAAGGATGTTGAAATTTTTGCAGTAAATGCAACAATCGGAGATCCAGTGCAAGAAGCGAGTGCTTTTGCAGATCGTCACGGATTTAAATTTCCTGTTTTACTAGATATGGATGGAGTAGCCGGATTAGATTATAAAGTATTTTCTTTACCAACGACATTTTTTGTTAATAAAGATGGAATTATCGTAGAGCAAGTACGAGGCGTGCTACCTCCGGATCAATTAGAAGAGAAGTTTAAGAAATTAATTGAGAGTTAAGAGGGGATTTTGTATTGATGGAGTGGATCGTGAGGTTACAACCCGTATCTCTTATAATTGGAAGTCTATTTGGATTTATGTTGATGAAACGAAAGATGAAGAGCGAAAGTGTACCATATGAAAAAATGATGGATGCAGTAACAAATGCTTTTCTAATTATCGTATTTGTATGGAAATTCGCACCGGCGTTTTTAAATCCAGTATGGGCCATTAGGTCGCCATTGCAAGCATTATTAGCTATAGGAAGTATGAAACACATTGTAGTAGGATGCATAATTGCAAGTGTATACATTGTTTGGAAAAGTAAAAAGGGGCAATTTTCGCTTCGTATTTTACTAGATGCATTGCCTATTGGACTATGTATGAGTATTATTTTTTATTTTCTATTCCACCACAAAATAGGTGTACAAACGACATTACCTTGGGGTGTGAAAATATATGAATCTAAATTTTTATATCATCCTATATTCGTATACGAGATCATCCTTGCTCTTTGTATAATAAGTTTGTTATGGATGAAAAATGAAAGGATCGGAAATGGAAAGAATATAAGTGTTTTTCTAATGATTGAAGGGTTTGCTCATATCATTCTTTCGCTTGTCAGTGAACAAAATTCGGTTTTATTTGGTTTATCGGTACAGCAAATAATGAGCTTTTTTGTTATTAGTTTAGGGATTATGTTCGTGCCGAAAAAATAAAAAGATAGCCACCTATGGAGTGTGTCCATGCGTGGCTATCTTTTTATTATGTATTAAAAAATCGGCGGAGTAACAGAAAATAAGACAATTGCATTTTTCTCAAATTGATTTACCCATTTATGCTTTAAATAAGCAGGTATTTTTACACTATCACCAGTTTCTAATATGTATTCTTCTTCGTTTAAGTGCAATGTAATGGTTCCATCCAATACGAAGGCTAATTCCTCACCTTTATGTTCTAGTACATTTTCTGATGAAGCTGTATTCGGCGGAACAGTCATAATTGCTGTTGCTAAATTTCCTGTGAAATCAGGTGATAACAATTCATATG
Source organism: Bacillus sp. 5w2 (assembly GCF_054353775.1). Classification (NCBI taxonomy): domain Bacteria; kingdom Bacillati; phylum Bacillota; class Bacilli; order Caryophanales; family Bacillaceae; genus Bacillus; species Bacillus sp. 5w2. The sequence goes on along the minus strand of NZ_JBTIWT010000001.1, from coordinate 827,805 downwards.
ATAAATTATCGATAATCATTTTTTTTCGTTTATGAGAACGTACAATTAAATCGTCTGTATTTGTATCTTCAAGTAAAAAGCTAAATGTTGGAACATCAAGAGCTTTAGCGAGTACTTTTAATGTTTGAATAGAAGGGTTAGCAGACCCACGCTCAATTTGACTTAACATAGATGGTGTAATACCTGCCAACTTTGCTAGTTCTTTACTCGTTAAACCTTTTTCTTTTCTTTGTTTTTCAATTTTTTTCCCAATATCTATATTTTCCATGATTAAAGGCTCCTTACTGTTTATTAAATTATATTTAAATAAATTAAATTAAACTTAACTTAAGTGAATGATTTATGTTAAACTATATTAAAATTAATTTAATTATAATTTATTGAATCGTAAGCTACAAGGTTATGAGGAGGAAGAGAAATGAAGGAAATAGAGAAATTAAAAGAGGAATATCCACTATTAAATAAATTAATCGCAACAGAAGAAGTGTTTTGGGTAAATCCGAACACGGAAAAGTATGAAACGGCAATAAAAGATTCCCCATTGAATGAAGAGAATGTAAAAGATGCGGAAGAGAGATTAAAGCGTTTTGCACCATATATTGCGAAAGTTTTTCCTGAAACGAAAGAGACGAACGGCATTATTGAATCACCCTTAGTGAAAATCCCTTCAATGAAACAAGCTTTAGAGAAAAATTACGAGCAACCTATTTTAGGAGAATTATTCTTAAAATGTGATAGTCAACTTCCGATATCAGGATCCATTAAAGCTAGAGGTGGCATTTATGAAGTGTTGAAGCATGCTGAACAATTAGCATTGCAGCATGGTATGTTAACAGAAGAAGATGATTATGCCATTTTAGATAGTGATACATGTAGAGAGTTTTTTGCAACATATTCTATTGCGGTAGGTTCGACAGGTAACTTAGGACTAAGCATCGGGATTATGAGTGCGAAACTAGGTTTTAATGTAACTGTTCATATGTCAGCAGACGCGAAACAATGGAAAAAAGATTTATTAAGAAGTAAAGGTGTAAACGTTATTGAATATGAGGCTGATTATAGTAAAGCAGTAGAGGAAGGAAGAAGGCAAGCGGATGCTGATCCTAGCTGTTATTTTGTCGATGATGAAAACTCGCATGATTTATTTTTAGGATATGCAGTAGCAGCATCACGTTTACAAAAGCAATTAGAAGAGTTAAAGATTGTAGTAGATGAAGAACATCCTTTATTCGTTTACCTTCCTTGCGGAGTAGGGGGCGGACCTGGCGGAGTAGCATTTGGCTTAAAGCTATTGTTTAAAGACAACGTACATTGCTTCTTTGCAGAGCCGACACATTCACCATGTATGCTACTCGGATTAATGACAGGACTTCATGATAAAATTGCCGTTCAAGATATCGGTATTGATAATGTAACAGATGCAGATGGACTTGCAGTAGGAAGACCATCAGGATTTGTTGGGAAAACGATGGAACCATTTTTGAGTGGAAATTACACAGTAAGTGATGAAGAGTTATATAGATTATTAAAAGAACTAGCAGATACGGAAAATATTTATTTAGAGCCTTCTGCCCTTGCGGGTATGATAGGTCCAGTGAAAGTATGTAAAGAAGATGCGTATTTACAAAAGCAACAGTTAATAGAGAAGGTGCAGAAAGGCACTCATATTGTGTGGGGAACTGGCGGTAGTATGGTTCCGAAAGATGTAATGAATGGGTATTATAAGAAAGGTTCGGAATAGGCACCAATAAGAAGAATGAGGCTAATTGTAGCCTCATTTTTTCATGTACATAAAAATCTTTGTTATTTTCACAATAGTTCTTTATAGTATATATAAAGGATAACTAATATGGAATAAATACAACAAAAAGCTTTATTTTACATAATAAGAGGATGTGTATACGATGTCATTACAGACTAAATATATAGCGGGTATTTCGCTTGGGGTTATGGGAGTAGGCTTTGCGGCTTCTATCCCTTTTCAAGGAACGGTAGCTGGAGAGATTATACAAGGTGGATTTGAAGCCGGATTGGTTGGCGGACTTGCAGATTGGTTCGCAGTTACAGCATTATTCCGTCACCCGATGGGAATTCCAATTCCGCATACAGCTTTGTTACCTAAAAACCGTAAACGAGTAACGAAAGGACTCATCAATACGTTAGAAAATGAATGGCTGACAAAAGAGAGTATTACGAATAAAGTAAAAGAAATGCAGTTAGCGCAAATGGTGCTGCAAATTGCTGAGAGAGAAATGCAGTCTGATGCTGTGAAGAAAGGAATTGTAACGATTGCGGAGAAAGCAATTGTTTCAATAGATACAGAAAAGTTAGCGGTTATTATTGAAAAAGAAATGAAAACATATTTGCATACAATTAATACAAGTAACATTTTACAAGTGCTTGTTGATCAATTAGTTGTGCAAGAATATGATGAAAAGACACTTGATTACATATTAGTAAAAGTGAAAGATTGGACAGCGCAAGATGAAGCACGTTACCAGCTCGGAAGCTTAGGTATGAAGGCGATGGAAAATATAAAAGTAGATGGATTCTTGCAGTTTACTTTGAAATCATTTATGAATATTGTAGATGAAGATAAAATTGGCGGTATTTTGCAGAAGTTTATCATTAGCAATATTAACAGCTTACAAGATGCTGATAATAGCACAAGACAACTTATTTTAACAAAAATTCGTCAAGAAATTATAAATGTAAAAGAAAATGAAGCTTTACTACAGGAGTTAGAAAATTGGAAAGAAAAATGGATTGCCAATTGGAATGCTACTGACAAAATTAAAGAGATGCTGGAGCAAGTGCAACAAAGGGCAATTACTTTTGTGAAAAATGAAGAATTTACGGATAAATATGTTATTCCATTTTTACAAACACAAATGAACAAAATAAAAGAAGATGAACAGACTGTTCAAAAAATAGAAGATTGGTTACAAAAACAAGTTGTCACACTGGTTGAAAAGAATCATTCGAAAATTGGAAAGCTTGTACAAGAAAACCTTGATAAGTTAGACGATAAAACATTAATCGAAATGATTGAAAATAATGTAGGAAAAGATTTACAGTGGATCCGAGTAAACGGGGCTGTTTGCGGATTTATGATTGGATTAGTGTTAGAAGGAATTAAAGCGATTATATGAGAAAAACCTTCCACAATTGTGGAAGGTTTCTTATTTTTCAATAACACTCATATTTAAATTGTAAGCTTTCTCGATGTTTAACTTGTACGTCCCATTGCCTGTTTTAATCGAATTTTTATACCAATGTTCTTGCTCGTTTAATTCTGGATTTTCTTCTGAAGAATTGTTTTCTTTTTTTGTTAAATCTTCTACTTGTTCCCAAGGTGTATTTCCAATAGCTTCTTTTTGATTTGTTACTGCTGTTAGAGATACGTCACTCTCTTTTATTAAATGAACAGATACACCTGAGCTTTCTTGTACAAACCAATTGTTTTGTAATTGACCTGGATAAAGAGAAAGATCTCGATTAGAAGCACGAATTTCTACATGTTTCGTTTGTGGGAGTACAAGCGTCGGTTTTACTCGTGGTTCATGACCAAACATTCTTTGATGAAACGGTAATGACTTTAATGTTATATACATTGTTTCCCCAGTCGTTTGAACTGAAAGAAAATCTTCTTGTTTTAAATTGAGTTTTTCATTTCCTTTTGTCGTCATTTCGTATGTTCCAAGAAGGCTAACTTCATTTGAGTTCCTGCCGTCTATCGTTAGAGGATAATTGTCTGTACCTGCATCCACTACAATTTTATTGATAGATTCAGGAATATCAAGTTTACTTTCTGGAATCGTGTTCGTTTGTCTAGTTGTATTAAAGGCGTAACGAACTTCATCTAATAATCCAGTTGATAATAAACAATAAAAAGCAATTCCAACACTTCCTAAAACACCGATAAAGAAAATACTAAAAATATCATATTTAATAAATGATTGTTCCTTCTTAGAAAATAGAAGGTATAGTAAAATTTCCATACCAAGTATAATAAGTAAAACAGGCCACCATGCTGTTAAAGAATCTAATACTTGAGTGCCTTTCATAACTGAAAATAGTAAGAAGCAACCTAGTGCGATAATAGATAGCCCCATAGAAAATGTTCCAACGCGCCATGTTCTCATTCTTTTGTACCACCTTTGTTTTCTTTATTTCCAAGTAACAATTTAAAGCCACCACCAATTAAGAGGAGTGCAACGATAGATGTTTGGAAATAGCGATAATATAGCTCGCTAAGATGAATGTTAAATATAGTTGAAAAGTAATCATTCAAAATAGGAAGGACCGTTTGATCTAATAAATAATAACCACCTAGTGCAATTAACCCAATACCGATCCATCTTTGATGATTGATAAAATAATCAATGATAGGTTCATCATGTACACGTTCTTTTCCATACTTTGTAGTTTGCTGTAAAGCATCAAAAAAGCTATAGAACCAAATGATTGGTACTAAAAATAAAAATGCAGAAAGCCTTAATAAGTCAAGTAAATATATGGAAAGTAAAAAGGCTGCCATAAGCTGAAGACCACGTCGCTGTAGGCCTAAATACATATGTCCTGCTCCAGGAAACATCGCTAAAATAGAAGCGAATGTTTTATTTTTCTTTCCTTGTTCACGGTGCTCTTCAAACTCTTCGAAAATAGTACGATCATCTAGTTGCTCGCCACGTTCTTTTTTCTGTAGTTGTTGAACAACATCGAAGAAATTGTAAATCCATAAAACAGGTAATGTAATAAGAAAGATAAGGAAACTTTCTTGTGATGTTAAGAGCGCAACGAAAATAATCATACTTCCTATTCCTGTGCAAGCTACTAAAAATGTAAGTCCACGTTGCATAAGGCCTAATTGAAAATGTCCAAGTCCAGGAATGATTGATAGAAGAATGATATAAAATCGTTCGCTCTCTTTAGATGACTCTGTAAATTCTCCGGCAGCTTGTTTTTTCGATTGATTAATAATAGTGATAACTAAATCTAATAAATTGATCGCCCATAACACGACTAGTAAAAATAGAGAAAGAAAAGCAATATCACGGGATCCTAATGCTATTGTACAAAATGCTGCAAAGATAAATAGAAATACAGCCCCTCCGCTATATAAAATAAACCGTCCAAACTTCTTTAAATATAAATGTCCAAGCCCGGGAATTAGCCCTAATACAAGTGCTAAAAAGGGATTTTTATTCATGCTTTGAACCTCCGTCCTTTTTTGATGTGTCTACCGATTTGTTTACAATTTTTTGTGAGATAGAAGACTCGTTATGTTTTGAAGATTTCTCGAAATTTGATGTCGCTGTGAAAATATACTGGAATAAACCACTTACCATAAAAATAATTGTAGCCGCAGTTGCAATTATGTAGTGAATGATCGTGCGCTTTAGCGAGTTTGTTTTTATATTTTCATTAGACTGTAGTATTTCAAAATTAATTTGCGTCATAACTTCGTTCGTAAATGAATCATCATTTATCATTGGAAGGTTTTCATGTTGTTCATCAATACTTTCCATATAAAGTGCTAAACAATGATCACATTCATAAAGATGTTCTTCCATAGATTCACGTTCATTGCTTTCTATAAAATCTAATGTATAATTGCGCCAATCTTCTTTTGAATAATGCATCATAGAAACTCTTCCTCCTTCCAATGTTTTTTAATCCATTTTCTTGCCCGGTACAGTTTCATTTCGACTGTTTTCACTTCAATATTTTCCTGCAAAGCAATTTCATGATAACTTTTTTCTTCTAAGTAATGTGCGAGAACGACGTCACGGTAATTTTCGGGAAGTTCTCTCAGTTTTTGAGCAATGAGTAATTTTTGCTCTTTCGTCAATAATAAAGCCTCAACATTATAAGAGGATTTTATATTTTCCGCAGTTTCTTTACATAAGGAGAGTTCATCGTTTTCTCTAGCTTTCTTTCTCTTATAATCAATAGCGTGATTGGTGGCAATACGAGCCATCCACGTTTTTAGTCCGCGAAATTGATAATTAGGGAGAGAGGCGTGAATTTTTACGAATACTTCTTGTGTAACATCTTTCGCATCTTCTTCATGTCTTAAAATAGAAAAGATAACTTGAAAAATATAATGACGATATGTTTGCATAAGGATACGAAAAGCATGTTCGCTTCCTTGCTGTGCTTTTTCAATTAATTGTTTTTCCTCAATGGGTCTCTCCCTCCTTTTTGACGCATTCTATTATATAGACGTAAGAAATGATTGGTCACCCTACACATGTTGTAAAAAAAGAATAATATATTTTTAGGAAGGAAGCTATATGAAAAAAGGTGTGAAAAAATGGTAAGCAGAAGTATATAATGAGCAAGTGGGAAATGTTACGTGAAGAAGGGATGTGAATGTTAGTAGGGGAAGGTCCATACTAACAAACATGAAAATTAAAATATTAATAGCAGACGATAATTCTTTTATTAGGGAAGGTATGAAAATTATTTTAAATACATACGAAGAGTTCGAAGTGGTAGATACAGTAAATGATGGGAAAGAAGCGGTGGAATATTGCAAAAAGAACGACGTTGATATTGCGCTTCTAGATGTTCGTATGCCAAATATGAACGGGGTAGAGGCAACAAAGTTCATTTGTGAAGAGACAAAAACGAAACCGCTAATTTTAACGACGTTTGATGATGATGAATATATTTTGGATGCAGTAAAAAACGGAGCAAAAGGTTATTTATTAAAAAATAACGATCCGGAGCGTATTCGTGATGCGATAAAAGGAGTATATAACGGTCAAACTGTTATGCAAGATGTAGTGCTTGATAAAATTAAATCTAATTTAATGGAAAGCAAAGAAGAAGAGTGTAAAATAGATAAAAGTCTTTTTACAGAAAGGGAGCTTAGTATTATCGCATTAATTGCGAAAGGTTTTTCGAATAAAGAAATTTCGAAGCAACTTTTCATATCTGAAGGAACGATTGCAAATTATATTACATCTGTTTTAGGGAAAACTGGACTTGAACATCGCACACAAATCGCGATTTATTATTTAACAGGGAAAGTAGATTAAAGATATGGAATTTTGGTTAATTGTAAGTAAATTAATTGTCTTTATATATATTGTGTTTAGTTACATTTATTTAAATGTTGCGAACTTGCCATGGATTATACTTACTTTGCTGTTATATCTTTCTGTAAACGTTCTGATTTCTATATTTAAAAAAGATACGTACAAAAACATATTAACTAGTGTGTCAATTGGCGTAGTTATGTTATTTACATGGAAGATCCACCCGTTTTTTATTTTGTTTTTACCATTGAACTTATATGAAATTATATTTCGTTATATAGAGAAGAAATGGCAGCTCTTTATCATTATGATGATTCCTATTATCTTTACGGAAGAAAGTATTCGAATGACATATGGATTAATTGTTGCATTTTCTTTTCTTGTATTAACTATGGCAGAACGGTATATATCGCGTGTATTAAAGCTGGAATCACAAAATGATAAGATGCGCAAAGATATGCAGCGGCTGACGAAAAGCCTAAATGAAAATAAAGAGTACATAAGGCAGTCAGAATACACATTTAAGTTAGAAGAGAGGAATCGGTTATCACAAGAAATTCATGACAAAATTGGTCACTCGATGACGGGTGCACTCATTCAAATGGAAGCAGCGAAGAGATTAATGGAAATAGATAAAGAAAAATCTGCGGAGTTATTACAAAATGCAATTCATATTTCGAAAGATGGAATTGAAAGTATTCGCATTACATTAAAAAATATGAAGCCACCAACGGAGCAAATTGGTATTCATCGTATGAAATTATTCATAGAGGAATTTGCCGGTAAGCATGATATAAATATTCCATTCGTATATAAAGGGAACTTAGATATGATTTCTCCCATTCAGTGGAAGATTATCGGCGAAAATATTACGGAGGCACTAACGAACGCAATGAAATATGCTGATGCGACAGTCATTTCAATCGATATTCATGTACTTAACAAGATGGTGAAAGTGCAAGTGAAGGATAATGGAAAAGGTGCAGTGCTTGTAAAAAAAGGTCTCGGTATTATGGGTATGGAGGAGCGAACAGCATCTGTAAACGGAAAAATTATTGTAGATGGGACCAGTGGTTTTTCAGTAACAATGCTGTTACCGATATAAGAGAATGGGACGAGGATGAATCATCTCATATGAAAGAAGTGAATAATCTCATGTGAAAAGAATGAACTTCTGCACTGAGCAGGTTCATTTTTTTTGTTTATAATAGCAGCAGAGAAACCGAAATAGGGGTGAAATGATGAATACATTAGAAATTAAAAATTTAACGAAAAAATTTGGTGATTTCATCGCGGTAGATAATATGTCTTTATCTATTAAAGAAGGAGAGATATTTGGCTTTTTAGGATCAAATGGTGCTGGTAAAAGTACAACGATAAATATGATTGCTGGGTTGTTAAGAAGTAATGAAGGTGAAATTAGCATACTAGGAAAAAATATAAAGAAACATAATCGATTTGCAAAGATGAATATTGGTATTGTTCCGCAAGATATTGCGATTTATGAAGAGTTAACGGCTTATGAAAATGTGAAGTTCTTTGCTGGATTGTATGGAATAAGAGGGGCTGAACTAAAAGCGAGAGTAGAGGAAGCGCTTCAATTTGTGGGGCTTAGTGATAAACATAAAAGTTATCCGAAAAATTTTTCTGGCGGGATGAAACGAAGACTGAATATCGCTTGTGCAATCGCACATAGACCGAAGTTAATTATTATGGATGAGCCGACAGTTGGGATTGATCCACAGTCAAGAAACTATATCCTGCAGTCTGTTCGAAAATTAAATGAAATGGGAAGTACGATTATTTACACGAGCCACTACATGGAAGAAGTAGAAGAGATTTGCACGAAAATAGCAATTGTAGATCACGGTAAAGTGATTGCAGAAGGAACGAAAGAACAGTTAAAAGGGATTATTACCGATACGAAAGACATTTGGATTGAAGTAAAGTCGATAGAAAATTTAGATGTAGAAAAGTTAAAAGAGGTAAATGGTGTGAAAGCTGTTCAAATTGAAGAGAACGTAATCAAGGTAAACTCGGATGCAGGATTAAACAATTTAAATAAAATTATTCAGCACTTCATTAATCATGACATTGAAATCCGTTCGTTAGAGGAGCAGGCTCCAAACTTAGAAACAGTATTCCTTACGTTGACTGGAAGAAACTTACGAGATAAATAAAAGGTAAATGAAGAAAAGGTAAAGGGAGGTTCATCAATTGAACATCTTCAATATTGCAATTATGCATATTAAAAGAGATTTCAGAGACATAAGAACTTTAGTTTTTATGTTAGCATTTCCGATTGTGCTTATGCTTGTGTTAGGAACAGCGTTAAGTAATGCATTTAATAGCGATAGTCAATCGATTAAGGATATACAAGTACTATATAAAGATGAAGCGAGTAGCACATTTTCTCAATCGTTTGAAGCATTTACGAAAGAAGTCGATAAATCGGGTATTCATTTTAAAAAAGCTTCTGAAGATATTGATGGGAAAGAAGAAGTGAAGCAAAATAAATATGCTGCTTATGTAGAGTTAAATAAAGATGGCGCAAAATTGTACGGAAGTGACAAAAGTAGTATCGAGGGAAGTATTGTGGAAGGCATGCTTACAACATTTGTTGATAAGTACAATGTAGCGGTCGAAGTTGCAAAAGTAGATCCTACTAAGGTGAGCACAGTTATTTCAAACGGAAATCATAATGATTATATAAAAGAAACATCTTTACAAGCTGCGAAAAAACCGGGTTCTATGGATTACTATGCGGTTGTAATGACGACGATGATTGCACTGTACGCTGCGATGGGAGCAAGTTTTCTAATTCGAGGCGAACGAATACGTAAAACAGGAGATCGCCTTATAGCTGCACCTATAAGTAAGGCTGAAATTTTCATTGGGAAAGTGCTTGGTAGTCTTGTAGCAAATGCCCTATGTATATTACTTGTTATGTTATTTAGTAAATTTGTCTTTCAAGCGAATTGGGGCGATCATCTTGGAATCATATTTCTTATTTTATTAACAGAAGTCTTTCTAGCAATTAGCTTCGGTTTAGGGATTGGATATATTACAAAAACACCTGAAGCATCTAGAGCTATTATTATGGTGGTAGTGCAATTAGCTTCTATTTTTGGCGGCGCATATTTCGTAATAGAAGAAAATTTCGTTACGAATTTATCACCATTAACGTGGGCAAATACAGCTGTTATGAAAATTATTTATGCGAATGATGTAGGGGCAGCACTACCAGTCATTTCTTTAAATCTTGGAATAGCAGCACTCTTTTTATTAATTGCAATTATTGCATTACGTAGACGGGAGGGGCTATAGTATGAAAGATATTTTATGGCTCATACAAAAAACGTTATCTGTACTTTTAAAAAATAAAAAAGGGTTATTCATTATTATTAGTTTGCCAATAATCGGAACGCTCATCTCTTTTTCGATATACGGAAATGCAGGGCAAGGAACGTTAAATATCGGGATTGTAAATAAAGAAAATGAGCCGATAGCAAATGATACGATAAAGTTTTTAGAAGGATTAAATCATGTGAATGTGAGTAAGGTTAAGGAGTCTGAAGTAGAAGATAAACTCACTTCCAAAAAACTTGATGGAGTTATTACATTAGCTTCTGGTTTTTCAAAAAGTGTTCGAGAAGGGAAACCAGATCATATTGAAATTTCATCGATTAAAGGTGATCAAGTAACAGGATTTATAAAATCATATTTATATAACTATGTTGATAATATTGCTGCGATTAGTAAAGTGGCAGGAACAGATCAAAGTGCATTTGATAATATGTACGCAGGGTATCAAAAAAGTTCATTTAAAATGAAAACGGAGACGCTAGAAGATACTTCGAAAAATAAAGATATGACAAACCAAACGATGGGTTATCTTATTATGTTTATGCTGTTTTCAGCAGTGAACTTATCAGGATTTATTTTAAAAGAAAAAGAGAATAGAACGTACTTTAGATTATTATCAACACCAATTGACGGAAAGAAATTTATATTATCCAATGTTGCAGTAAATATGATGATATTAACAGTGCAAATTGTCATTGCAGTACTATTTATGACGAATGTTTTTCATACAAATATTAATATGCCTTTCATAGTAATGATTGGTGTGCTTATGATATTCGCTTTAATCGCAATTGGTTTATCATTAGTCATTGTGTCTTTTTCAAAAAGTTCAACTGCTTCAAATGCATTGCAAAATCTAGTGATAGTACCAACATGTTTACTTGCAGGATGTTATTTCCCGTACGACATTATGCCAAAAGCGGTACAAAAAGTAGCTGATTTTCTTCCGCAGCGCTGGTTATTAGATACGATAGCAAAACTACAGCAAGGTATTCCATTTTCAGAGTTGTATTTAAATATTTTAATCTTATTCGCCTTTGCGGTAGCGTTCTTCTTAATTGCTATTTATAAATTTGGAAGAAATAATGATGCGAGGAACTTTGTTTAATATAAAAAAGGGTGTGACGTTAAGTCGCATCCTTTTTTGTATGAAGCATGAAATCTAAATTTGAATGACAAAATAGAAAGGTGGAAAGAAAACGAGCGGAAGGAAATTAAAATGATTAAAAAAATATTGCGAGTTATTTCTATTATTATGGCTATATTTATTTTTATATTAATTTGGATGCATATTGACGTCACACTCGGAAGAAAAATGGAAGCTGGGAAAAATATGCCGACAGAGTACGCTCCTCATTATAGTGACTTTCAATTATATGTAAAAGGGAAGTCATTTTATAAACAGTTATTTACTGACATAAGAGAAGCAAAGCAATCTATTTACACGTATTTTTTTATTTTGTCGGATGACAAAAGTAGCCATACTTTTTTAAACTTATTAAAAGAGAAGGCAAAAGAAGGAGTAAACGTCTATTTATCAGTTGATCGCATTAATGATTTATCATTTGAAAGAAAGATGATAAATGAATTGCGGGAAAGTGGCGTGCATTTTACATATAGTAGAAAACCGGAATTGCCATTCGGATTTTATTCACTTCACCATCGTAATCATCGCCGTATTACGACAATTGATGGGGAAATTGGCTATACAGGCGGATTTAATATAGGAGATGAGTACTTAGGGAAAGATAAGCGATTTGGATATTGGCGTGATTATCATGTACGGCTTAAAGGAGAAGGAGCAAAAGATTTAGAAGAACAGTTTGCTTTAGATTGGAAACGAGATACGAAAGAAGATATAAAGAGAAGTACGAATAAAGCTAGTAAAGGGAACACATTACATACGATGGCTAGTTACAATGGGCATCACGTCGCTGAAAAATATGTTGAGTTAATAAACCAAGCGAAGCATTCGGTTGTCGTTACGACGCCGTATTTTATAGCGAAAAATAAAGAGTTAATGAACGCTTTAATCGCGGCACAAAAACGTGGTGTTACAGTAAAAATACTTTGGTCGTATAAACCAGATATTCCTCTTATTAAAGAGGCAGCGTATCCTTATATTCGTCAAGCTGTTAATAATGGAATTCAAGTATATGGTTATAAAAAAGGGATGTTTCATGGAAAGTTAATGCTGATTGATAATGAATTAACTGTTATCGGTACAACAAACATAACTGCACGTAGCTTTTATATTAATGATGAGATGAATTTGTATATTCATGGTGGAACTATCGTATCAGAAGTGAACGAGGCATTAGCGCAAGATATTCATGATTCAAAAGAAATGACGAAAGAATTTTTTGAGAAGTTATCTTTTTGGGAGCGTTGTAAGGAGAAATTAGCAGGACTGGTGGATTTTTATTTGTGATGATTTAACTGAGATACGGGGAATTTAGAATATAGTAAATAGGAAGTTGTATTGTTTATTTAACAAGTAGAGAAGTGAGAAGGAACCTTCAAAAATAGAAGGTTCTTTCTTGTTTTATAGTTCATTATTCATTATTGGTAGTTAAAAAAGTTTGGTCTATCGGGGGTTCCGCTGTTTTTATTTGCACTTCAGCAAAAAAATGAAATATGTAGCTAAAATAAAGTTAAGATATTGTCTCTATCTTATTAAGGGCTCTTAAAAAAACTGAAGTTTCATAACTGAATTTTTTGACAAACATAAACAATTAACGTGATATAATTTTATTAATAATTTTGAAACTAGAAGGTGTTTAAATGATGGGGAACTTCCAAAGTAATTTTCAAACGGCTACACAAATTGCTACGCAAATGAAAAATGCATCGGATACAATTTAAGGTGCGACAAATCGTTCTATAACAAAGGCGAGCCGTACTACACTATCTGTTAATGCCCAGGCGCAAGAAGCGAATCAACAAATGCTGGATTTGACTAGACAATTTTGTGGGGCCTTTCAACAAGCAATTGATAATATTCATTTAGTAGCTAAGGATTTTGAAAGAATGGATAACGAACTACAAAAGACATTTCGCTAATGTGGCAACCTACGGTAAAAGGAGAAGGGTAGGGAGAATAGGATGAGTCAAGATGTGGAAAAGAAAATAAATGAATTTAATCATGAATTACGGATAGTATTTGAAAAACAGGATCGAAATCAAACGGAGATTCAAATCCAGAGACAAGCAGAAATGGACTTTCACGAATTGAGAAATAGAAGCAATTAGTATTGCTACAGTATTGCCCGGAATAGATGCCATGGTTATTGTTTTAGTGGAGATGAGAAAAAAACTGCAAGAAAAATTAGAGCATCTATATGAATTTAACTATACGTCCAGTAATAACTACAATACAGCTCTTCAACTAGTGGCTAGCATTACTGCCGGCCTCGCTGAAGTCCAAAGTGGTAAAGGATTTAGTCCTGTAAGTGGTACGTTTAGTACACAAGGATTAAATATGGATTGGACCGTTTCGATTCAAGAAATTGCTGATGAAAGAAAACGTCAAGTTGATAATCTTTTAAAGGAAGGATCAATGGAAGAAGGAGCGGTGAGCAAGAAAGCTCCCGAAAAATCTACATCCGAAAAAATTATAGATGGTATTTTAGAAGGTACGGGTCAAGCTGTTGAAGATACAATAGATGGTATTGTGGCACTTGGTAAATGGGAAACGTGGGAGAACATGGGATACGCCGTTACTCATTTAGATGAAACCTTACCTGCTATGTGGAATGCATTGTCAGATTCGTTTATTAATGATGTAATAAATGGAGACGCTGAAAGTCGTGCTAAGTGGGGAAGTTATGCATTAACACAAGTTGGATTAGGGCTTATTGGTGATAAAGGAATAAGTAAAGTCACTACATTAGCAAAAGGTGCAAAATTCTCTACAGGAATGTCTTCTTTCGCAAATAAATTGCCATTGACGGATCGGTTGGCATTTGCAGGTACAAGTGGATTTGGAAGCAATCAAATAAAAAGTTTTGAAGTTTTACAAAAAGCTCGTGAAACATTTATGTTTTCCAAAACTAGTGGAAGAAGTAAAGTTAAAGATGTTCAAGAAGTAATTCAGGAATATGCAGATAAAGTTCTTGATAGAGTAGAGGTGAAAAACGAATATCCTGATTCTTATACAGCATCTCAAAAATTACGTGCAGAACTTAAAGATGCAGGGGTTGATACATCTCCATATCCTAATGCGGCACATCACATAGTACCTTGGAATGATAGTAGGGCTGTGGAAGCTCAGGAATTATTACAAGAGATAGGGATAAGTTATGATGCTGCGGTCAATGGGGTGTTTTTACCATATAAAATAAATGATTATGTAACTACTGAAGTTTTACATATAGGTAACCACTCAAAAGAGTATATAAGAGAAGTAACAGAAAGATTGAATTCTGTTATAGAAATGGGTGGTACTCAAGCTGATATAGCTGAAGTGTTACATGGAATAAGAAGAGATTTATTAGAAGGTAATTTACGATTAAATGGACCCAAGAAATAACTAACTAAATAAATGGTAATAATAAAGGAGAATATATATGAAGATTTGGCAATTAAAGAGCTCGACTGATGATTATGAAACCTTTCAATTATTGAACTATGAAGAGGATAAAAAATATTTTAAAACTAGTTTTAATTCTATGGTGAGTTTGTCAGATTCATGGACGCCTCAGTTTATTGAGGTAACAGATGAAGGAAAGTCAAGCGATTCCCCTATTTTTTGGGGAAAGTCTGGTGTACAAATAATTAGTGAAAAAGCCAAGAATGTTTTAGAACCTATAGTAGGAGATACTATTGAATTTTTACCATTAATTCATAAACAAACAAACAAAAAATACTATGCTATGCATGTTTTAAGAGTGTTGGAAGCACTTGATACTAATAAAACAATCTTTGATAAGTTAAGTTCAGGTTTAATAATAGGGTGTAAAAAATTTGTATTTATTCCTTATGTTGTCCAGGATGAACCAATTTTTAAATTGAAAATAAATGGGAAGGTACATCCTAACTATCTTTTAGTATCAGATCAATTCAAAAATGCAATTTTAGAGAGTGAATTAAAAGGTTTTCAATTTACTGAAGTGTGGGATTCAGAAGAGGGTGCGTAAAGAAATCTAATTTAATTAGATTATTAATGGGAACCCATATCTAAGAGAGTAAAAAATAAAAAGCTTATGCACTTGTATAAGCTTTTTATTATGAATAAGTATAGTAATTCATATTCAAGATATATTTTAGAATCACAAAGTAAATAGTAGTAAACGATTTTTTGTTACTTAATATTCTATTTTATTTTAGAAGATAAAAGAATAGTTAAGGGGAATAAGCATGAAAATATGGGCATTAAAGAGTGTATTAGATAACTATGAGTCTTTCCAGTTATTAAATTTTGAAGAAGACAATAAAAAATATATTGATGGAAAAATAAATTCGATAACTCATTTAGCAAATTCATGGGGAAATATATATATAGAGTGTATTGAAGGAGATATTCATAGTGATTTCCCTAAATTTTGGGGAGGAACTGGTGCACCAATGATTAGTGAAAAAGCCAAGCAAGTACTTGAACCTTCAATAGGCGATAATGTTGAATTTTTACCACTCTTACGCAATTCAACTAGTGAGGTATATTACTTGGTCCACGTGTTGAATGTACTAGATGCAATTGATAGTGATAAAGCAGTTTTTAAAAAACTGATTACAGGTTTAATAATAGGATGCGAAAAATTCGCATTTAATAGTAATACTGTTCAAAATGAGATGATTTTTAAGGTTTATATAAATGGGAAAATTCATCCCACGGCTGTTTTTATTTCAGATGAATTGAAGAATCTTATTGAACAAAGTGATTTAAAAGGATTTGAATTTATTGAAGTGTGGATTCAGAAGAGCTTTCGTAAATAAATTCTAAAATTATAAATGGTCCTGATAAGTTTACGATAAAAATTTAAGTCCCCTTGTTATACAAAGTAGGGGACTATTTATCCTGCATTAACGAGCAGTAAGATTCCCACCTCAAAATTCGGCTGAAGCAAAGAGGCGAGGTGAGAGATCAATTGCTTGTAAAAGGCTAATAATTCCTGGAGATGAACAAAACTTCCGATAAAAAATATTATTTTTCATGCACCAGCATCGAAACATCATCATTAATTAACGTCCCAACATGTTCACCTAAACAAATTCTTTTCATCACGCCAGGCTCATCAAAGTTAAAGACATGTGCTGGTAAATTATAATCACGGGCAAGTAGTAAAGCGGCTTGATCCATGACTTGAATGTTTTGCCTAACAACATCATTATAGTTTAGTTTGCTGTACATTTTTGCTGATTTATTATACTTTGGATCACTTGTAAAGACGCCATCGACACCTTGTTTTGCGACTAATATGGCATCGCTATTCATTTCAATAGCTCTTTGTACGCTTGGATAATCTGTCGTCACGAAGGGTTGCCCGTTTCCGCCTCCAAAGACAACGATATAGCCGTTATCTAAATGGTGGACTGCACGCAAGCGAATGTATGGTTCAGCTACTGCATTAAATGGAATGGACGTCATAACGCGTACTTCTCTATTTGTTTTACTTGTTAAAACACCACGAAGCATTAAGCTGTTAATGATTGTACCTAGTGTACCGATATTATCAGCTTCTACGCGATCAATTCCCCATTCTTCAGCTAGGTGACCTCTAAAAATGTTACCGCCACCGATGACGATGGATACTTCGATATCTAAATCAACAATGGATAAAATTTCGTTTGCAATATGTTCTAATCGTTTGGAGTTAAAGCTATTTCCAGTTTGATCGGCAAGTGCACCGCCGCTTAATTTAATTAAGACACGTTTATATGGTCTCATAACAATTCCCCCTATATAGATCGCAGTCAACTCCCCCCACTGAGATGAAGCGTTTCAGTGGGGGGCTTGAGTTAGAACACTAGGTCTTTTCTTCTATCACTAGACAGTTTGACGCTCTAGCATTCATGCCACCCTACGGTAACACCCCAAGTAAGTTTTTGGTTGGTACTGGCAACGAACGATAGTTTTCCCACTTGCACCACCCTTTCGAAAAAGAGCAGTTCTCCCTTGTGGAAGAAACCACCACTCAGATGAATCCGGCGTGTGCTACAAGCCCCGACAAGTCGAGTACACATGGATGGTTGACGCACCCACTAAGCTATGCACGAAGCAACAGCCTTACGTTTTTGCACTTCTAATAGAATCGGCGTTTTCACTCTAAGATTGTCATCCCATTCTACAACTCTTGATTTTTCCAATGTATTCAATGCACCATTAATATCAGCATGAATACATGTTCCTACTTTACTTTGGTACAGACCACGAGTGATTCTTTTGCCACTAAAGCGATAATGCGTACTATCATCCTTAGACCAAACTGGAACCGGATCTTTGTCTAGAAAACTGGCCTTTGAAGTATAGCTTTCTTCTTGTTTCAAAAATCGGATGCCTTCTTTTACGCATTTATTCTCAATTGCTGCAATCAGTTTATGGAACGGGATTTGAGCAAATGTTTGATTGTTCTTTTTTCCTATATGAGATTTTTGTTTCCAGCCAGTGTTATCCCCTATGACAATTGTATCTATGTTATATGCTTTCACTTCTTTAAACAACAGGCCTACAGTTTGTGAAATGTAACCATTTATTTGTCGTTCTCGTTTATGCCAAAGTGCAGCCATTTTATTCGTTACAATACGATTTGAAATTCCATTGTCCATATTTTTCTGTTGCAGATTACGTATCATTTTGTTGAAGTATTGATTAATGGATTTTAATTTTTTTCCATCAATTAAAAATGTATCACCTGTATTTGTTACGCAACTTACTAATCTATCTACACCTAAATCGCAACTCAAAGCGTTACTCGTAGTCGTGGATGGTTTCTTCATTTGAGAAATGTGCATTTCATATGTGTAATGCACCTCAAAGAACCGACCTTTTTGCTTTGGTACAATCTCAATGTAGGAGATTTTTTTATTTCTTACGTTTTTCGGCATACGTATTTTAATGGAACCGAATTTTTTCCTGAATGCCACATTCATCGGAATCATCCAATACCCGTTATCATCAACTTTTGGGACTTGATAGATTTCAATAATTCGTTTGTCAGTGGAACGAGAATAATTGGGAAACTTAGGACGCCCTGTGAACTTCTCAGGTTTTTTCTTCCACTGTTCCAACGCTTTAAAAAAGCTCTTCACTTCTGTAAACAAGGCTCTACGAATCGCTTGAACAGAATTTGATTGAATGCCCCAGTAATTCATATCGGCTTGCATGGCAGTATCCACTTCTTTTATAGTAGCCATTTTATTATGATTCAAGTAACTTTGTTTAATCGTGTACAATCCAACATTTCGCAATGCTTTTGAACTATGTGACATGCGTTGCAGTAAGCGGAAGTCTTTAGCAGTCAAGCAAGCTCGCCCGATATTTTGTTTTTGAGTGAATCGTTGTATGATTTCTCTTTTCTTTTGTTTACGTAATACTTTCACTGCTTTCTTTCTGGCCATTGTTTTCACCGCCTTTCTTAGAGGAATCATTAAAAATTTTTTAACAAATCCATATTCGGAACGAAATGAAACAACATGCGAACATGTTCTTCATCGTAATTCCTTTTGACTCAAGTAGCTGAATGATAATCATTATCCAATTTCGTTGTCTTACAATCTATTCCCTCCTCTCCTTATCTACGCAGATTATATCGTAAGACAAAAAAACAAACATTCGCACTCAAAAAATTATTATGAGCGAAACAAAAGAGTTCAGCCTACCTTCTGACAGCAATTCATCTCCACCTGAATTGTTGAGTTTCACCCGTAACACAAATCGGAGGGAGTCTTCTTGCCGAAAAGGATAAAAAAAGGAACAAAGGCAAATGCCCTTGTTCCTTTTTAAGAAAATGAAAAAGAAAAGAAGAAGATAAGACGAATTGCTTTGTATAGTTTTTCATATCATCCACTCCTTTTCATTTCGATTTGTTGTAAGTATATATCTTTTAGATTATACGAAATAATCTGATGTTTTATCAAGTATATTTTATTTCTTTTTACGGAATATGTGTCAATGAATATTATAAGAAAAAAATTCGAATTTTTTGTGACGAACTTGTAGGTTTTTGTATGATTTTGTAGGTTCGCCTATAAGATGTGTGAGTAAGCTTTTATAAATACGAAATGAAAGCGTTCGCATGAAGGGGATGAGCATAAATGAAAAAATTCGGATTGGCAACACAAATTTTTGTCGCGCTTGTTTTAGGGATTGTGGTAGGGGCAATCTTTTACGGCAATAAAACGGCGATTTCTTATATCACACCAATTGGGGATATATTTATTCACTTAATTAAAATGATTGTAGTACCGATTGTTATTTCAGCATTAATTGTTGCGGTAGCTGGTGTAGGAGATATGAAGAAGCTTGGGAAACTGGGCGGTAAGACAATTCTTTATTTCGAAATTATTACAACGATCGCTATTTTAATGGGATTACTTGCGGCAAATATATTCCAACCAGGTACTGGCGTTGATATGAGTAACTTACAGCAAAGTGATATTTCTTCTTATAAACAAACAGCAGATGCTACAGAGAAGAAAGGTTTTGCTGACACGATTGTTCATATTGTACCGAAAAACGTATTTGAATCGATTGCACAAGGTGACTTATTACCGATTATTTTCTTCTCAGTGTTATTCGGTTTAGGAGTTGCGGCAATTGGGGAGAAAGGAAAGCCTGTCTTTAACTTCTTTGAAGGTGTACTCGAAGCGATGTTTTGGGTTACAAATCAAGTTATGAAATTTGCACCATTTGGTGTATTCGCATTAATTGCTGTTACGGTTGCAAAATTTGGTGTAGCAACATTACTTCCTTTAGGAAAACTAGTGCTAGCTGTATATGTAACTGTTATACTATTCGTTGTGATTGTATTAGGTATTAATGCACGAATGGTTGGCGTAAACATTTTTACATTAATGAAAATTTTAAAAGAAGAACTTATTCTTTCATTTACGACAGCAAGTTCAGAAGCTGTTTTACCTAATATAATGAGAAAAATGGAAGAGTTCGGTTGTCCAAAGGCAGTTGCCTCTTTCGTTATTCCGACAGGTTATACATTTAACTTGACTGGATCGGCTATTTATCAAGCGTTAGCGGCATTGTTTGTTGCACAAATGTACGGTGTGCACATGTCACTGACGGAGCAAATAACGTTATTATTCGTTCTCATGTTAACATCCAAGGGTATGGCGGGAGTTCCAGGTGCATCGTTCGTTGTTGTATTAGCAACATTAGGTTCAATGGGGTTACCACTAGAAGGTATCGCGTTAATTGCGGGAATTGACCGCATTTTAGATATGATTCGCTCAGCTGTCAATGTATTAGGAAATGCATTAGCGGCCATTGTTATGTCGAAGTGGGAAGGCGAATTCGATAATGAGAAAGCAAAACAATATGTAGAAACAGTCAAAGAAACAAAAGCAGCATAAGAAATTGTTAAGGAGTGAATAATCATGACAACATTAACTGAAGTTAAAAATGGTGTTCGAATTGAAAAAGATTTTTTAGGTGAAAAAGAAGTACCAAACTATGCATACTACGGCGTACAAACAATGCGTGCAGTTGAAAACTTCCCAATTACAGGATACAAAATCCATGAAGGTTTAATTAGAGCGTTCGCAGTTGTAAAAAAAGCTGCAGCGCTTGCTAATACAGATGTGGGAAGATTGGAATTGAACAAGGGCGGCGCGATCGCAGAAGCTGCTCAAGAAATTCTTGATGGAAAATGGCATGATCATTTCATCGTAGATCCAATCCAAGGCGGAGCAGGTACTTCAATGAACATGAATGCAAATGAAGTCATTGCCAATCGTGCTCTTGAATTATTAGGAATGGAAAAGGGAGACTATCATTATATTAGTCCAAATAGTCATGTAAACATGGCGCAATCAACAAACGATGCATTCCCAACGGCGATTCATATCGCAACATTAAACGCATTAGAAGGTTTATTACAAACGATGGGTTATATGCATGATGTATTTGAATTAAAAGCAGAACAGTTCGATCATGTGATTAAGATGGGCCGTACACATTTACAAGACGCTGTGCCAATTCGTCTTGGACAAGAATTTAAAGCGTACTCTCGTGTACTTGAACGTGATATGAAACGAATTCAGCAATCACGTCAACACTTATATGAAGTGAACATGGGGGCAACTGCAGTTGGTACAGGCTTAAATGCAGATCCAGAATATATTGAAGCAGTTGTAAAACATTTAGCTGCAATTAGTGAACTACCACTTGTTGGTGCAGAAGATTTAGTAGATGCAACGCAAAATACGGATGCATACACAGAAGTATCTGCAGCACTTAAAGTATGTATGATGAATATGTCTAAAATTGCAAATGATCTTCGCTTAATGGCATCAGGTCCACGCGTTGGTTTAGCGGAAATTATGCTACCTGCTCGTCAACCAGGTTCATCTATTATGCCAGGGAAAGTAAACCCTGTTATGCCAGAAGTAATTAATCAAATTGCGTTCCAAGTAATTGGTAACGACCATACAATTTGCCTTGCTTCAGAAGCAGGACAATTAGAATTAAACGTTATGGAACCAGTACTTGTTTTCAACTTACTTCAATCAATTAGCATTATGAATAATGGTTTCCGTGCCTTTACAGATAATTGCTTAAAAGGAATTGAAGCGAATGAAGATCGCTTAAAAGAGTATGTTGAGAAGAGTGTAGGAATTATTACAGCCGTGAACCCTCATATCGGTTATGAAGCAGCAGCTCGCGTTGCGAAAGAAGCAATCGCGACAGGGCAATCCGTTCGAGAACTTTGTGTGAAAAATGGTGTATTGTCACAAGAAGATTTAGAGTTAATTCTAGATCCATTCGAAATGACACACCCAGGGATTGCAGGAGCAACTCTTTTAAAGAAAAATTAAAAAAAGAGGGGGGACAATCCCCTCTTTTTTGTTTACAATATAGAAATGCTATATATGAATAGAGGTAGGGATGTTATGAGTAAGTTTACAGTAGCTTCTAATGGTTCATTAGAAACGACATTAAGAGGAGTAGAAGTATTATCAACACCACTTTTAAATAAAGGGGTCGCTTTCACGCAAGAAGAGAGAGAAGAATTAGGTTTAAAAGGGTTATTACCGCCAGCGGTTTTAACGTTAGAAGAACAAGCGCGCCGAGCATACGAACAATTTTGTTCTCAGCCGGATGATTTATTAAAGAATGTATACTTAACGGCATTACATGATCGAAATGAAGTATTATTTTATCGTATTTTAACAGATCATTTACGTGAAATGTTACCGATTGTATATACACCAACTGTCGGTGTAGCAATTCAAAGATATAGTCATGAATATCGTAAACCACGTGGTGTGTATTTATCAATTAACGATCCGTCAGGTATTGAAGAAGCGTTCGCCAATATCGGTGCAACAGCAGAAAATATTGATTTAGTCGTTGTAACAGATGGAGAAGGTATATTAGGAATTGGTGACTGGGGCGTTGGTGGTATTAACATCGCAATCGGAAAATTAGCTGTTTATACGGCTGCAGTTGGAATCGATCCTAGCCGTGTATTACCGGTAATTTTAGATGTAGGTACAAATCGTGAAGAATTATTAAACAATCCATTTTATATTGGAAATCGTCACCCTCGTATAACAGGTGAAGCTTACGATGAATATATTGATACATTTGTTCAAGCGGTAAATAAACAATTCCCGAAAGCACTTCTGCATTGGGAAGATTTCAGTTCTCGTAACGCACGAAAAATTTTAGATAAATATCGCCATGACGTGTGTACGTTTAACGATGATATTCAAGGAACAGGTGCAGTTTCGCTTGCTGCTGTATTATCAGCAGTAAAAGCTTCTGGTGTACCGTTAAGTGAACACCGCGTTGTAGTGTTTGGTGCTGGTACGGCTGGAATCGGTATCGCAGATCAAGTTAGAGATGCGATGGTTCGCGCCGGATTATCAGATGAAGAATCACATAATCGTTTCTGGTGTATTGACCGTAACGGATTAGTTACAGATAACATGGAAGATCTTCTTGATTTCCAAATGCCATATGCAAGAAAAGAAGCAGAAGTAAGTGAGTGGAAAGAAAATGATATAATCGGACTTGCTGAAGTTGTGAAACATGTACAACCGACAATTTTAATTGGTACATCTACTGTTGCAGGCGCATTTAAAGAAGAGATTATTAAAGAAATGGCTTCTCACGTAGAAAGACCAATCATTTTACCAATGTCGAATCCGACGCCACTTGCTGAAGCAAAACCAGCAGATTTAATTGAATGGACAGAGGGAAGAGCATTAGTTGCAACAGGAAGTCCATTTGAACCAGTTACATATAACGGTGTAACGTATGTAATTGGACAATCAAATAACGCACTTATTTTCCCTGGACTGGGTCTTGGTACAATTGTTGTTCGTGCAAGCGTCATGACGGATGGAATGTTCGCAGCAGCAGCTGAAGCGGTTGCAAGCATGGTAGATACAAGTCAGCCAGGAGCACCTATCTTACCAGAAGTCGAAGAGTTACGTAATATCTCGGAAATGGTTGCGATTGAAGTAGCGAAAGTTGCAGTTGCAGAAGGTGTTGCTAGAGTGAAATTAAGTGATAATGATATCAAGATTGCAGTGAAAGAAGCAATATGGGAACCAGAATATCGTCAAATAAAAGCGGTAGAAAAGGTTAGAATATAGAAATAAAGCCCGTTTATCATAATAAACGGGCTTTCACTTTTACTATTGAAAAAAAGTATAGGAAGTGGCACTTTTGAATTGGAATCAATTATGGAAGAAAGATATATCCCTTTTAATTATACTAATGGTTGTTGTTCCGATTGCTGGAGAGCTTAATTTTCATCCTTTCAACGATACGTTTCGCGTTAGCTTTGGGACACCACTTTTCTTCTTTTTATTACTCTTTTTAAGAAGAATACCAGCAGCAGCTGCAGGTATTCTTGTCGGTATATGTGTCGTTTTATTCCGTGTATGTCTTGACTGGGTATTGCAAGGTTCATTCCATATGACAGAATCATTTTATTTGCGTTATCCTGTGTTCTTTTATTATTTTATTTATGGAAGTCTTTTTTCACTTTGTAGGGTGAATAAGTTTCATCAGAGACCAATCGTTATTGGATGCCTTGGAATTACAATTGAAATTATTGCAAGTATGTCAGAGCTAGCGATTTATCATATGGTAGTGATCGGTACAACAATAACAGTTTCTGAAGTGAATAAACTTATCATTATTGCTATTTTCCGCAGTTTCTTTGCGCTTGGCTTTTTAAATATGATGAATTTATATGAAACGAAATTAAAAGAATCACAAGTTCGAAAAGAAAATGAAAAAATGTTAATGCACTTGTCCAATTTATATGTAGAATCTGTTCATTTGAAAAAAACGTTACAAAATGCAGAATTGATTACACAAGAAGCATATCAACTATATCGAAATTTACAAGCGAACGATGCCTCAAATAGTAAAATAGCATTGAAAATAGCAGGAGAAGTGCACGAAATAAAAAAAGATAATCAAAGGATTTTTGCAGGATTATCTAAACTGTTATTAGATAAAAATGTGGCTGAGTATGTAGAAGGACATGAGCTTACAGAAATGATTGTAAGAATAAATGAAAAGTATGCTGAAATGCTAGAGAAACATATACGTTTTTCTAAACATATAGAAGGTGAGCACGCTGCATATCACGTGTATACAGTGCTATCAATCTTTAATAACTTAGTTGCTAATGCAGTAGAGGCAATTGAAGATAGAGGTCTTATTCGTATTAAGTTATATAAACGAGAGCAACATGTAATCTTTGAAGTAATTGACGATGGCCCTGGTATTGCACAAAAGTATAAGAAATTAGTATTTAAGCCCGGGTTTACTTCAAAGTATGATCAAACGGGAACACCGTCCACAGGAATCGGACTTTCTTACATACACGAAATGGTAACAGAGCTCGGCGGAGAAGTAAGGTTAGAAGACAATGAAACTGGAAAAGGGTGTAAGTTTATCGTTTATTTACCGGAGTGCAGTTTAAAGCGGGAAGGGGAATAAGTTTGTTTTATTATATTGTAGATGATGATGAAGTTTTCCGTTCGATGCTTTCGCAAATTATTGAGGATGGCGATCTAGGGGAAGTAATTGGAGAATCGGAAGATGGAGCGTATATTGAAGCAGAACAGCTAAATTATAAAAAAGTAGATATTTTATTTATTGATTTACTCATGCCAATGAGAGATGGCATTGAAACAGTTCGCCATATAGCGCCTGCATTCAATGGGAAAATTATTATGATTTCTCAAGTTGAATCGAAACAGCTCATTGGTGAGGCGTATACACTTGGTGTGGAGTATTATATCACGAAACCACTAAACAAAATTGAAGTTGAATCTGTCGTACGAAAAGTAATGGAACGGATTCGCTTGGAGCGTTCCATACATGATATTCAAAAATCATTGAATAACGTGTTTCAGTGGGAGCAGCCGCAAATGCGCAATGAACCGGTGCAAGAAGGGAAAAAGATATCAGATTCAGGACGCTTTTTACTATCTGAACTCGGTATTGCGGGAGAGAATGGCAGTAAAGATTTACTTAGTATGCTGGAATATTTATATGGACAAGAAAAGGCGCAAACATTTGAATTTGGATTTCCTGCGTTAAAAGATATCTTTCACCAAATAACATTAAAAAAATTAGATCATATAGCTTCGGATGCAGATATAGATAAGGAGAGAAAAGCATCTGAACAACGTGTAAGAAGAGCGATTTATCAATCATTGAATCATTTAGCTTCCCTCGGACTAACAGACTTTTCAAATCCGAAATTTGAAAGTTATGCTCCGAAGTTTTTTGATTTCACTGTAGTTAGAAAACGAATGACAGAAATGACAAAGGATGAAATAGCAACTTCTGGCCATATACGAATTAATACGAAAAAATTTATTCAAGTGTTGTATTTTGAGGCGAAACGGCTGATGGAGATAGAGTGAAAAGGTGCTTATAAATAGGCATCTTTTTTTGTTAAATCAACATTTTATATTTTCTCGTGGAGCATGTAAAATGTTAAGTAAGAGAAAATGGTTTTACATTAAGGAAGTGTCAAAACAATGAGTTTTACATTAAATAAATCGATTATAAAAGAAGTATGCGGAGAGACCTCATATAAAAGAGGGGAAGCTTATTATAAATCAAATAAAGTAATCGTGAATCATTATGATGAAACGAAAGAAATTTGCGAAGCGACGGTAAAAGGGAACGAAGATTTTCATGTTACAGTAGAAAAAGCTCAAAAAGGTGATGTAGTTGCGAGATGTAGTTGCCCTTCGTTAGCGTCTCTTCAAACTTACTGTCAACATGTTGCAGCCGTATTAATACAAATCAATTATAATCAGCAAACGGGTGGCATGCTCCCTGCTAGTAGTGAAAATATGAGCGGAAATGATCAATTAGCGAATGGGATGTTTCAGTTGTTTGCAGACAAACCACTGAAGCCCAAAAGTAAACAACACCGTTTTGATACACGTGAAATATTAGATGTTGCGTTTATATGTTCACCAGTAGCGACGAAAAGTGGTGGGGCTCTTCTTGGAATTCAGTTAAAACTTGCGAAAACATATTTTATAAATCATATTAGAGAATTTCTTTCTAAAGTGGAGAAGAGAGAGACTTTTCATTGTTCTAATGAATTTACATATACACCAGATGTACATAGTTTCAGGCAAGAAACGGATGCGGTTATTCAGCAGCTGATTAAAATGTATCATAATGAAAAAATGTATGAAGATGCGTTAGAAGTACACGCGAAACAAGATGAAAGTATGATATTTATACCGCCAGCTTCATGGAAAGACATGCTCTCTTCACTTTCTAAAGTTGAGTATGTACAGCTGAAACAAAATGAACAACAGTTTCAGGGATTACAAGTTTCAAACGGTTTATTGCCATTACATTTTGAGTTTACGAAAGGAAATAATGGCGGATTTACACTTCATATAGACGGCCTAAATCGTGTTCAAGTTATGGAAATGTATAACAACGCTCTTTACGATGGGAAATTATATCATTTACCTATGGAAGATTGTATGCGACTTATTGAATTGCAAAAGATGATGAATCGCTCAAATAGCAATCAGTTTTATATTCCTGAAAGTAAGATGGAACATTTCGTAGCGAAAGTTGTGCCAGGATTAATGAAACTTGGAACAGTACGCATTGATGAAGTGATATCAGATCGTGTTGAAACGCCGTCGCTAAAAGCAAAACTGTATTTAGATCGTGTGAAAAATCGTTTGTTAGCAGGTCTTGAATTCCATTATGGAAACGTCATGATTAATCCGCTAGAAGAAGACGGGCAGCCGTCAGTTTTTAATCGTGATGAGAAAAAGGAAAAAGAGATTTTAGACGTTATGAGTGAAAGTGCCTTCGCGAAAACAGAAGGTGGTTACTTTATGCATAATGAAGAGGCTGAGTATAACTTTTTATATCACGTCGTTCCAACGTTAAAAGGCTTAGTTGATATTTACGCGACGACAGCAATTAAATTACGTATTCATAAAGGGGATACAGCTCCTCTTATTAGAGTAAGAAGAAAAGAAAGAATGGATTGGTTGTCATTTCGTTTTGATATAAAAGGAATACCGGAAGCTGAAATTAAAGGGGTATTAGCGGCTCTTGAAGAGAAACGTAAATATTATCGATTAGCGAATGGTTCGTTATTATCACTGGAGAGTAAAGAGTTTAATGAAATTAATCAGTTTGTAAAAGAATCAGGTATTCGGAAAGAATTTTTACATGGGGAAGAAGTGAATGTTCCACTTATTCGGAGTGTAAAATGGATGAACGGACTTCATGAAGGAAACGTTTTAAGTTTAGACGAGTCTGTTCAAGAGTTAGTTGAAAGCATTCAAAATCCGAAAAAATTAAAGTTTACAGTGCCGCAAACTTTACATGCTGTAATGAGAGAGTATCAAATATACGGATTCGAGTGGATGAAAACACTCGCTCATTACCGTTTTGGCGGTATTTTAGCAGATGATATGGGACTTGGAAAAACGTTGCAAAGTATTGCTTATATAGATTCTGTGTTGCCTGAAATTCGAGAGAAGAAGCTGCCCATATTAGTCGTTTCACCGTCATCACTTGTTTATAACTGGCTTAGTGAATTGAAAAAATTTGCCCCGCATATTAGAGCGGTTATTGCCGATGGAAATCAAGCAGAGCGCCGAAAAATATTAAAAGATATAACAGAATTTGATGTCGTAATTACGTCATATCCATTACTGAGAAGAGATATAAAATCGTATGCGAGGCCATTTCATACGCTATTTCTTGATGAAGCACAGGCATTTAAAAACCCTACAACACAAACTGCAAGAGCAGTGAAAACGATTCAAGCTGAATATCGTTTCGGATTAACAGGGACACCTGTAGAAAATTCATTAGAAGAGCTATGGTCTATCTTTCATGTCGTATTCCCGGAATTATTACCAGGAAGAAAAGAGTTCGGTGATTTAAGACGTGAAGATATAGCGAAGCGAGTGAAACCATTCGTATTAAGGCGATTAAAAGGGGACGTATTACAGGAGCTTCCTGATAAAATAGAGCATATACAGTCATCGGAGTTATTACCCGATCAAAAAAGTCTCTATGCTGCTTATCTAGCCAAGTTAAGAGAAGAAACGTTAAAACATTTAGATAAAGATACGTTACGCAAAAATAAAATTAGAGTTTTAGCGGGATTAACAAGATTACGCCAAATTTGTTGTCACCCTGCTTTGTTTGTTGATGATTATAAGGGCAGTTCAGCTAAATTTGAACAACTGTTAGAGATTTTAGAGGAATGTAGAAGTACAGGGAAGAGAATTCTTATCTTTTCTCAATTCACGAAGATGCTTTCCATTATTGGCCGTGAGTTAAATCGTCAAGCAATTCCATACTTTTATTTAGACGGAAATACCCCTTCGCAAGAACGTGTAGAGCTATGTGATCGGTTTAACGAAGGCGAAGGAGACCTATTTCTCATTTCTTTAAAAGCTGGTGGTACAGGCCTTAACTTAACGGGTGCCGATACAGTTATATTGTACGATTTATGGTGGAATCCAGCTGTTGAACAACAAGCAGCAGATAGAGCATATCGAATGGGACAAAAAAATACGGTACAAGTTATTAAATTAGTGGCTCACGGCACAATTGAGGAAAAGATGCATGAACTGCAAGAGAGTAAGAAAAATTTAATCGCTGAAGTGATTGAGCCGGGAGAAGAGAAATTATCTTCTATTACGGAGGAAGAAATACGAGATATTCTAATGATTTAATATGAAAAAGCTATGCTTTCAAATTTATGAGAGCATAGCTTTTTGTTGTAATAATAATATTTTGTTTTGAACAAAGTAAAGAAATAAGACACTATTTATTTTACTTCTTTGTACCTTTACTTTTGTATGGCTTTGCAGCTGCCTTTTTCTTTGCACTTGATTGCCAACGATTCCATCCTTTACTTCCTGTACCTTGTCCTACACCTTTTTTCGGTTTTGCTTTCGTTTTGCTCATATGATCACTCCGTTATATAAAAATCTTATTTGATAATAGTCAATGATTTAGAAAATACTCTTTATAAATGACTATGATTACTTTAAGTAAAAATAAACTGCTTGAATGCTATAGTATAACATGAATTTGCAAGTAAACTGAAAGGAATTACAAAGAAAATGAAAATAATACGAAATACTGCGGATTCTATATTTCGAACGATTACATTACTTGTTGTGTATATGTTAGTCTCGGTTAGTGAAACATTTTTGGGATTGACAAGGCAAAAGAAGTAAAGAGGGTATATTGGAAACAATCAATAAAGCCGTAAAATAAAGAATTGAAAAATATTTTAAAACTTTTTGTTGACTTTCTTTATTTTTTGTATAGAATAATCATTAATAAAATGTTTCAGAGATGTGACAACAAAACGACTATGAAAGGACGAGTAGTAGTAGGATGTAGTCTAAGCGAGTCAGGGGTGGTGCGAGCCTGATACGAAGCCTATTATGAAGAACCTCCTGGAGTTGCTAACCGAAATCCTTTATAGGAAAGTAGACTTAGCCGGGAACTTCGCCGTTACAAGAAGAACAGTATCGAGATATTTCATCTCCGTACTGTATAAGTGAGCAACCTCTGTTGCTAATTTGGGTGGTACCGCGGAACCAAAGCCTTTCGTCCCAGTTTTTTGGGAAAGAAGGGCTTTTTTTGTTGGCTTCTTTTCACAACATCCAAACATTTTAGGAGGAAACCACCATGTATCAATCATTAATGACAGTAAGAGAGACTCAAATCGCAATTAAGGAAGTTAAAACATTTTTCGAGGATCAATTAGCAAAACGCCTTGAACTATTCCGTGTATCTGCACCATTATTCGTAACGAAAAAATCAGGATTAAATGATCACTTAAACGGTGTAGAACGTCCAATTGAATTTGATATGTTACATTCAGGAGAAGAATTAGAAATTGTGCATTCACTAGCGAAGTGGAAAAGATTCGCATTACATGAATACGGATATGAAGCTGGTGAAGGTTTATATACAAACATGAACGCAATTCGTCGTGATGAGGAACTTGATGAAACACATTCCATTTACGTTGACCAATGGGATTGGGAAAAAATTGTTCAAAAAGAATGGCGCACTGTAGACTACTTGCAAGAAACAGTACAAACAATTTATGGAATATTCAAAGATTTAGAAGATCACTTGTTTGAAAAATATCCGTTCCTTGGAAAGTATTTACCAGAAGAAGTTGTTTTCATCACTTCCCAAGAACTAGAAGATAAATATCCAGAATTGACACCGAAAGATCGTGAACATGCAATTGCAAAAGAACACGGTGCAGTCTTTATTATAGGGATTGGTGATGCACTTCGTTCAGGTGAAAAGCATGACGGACGCGCAGCTGATTACGATGATTGGAAATTAAACGGTGATATTTTATTCTGGCACCCAGTACTACAATCTTCATTCGAATTATCATCAATGGGAATTCGTGTTGATAGTAAATCACTTGATGAACAGTTAACGAAAACGGGTGAAGATTTCAAACGTGAGTATGATTTCCATAAAGGGATATTAGAAGACGTACTACCATTAACAATTGGCGGTGGTATCGGACAATCAAGAATGTGCATGTACTTCCTACGTAAAGCACATATTGGTGAAGTTCAATCTTCTGTATGGCCTGACGATTTACGTGAAGCTTGCAAGAAAGAAAACATTCATCTGTTTTAATAGAATTATGAGGGAGAGTAGCTCAGGGATAGAGCTATCCTCCCTTTTTTGTTGTGTAAACGAGTGGTTTACAGAGAGTTTTACTAATGGTTTCTTTCATTTATATCTCTTTTTATGTAATAATTTGTTAAAGGAGGGGACGTTATGAGCATAGGAGAACAGCTGAAAAAATTACGAGAACTAAAGGGGTTTTCGCAAGAGGATGTTGCTAAAAAGATTGGTGTGACGAGGCAAGCAGTGTATAAGTGGGAAAATGATAAAAGCTTTCCGGATATTGAAAATTTGATTTTATTGAGCGAAATGTATAATGTTACGCTTGATGAATTAATAAAAGGTAATCAAGATTTAAAAGAAAAAATACATATTGATGAAGAAGATGAGGATTTTGAGAAAGAGAATGAATTTGGTTTTTATATTGGATGTGGTTTGCTAATTGTGAGTGCTTTCATTGATTATGAAGGAATGCAAGAGATCTTATTAGGAATTTCACTATTCATGATGGTTTTTTACACTGACATGAAGAAAGTTATTTTGAATGAGTTCCGATCGTTTTTTAATAGAAAAGATATATATGATAAGAAGTGAGAAGAGTCCGTTATATTTCCTAGGAAAGGGTATAACAAGTAATTGAATTGTTTTATAATGATTTTGGGATGTTGATAGTATGTTAAAAAGTTCAAACAAGCATAACCCCGTTCTAAAGCTAGGACGGGGTTAAAAATCTAAGTTTTATTCAACAATAGTGCTCTTTTTATTGAATAAGAATTTTCTTCAAATATTTTCACTTCAGTAAAGGTTTTTTATAAAACATCACCTACTTATTTGTTACCGAGTTCTTCCGCTAAACCGATTAAAATTCCTTCGGTTCCACGAATGTAGCAGAGTCGATACGAGTTCTCATACTGAACTACTTCGCCAACGAGCTCTGCACCATGCTTAGTAAGTCTGGATACCATTTCATCAATGTCTTCAACGGTGAACATGACGCGCAGATAACCGAGGGCGTTTACAGGAGCTGCCCGGTGATCTGCTATAGTAGGTGGGGTGAGAAATCGCGAAAGTTCAATTCGGCTGTGACCATCTGGCGTAACCATCATAGCAATCTCTACGCACTGGGAACCGAGTCCTGTTACGCGACCAGCCCATTCACCTTCAACAGTAGCTCGCCCTTCGAGATTCAAGCCAATCTCCTCGAAGAAAGAGATTGCGTTATCAAGGGATTCTACAACGATGCTGACATTGTCCATTCGTAGTAATCTGTTGTTTGTCATAGTCTTTATCTCCTTATATGTATAAATTTATTATCTAATTATCCTTATAATTATACTAAAATCTCTTCTAAACAAAAAACACCTTGTCACAGTGTAGGAAAATGTGACAAAGTGTTTTCGGGTATAGTATATAACACCTTGTTAACGAACAACACTTCCTAAATCCTCTACTATTGAAATATGCGCGAACTTTATTTCGTGAATGCTATCATTTCAAGAATTTGATAATGTAGTTGCTATTCGATAAAATAACTTCGAGTTTCCCACAAAATATTCCTATCCTGTACGCAAATGGCTCGATTGTTGTAAATAACTTTCTTGTCACTCTATACAAAGCAAACAGCTTTCTATTTATATAGGAAGGAAATAGATTAATATGGGTTTGTAAGCTGTAATCCAAATGTAAAATTAACTCATCTGAACCAAAGGCTCAACTTTCGCCATAAATGATTGATGCAGTGCCTCCACACCTGTTACTAAATGAAGGCGGTCAATAACGACAGACACTTTAATTTCTGATGTACTTACCATTTTAATATGAATATTTTCTTCTTTTAAAGTAGTGAACATATTCGCAGCGACACCTGGGTTAGATACCATACCTGATCCTACAATTGATACTTTTGCTAAATGATTTTCATATTCTACAGATTCATAGTGTAGTGTTTCTTGATTTTGTTCCAATACCTCTAAAGTTTCTCTTAAATCATTAGAGTGGATTGAGAAGGAGAGGTGAACAGTTCCTTCATTTGTAATACTTTGAATGATGATATCTACATTAATATGTGCCGCTGCTAATGTAGAGAAAACTGTTGAAAGTGCACCTTGTTCCAATCCTTTCATTGTGACGCGTGTAATATTATCTTCAAATGCAATACCTTTAACGATTGATTGTTGTTCCATGTTACATTCTCCTTTTACAATTGTTCCGTTTTCTTGTTCCATACTTGAGCGAACTTCTAAAACGACATTATGATTTTTAGCAAACTCAACCGCACGCGGGTGTAATACACCAGCACCGAGGTTTGCAAGTTCTAACATTTCGTCATAAGAAATTTCATCTAATTTATAAGCGTCTTTTACAACTCGTGGGTCCGTCGTGTATACGCCTGTCACATCCGTGTAAATATCACATTTTTTTGCTTTCAGTGCAGCGGTTAATGCAACAGCAGTTGTATCAGAGCCACCGCGTCCAAGTGTTGTAATTTCATATTCTTCACTGACTCCTTGGAACCCAGCTATAATAACAATCGTGCCTTCAGCAAGATAAGATTGAATACGATCTGTATGAATGTCAGTAATCCGTGCATTACTATGTACAGATTCTGTCGTAATACCAGCTTGCCATCCTGTTAATGAAATTGCATGATAGCCTTTTGCTTGCAGTGCCATCGTTAATAATGAAATAGTTACTTGTTCTCCTGTAGATAGAAGCATATCCATTTCACGTTTACTTGGATTTTCTGTAATAGCGTTAGCGAGTGCGACAAGTTCATCCGTGCTTTTTCCCATTGCTGAAACGACAGAGACAATGCTATGACCTCGTTCATATTCTTCAATAATCAAATTTGCTACATGTTGAATGCGTTCGACGCTTCCGACAGAAGTGCCACCAAATTTTTGAACAATTGTTTCCATTACAAATTCCTTCTTTCGTCTATTTTTAAGAATAGATTAGGAAATATATAAATCCCAATACTCCTGTAGTTACCAGAAAGACAAACAAAAAACACCATCTCAAATAAGTGAGGATGGTGCTGTTACAGGAAAAGGGAAACAGAAAACGGAGCTAATAAAAAAACCGCCAAAAAAGGAATATCATAAAAAATGATATCTCTTTTTTGTAGATAGCTCTTCATACGTACACGTCTGTACATATGACAGTTCTGTTTCTATTCGAAAACAGCCCCAATTGATAAATGCAGAGAAATTTATCAATTTCGGCAATACTTCCTTTCATCTAAGTTCATAGACATCTCTGTGTCTCCATTAGACTACTCATAAGTATCGCAACCTCTATCTCACGTTTTAGGCGAGAGTGTTTGATTTATGAAGTTGTTGGTAACATTTGTTTTATAATAATTTAAATTTTTCGGGGAATCAAGTGTTTTATATATATTTTAAAAATTCTTTCTTTTTTATGGGGAAGTTTGTGAAAAATGTAGCAAAATAAATTCATTGCATGTACATTAAATTTATAGTGCATTGGAGGTGGAAGAATGAAGAGGGAAAAGCCTATTTATGTTTCGGCAGAAATGAACACAACAATGGAGAAATTATGGGAATATACGCAGGAACCAGATATACATACAGAGTGGGATGCCCGCTTTACTGAAATTTCTTATTTAGAGAAAAAAGAAGGAGAACCACAGAAGTTTTTATATAAAACAAAGATCGGATTTGGACTTGAAATAGCTGGAGAAGGGGAATCAATAGGTGAGATAAGAAAAGAAACGGGTGAAAGAATTTCTTCTTTAAAATTTTGGACAGATAGTAAATTATCTCTTATTCAAATAGGGCGTGGTTATTGGAAGTATACACCGACCGAAGAACACATTCATTTTGAGACGCAATATGATTATGATACGAGGTTTGGTCGTATAGGGAGTGTAATAGATTCCTATATGTTTCGTCCGTTATTAGGTTGGGCGACAGCTTGGAGTTTTGATGCTTTAAAATTATGGTTAGAAAAGGGACTTCATCCTAGATTACTAATTAGAAAAACAATGACATATTGGCTCGTATGTTTTTTATTTGCTTTTGTATGGATGTATCAAGGGATAGTGCCGAAACTAGTTTTTACTCATTCAGAAGAAGTAAAGATGCTATCTGTGATGATTGGTTCAACTGAACATAGTATTTTTGTACTTAAAATAATTGGATTGCTAGAAATTATTTTTGGTGTCATATGGCTGTTGCCATTTCCAAAACAAAAAGTATTTATCGTACATATTTTTATGTTAATAGCCTTAATGATAGCGGCAGGATTTACGAATATCGTAAGCTTTACAGAGCCGTTTAATCCAATTACATTAAATATCCTACTGATAGGGTTATCGATTGTTGGTTATATAAATAGTTTTAATTTACCAAGTGCAAAAAATTGCAAGAGGACGAGAAAGGGATAATGTATGGCTAATATTTATGAGAGATTACTAGGAGATACTTATAAAAAACTTCATCCAGAATTACAGAAGCGGTATGCGATTACAGAAGATAATAGTTTCACAGGGGAAGGAAAGATGGATGAAATTTATGGAGGCTCTTTTTTCGTAAAATTAATATTAAAAATTGCATCGAAATTCCGTATGTTTTTCTCTGAGCGGGGGAAGGAAGTGCCATTTACAATACATAATACTGCTGAGCGAGATGAACATGGACATGAACTTGTGCGGTGGAATCGTACTTTTTATTTTCACAATAAGAAAAGATATTTTAATGCCGTTATGCAGTTGGATGAAGAGAATAATGAAATTGTGGATTGTTTTGGTGAACCGCACATACTTGTTTCTACATTGAATTTTCATATTGATGAGGTGGGGGCAATGCATATTTCTTCAAAGAAACAATGGTTTTTTATGTTTGGAAGAAAAATACCGTTACCTAGATTTTTATACGGAGAGGCAAAAATTGTAGAAAGTTATGATGAAACACTACAATGTTTTCGAATTCATGTACAAGTACGTAATCCGTTAATCGGTTCATTATTTTCATATAAGGGAACATTTGTGGAAAGGAAATAAATAGAATGAAAAATATAATAGTTGGGCTTGCTTGTTATATTATTTTTCTAATATGTGAGTGGTCAAATGTAAACCCAGTTGAAGCAATTATTTTATTATCTATTTTGTTATTTATACCGATGTCATTTTGCATTATTGATAAGAAAACAAGAAATGGATCGTATGTATTCTTTTATAAATTTGTATCGCTTTTATTTCCAATCGCAGCAATTAGTGCAATGCTAGCTTTCGTAACAAATCACTATTTCTTTGCACTACTTTGGTTTGTATATACAGGAATTGTTGCGTTATTTGGTGCAAGTAGATTGCTAGAAAGAGGATGGAAACCGTTAGAAGAGACGGCTATCGATAGTGCGTTTATGTATTTGTTTTTAGGTGGTTTTTGGTTTTTTGCTTCAGTAGCAAAGCTTTCCATTATGGACTTTAGTTCTGATATTGTTTTGCTTACCGCTGCACATTTTCATTATTCGGCATTTTTATTGCCGTTATCAGCTGGTTTAATTGGGAGAAAAAGAGAAAAGAGAAGTAAAGTGTATGATGCTATTATGTTTATCATCGTCATTTCACCTATGACAGTTGCAATAGGAATTACATACTCAAGGGTATTTGAATTTTTTGCAGTGTTCCTATATTTATGTGCGATTTATAGTTATGGTATTTATGTTTGGCGCACGAAATTTAATGCTATTAGTGCAAAGATTCTCCTAATCATATCGTCTAGTACACTCATGGTAACAATTATGTTTTCACTTATATATTCGTATGGGAATTTGACACATGTAATGACGATTACAATTGCTCAAATGGTTTGGATTCACGGTGTTGTCAATGGAATTGGAGTAGCGTTACCAGCATTTGTCGGTTGGATGATTGAAAAGAATGCTCCGAATTATAAATATTACGGGAAACCAATGAGCAGGTTAAGAGGAAATGCGACAGTTGGGGAAGCGTTTTTATATAACAGACATTTAATAGATAGCAAGGAATACAAAGGTTTAGTTGATAAAATGAATGATTTTC
Source organism: Bacillus sp. 5w2 (assembly GCF_054353775.1). NCBI lineage: Bacteria > Bacillati > Bacillota > Bacilli > Caryophanales > Bacillaceae > Bacillus > Bacillus sp. 5w2. The sequence continues at coordinate 790,004 of NZ_JBTIWT010000001.1, read as the reverse complement.
ATAGTGAGGTATTTGACACGAAGAAGATTCCTTTAAGTATTATTCGATTTTATGAAAATACAAAAGAGTATGAGTTAAAATCGCATATTAAATGGAATCGTTGGTTCCGCCCGCTTGCATTTTGCTATGAGAAAATGAGTAAACGTATCGAACAAATACATTTAGGAATGGGCGGCAAGTGGGAAACGATGCATGGCTCTATCGTTGGGATAATAGATGAGAAGGATGGAAGAGAGGATGTAAGGGCTTGGCTAAGAAAAAATGAAGCAGGAGAATCTATTTTTTTAGCTCTTTACTCAAAACATACACATGAGAATGAGACATACATGAATATCGGATTACCTTTACCATATTCGAATATGACAGGGGTTTTGAAATTATGTAATAAGAGTAATGATTTAATCATTACTAGTAAGCTGAGAAGAAATGGTAAGGGAGATGAGGGGATATATTTACATACGCGTTTCTTTACAATACGTTTACCGTTAGCAGAGACTTTTGTTATTAAAGAGGGCACGAATCACATATTAGAAGCTAATCATAGAATGTGGATATTTGGAGTTAAGTTTTTAGAAATTGATTATGAGATTAAGAAAATAGAAGGGAAGTAAGAAAAGCTTGGAGAGATTCCAAGCTTTTTTACGTATGCGTAATTGTCATAGCAACTTGTTTATCCAAGTCTCGGTCCCAAACACGTTGAATTTCAAACGTACCTTTTTCAAAAAATAATGGGAATCTTTCTTTAAACCAATCTTGCATAGGAAGATTTAATGCTGTATCGATTGGTACCCATAATAATTCGCCCTCTGGAGGGTCCATAAGAAGTTCGCCTTCAAATGAATCTGTCCAATAGTTGAATACCATATATCGAACATTTCCCTTCGGATTTACATATTCGTCTAATCCCTTGAAAGTCAAATTAGAAACGTGCAGTCCAGTCTCCTCTTTAGCTTCTCGTATAGCAGCTTGTAATATGCTTTCTGGGAAATCTACTTTTCCGCCAGGAGCTATGTAGCCAGGAAAATCTCGATGATCGGGGCGTTTTATAAGTAAAACTTCATTATTTCGCTGGATCATACACATTGTATAGATGCGGTGCTCGATGTTATGTGAATTTAGAGGCATAATATTGTATTCTCCTTTATATTTATTTTGATAAATTTACCATAACATAATGGTTTCTTATATAATCGAAAAAGAATATTAGAAATTTTTAGTTAAATATTATAAAGTCTATAATCATTTGAAAAGAGGAGAGAGAAATGCAAGGGGAAGTACAAAGAGAAAAAGCTTTGGGGTATGTTGGTAAATTATTGTTGCCAGTTAAAGCGTCACGACATTTTAAGTTTTTGTGGATTGGGCAATTACTTTCGACTTTAGGGAGTTCTATAACGATGGTTATTTTGCCAGTCGTTGTGTATTCATTGACTGGTTCAACAGTTGTAATGGGGATGACAATGGCAATGTACATGCTACCTAATATTCTTGCTTTACCGTTTGCGGGTTTAGTTGTAGATCGAATTGACCGAGTAAAATTAATGTTATTTACAGACATAATCCGCTGTATATTAATGCTATTACTTGCAACACTTATATTTATGGATGTTTTAACAATTCCATTTCTATACGTACTAGTGGCATTATATGGGCTTATGGAAGGCATATTTCAGCCAGCGTATTCAGCTGTAAGAGCAAAAGTATTTGTGCCAGAAATTCGAAACGCAGCTAATGCATTAACACAAATGAGTAATCAAGGTATTCGATTAATTGGACCGGCTCTTGGAGGATTGATCGTTTCAGTTGCATCTGCCGGAATAGGATTTGGACTAGATGCAGTAACGTATTTGTTATCATTTTTTTGTTTATTATTTTTAAGAGAAATAAAGTTTAAAAAAGTAAGACCCATTGAAAAGAGTAAGGTCAATTACAAACAAGAGTTTATGGAAGGTGTTTTCGTTTTAAAAAGTCATCCGTGGCTATGGGTTACAATTTTAGTCTTTTCTTTCATAAATATTTGTTATGCGGGAATTATCGTCGTATTAATTCCATGGTTATTTAATGTTCATCATCATTTTGAAGCATACGTGTATGGATTAGGAATGGCATCTTCTGGTGTTGGAGCTGTAATTGCCGCGCTAATATTTGGTGGGAGGGAACGGTGGCATAAACGGGGATTACTTGCCTATGGTGGTGTTTTAATAAGTGGTTGTGCGCTTTTAATAATGCCATTTATTGCTTGGGCACCTGCTTTAATTGGATTAATGGCAATTGAAGGGTTCGGTATGATGATATTTGGACTCATTTGGGAAACAAGTTTACAAGAGCTTGTACCAGAAGAAGCATTTGGAAGAGTGGCAAGCCTTGATATGTTAGGTTCATTTGCTTTATTGCCACTAGGTTATGTGGTTGTAGGCTGGTTAGCTACTGTCATAGGTGGCGAGATAACGATTATAACACTAGCTATATTAGTGCTTGTAACAATTGGAGTAGCATTATGTGTACCAAGTATTCGACGATTTGATTGATGATATAAGGGAAAGGAGAATAACTTATATGATTATAGAAAACTTGAACGATATAGTAGCAAAGGAATTGGACAGCCAATACACTTTGCAGGAAAAGATCTTTGAAGCAAAAAATTTCACAGTCTATATTGCTACCCATAGAGAAAATAAGCTAGCAAATAACCAACTAGTATTAATAAAACATTTTTGTAACGAAAAGCCTTCCGTACATATTTGGCATAAGAAAATTAGCACTGATGCAACAAAACTGGATATCACAAAAGAAGTGACAGAAGCAATTCAATCTGGTTTTGTAAATGAAGAGTAAGCCCTAATCAAATTAGGGCTTACTCTTCATTAAATACAAATGTTTGTTTCATTTGTTTCCCTTCATTTACCGGATGACCGTTGTAAGAGAAATTCTTTTCTTCCCAAGTGATGACGACTTTGAAATTGTGGCTGTTAAAATCTAAAGGGAATACGATGTAGTCAAAGCTCGTCTGATTTTTTGAAACGTTGCTATTTAGAAAAGTAGGATTAAAAGTAGCTTTAGAGGTAGGGGTGTTATCAACTATTTCTACAGCTACGTTTGACACATCGTTGCCGATGTTTTTTACGAGTAAGCGATATGTATCGTATACACCTTGTTTTGTCTGCACTGCTTGCTTGTTTGCGTTATGGGATTTATCAATTTCGATATACCACTGTTTTGACTTTGATTCAATTGGTAGTGATTGAAATGTGTATGCACCAGCTTGTATTGGTAGTGCTAAACAGATTAGTGCAAAGAGAGAAAATATTTTTCGTTTCATTTTTAGAGAGCTCCCATTCTGTAACGGATTTATTTATTATTATTTTCTTTTTGTGAAAGGGTATACCATATAATGTAAGAGTTCGTTTTGTGAATATCGGATTAGGAGTCATTATCTTAGTTGTTACGCTTATACTTAGTGTTAGTACAGCTTTTTCCCAACAAGAAAGCCGATCGCCTTTAGGCATAGAATGAAAGGGAAGCTGGATCCGGAATGCTACTAAAAATCGTAAGGTCCGTGGTAATTTAAGTATCCAAAGTATAGGTAGTTTCTTCAGGTTTTTTGTTTAATTTTTCCGAAATAAATGATTATAGAAGAGTGTTTCAAAGTATTGGTTGAAGGGATATGTAACGAGTTTGATATGGTTAGTATCGCAATGTTATGTGATACTAATCGCGTTCATTTGTTTTTAAGTACACGGACAATCACTCCTTAGCCCTGCGAATATAATGAGAAAATAAAATGAGTGACATCAAAATGTTTGAGAGCAGAATGCCCTCATTAGAACGTTAAATAGTATATTCAATATATTTAGGGGATTAGAGGAAAAAGCTGTGTAGAGGCCATACTACACAGCTTTTTTCGTACGTCTGACTTTAGGATAACCAATTAAGCTTGTTTAATTGTTACGTATACGTACTTCTGTTTCACTATCAAAAAAATGTGCTTTTGTTAAACTAAAGGCTACTGAAAGCTTATCGCCAGCTTTCAGTTCTGATCGAGCATTAATTCGTGCGACAAAACTTTGATTTTCAAGTTTTCCATGTATCATAGTCTCAGCACCTAATAATTCAGCAACTTCAATATTAATTTCGACAGTTGAATCGGGAGAAGATTGAAGGACAATTGGTTCATCGTGAATGTCTTCTGGACGAATACCGAGTATAAGTGTTTTTTGGTTGTATCCCTTTTTCTGCAATTTTTTTAATTGTCCTTCTGGTACTTTAAAACGAATGTTTTCTATATGAAAATAGTTATCTTTTAATGTTCCAGTAAAAAAATTCATGGCCGGAGAACCAATGAATCCGCCAACAAAAACATTCTCAGGAGTATCATAGACTTCTTTTGGTGTACCAACTTGTTGGATGATACCATCTTTCATCACAACAAGGCGTGATGCCATTGTCATTGCTTCCGTTTGGTCATGTGTTACATATATAGTAGTTGTGTTTAAACGACGATGAAGCTTAGAAATTTCTGAACGCATACTTACACGTAATTTAGCATCTAAATTGGATAGAGGCTCGTCCATTAAGAATACTTTTGCGTCACGAACGATAGCTCTTCCTAATGCAACACGCTGTCGCTGCCCGCCCGATAATGCTTTTGGTTTTCGCTTTAAATAATCTTCAAGACCTAATATTTTTGCCGCCTCAGTTACGCGATGATTAATTTCATCTTTTGGTAGTTTTCGTAATTTTAAACCAAACGCCATATTATCGTAAACAGACATATGTGGGTATAGTGCATAATTTTGAAATACCATTGCAATGTCACGATCTTTTGGAGCGACATCATTCATAAGTTTACCATCAATATAAAATGAGCCATTAGAAATATCTTCTAAACCTGCAATCATACGTAGAGTAGTTGATTTTCCACAACCAGAAGGACCAACAAATACAATAAATTCTTTATCTTGAATATGTAAATTAAAATCAGAAACAGCAGTTGTTTTATTATCATATAATTTGAAAATATGATCTAATACGAGTTCGGCCATTATACATCACCCCTATTTTTATAATTAACTGAATTATAAGGTTTATTGATTGTAAGGTGAATTGGCAAGTTGCACAAAAAATGTTAATTTTTTTATGCAAAATTACGAGATGTTCAAAGAAAGAAAAGCCAAATAGACAGCCACAGCACCTTCAAATGTTTTTATATTCAATCCTGTTTTTTCAATAAATTTGTCAATTCGATACTGTAAAGTATTTCGGTGTAAATATAATTGTTTTGCCGCAAGTGATACATTTAAATTACATTGGAAGAATACTTTAATACTCTCTATTAGCTCTTTATCATTGAAAACATGTGCTAATAAATGATTTGTATATTTTTCCCTCTTTTCTTTTGGTAATAAGGTCATTAATTGATAAGGAAGGAGTTGTTCAATGTATGTAATTTTCTTTGATAGATAGGGAGAAAGATAAGAAAATAAATTTCGTTCCCATTGATACAAGTGAGAAATTTGATTGGTATGGGTGTAGTGTCTGCCGACAAAAAAGGATAAGGATATAAAAAAATCTGTTTCCAGCGTATCAAGGGCTGTTTGCAATCTATATTCAGATATATTTTCTGTTAAGATGAGGACTCCAGTTTGTGAAGTTTCCCATATTGTAGGATTATCAAAACCAAGTATTGAATGTAAAGCATTATGAAATTCTTCTCGTTCCGTTATAGGATGCGTTGTGAAGAAATGTAAAAAGCGTACAGATGTTATTTGAATATCTTTACTCTGATATAACGCTTCGTACCAATACTTTTCTATTTCTGTTTCATAGCATGTGTCAGTATGGAGGGGAGTTAAGAGGGATGAAAGTAATTGACACTCTTGTTTATGTAAGCGAGATTTACGAATTCCTACTCTATTCCCATCAATCAAAAACCAACTGTACTCTTCAGAAAGTATGGCCTCATTAATTTTTATATCTTTATCGTAATATCTTTTTAATTGTTGAATCATATGAACACTCCTTATCTTTATATTATTTATTAATAACAAATGCTATAGGGATAATGGATTGACATAGTTTGTGATAAAAATTTAAAAAATTCAGAAAATATATTGCGGAGGAAAAAGTGATAGTGTTATACTTCATAACAACTGGTAATGACAACATTATGTCGTGATCGAATTGGTATATGTATAAATAATATATCAATGATAGTTTATTCCTTCAACTGGTAATGACATAAGTCTACTAAAATTGATAGGAAGGGAGAGAAGAGCATTGTTTTTATAAATGAATAAAATTCGTTTGTAAACGCTTTATTTACAAGGTGCTCCAAATCTTTTGTAAAGTTGATTATATTAGTTTAATTTGTTGTCAGTGAGTTACAAGAAACATAAGTAAAGATTTTGTTATATAGATGATTGTTTCTAGAGGAGGAAAAAGGATGAAAAAGTGGTTTATTTTCTTTTTGTCAACATTGCTATTGGCAATAGTAGGATGTTCTAACAGTGGCGAAAAAGTTAACACGTCATCTAAAGATGAAAAAATAGAATTACGGTATGCACTTTGGGATAAGAAACAACTACCAGCAGTGGAGAAAGTGGTTCAACAGTTTAATGAAAAACATCCGAATATTAAAGTGAAAATAGAATTAACAGCGTACGGACAGTACTTTCAGAAGCTTGAAACGGCAGCAACAGGAAATGCATTGCCGGATGTATTTTGGATGAATGGACCAAATGTCGTGAAATACGCTTCGGGAAAAGTATTGATGCCTTTGGATGATAAAGCGAAAAAAGATAATTATAAATTGGAAAATTACCCAAAATCTTTAGTTGATTTATATACAGTAGATAATAAAACTTACGGTATTCCAAAAGATTTTGATACAACGGCACTTTGGTATAACAAAAAATTATTTGATGAAGCTGGAGTAGCATATCCAGATGATTCATGGGATTGGGAGAAAATGAAAGAAGCTGCAAAGCAATTGACGAAAAAGGAAAAAGGTGTTTGGGGATTTGCAGCAGCAATGGGAAATCAAGGTGGTTATTATGATCTCATTTATCAAAATAAAGGGTATGTTCTTTCTAAAGATAAAAAAACAGTAGGATTTAATAAACCACAAGCAATTGAAGCATTTAATTATAACATTAGTTTTATTAAAGAAGGATTATCACCAACATTTGCTCAAATGACAGAGACAACAGCATCTGATTTGTTTTTATCAGGTAAAGTAGCGATGATTTTTGACGGGCCTTGGATGGTACCAGAATATAAGAAAAATCCTGATTTAAATATTGCTGTTATGCCAAAAGGGAAAGAAAGAGCTGTTATGATTCATGGTCTAGCAAATGTCATCTCAGCGAAAACAAAATATCCGGATGCAGCTTGGGAATTTGTGAAATATTTAGGTTCTAAAGAGGCAGCAGATGTGTTTGCAGAAACTGGAACAGTCATTCCTGCTTTTAATGGAACACAAGAAGCGTGGGTTAAATCCGTTCCAAACTTGAATTTACAAGCGTATATCACTGGTCTTGAATACTCTTACCCATTACCGAGTGTGAAAAATACAGGAGCTTTATGGGAGCAAGAAACAAAAGTATTAAAAAGGGTATGGGGAGGAGAATTGAATGTTGAAGAAGCAACAAAAGAATTAACAGAGAAAGCAAATGAAGTTCTTTCTAAAAAATAAGGAGAGGGATCCTCTCCTTGCTTTAAATCAAAAATTATGGGAGGAGTGAAGAGATGGAGGATCTATCAATAAAGGTAGTGGAGCAAAAAAACACACATATACAAAAAAAATATAAAAAGAAAAAGAAATTAGATTATATATGGGCATATGTCATGATTGCCCCAACTATGTTAGGGTTATTCATTTTTTATATGTGGCCAATTGTGCAAAATATTTATTTTAGTTTTACAGCGTGGGATGCGTTTGGTAGTTATGAATGGATTGGACTAGAAAACTATAAAAAGATGTTTACTGATAAAGATTTAGGAAAGGCTTTTCAAAATACATTTATTTATATCGTGCTTACTGTTCCAATCGGTATATTTTTATCCATCATATTAGCGGTGCTATTAAATCAAAACATTAAAGGGAAGTCCCTTTATAGAACATTATATTTTTTACCTGTTATTACAATGCCTGCTGCAATCGCTATGGTATGGAAATGGATCTATAATTCTGACTATGGGTTACTCAATTACATGTTATCATGGTTTGGAATTGATGGTCCTAATTGGCTTACCAACCCTAACATTGCATTATATTCAATTATTATAGTTGCGATTTGGGGGGGGATAGGATATAACATGGTTATTTTTCTATCTGGTCTCCAAAACATCCCTAAAACATACTATGAAGCGGCAATTATGGATGGAGCCCGGCCAATTACAATTTTCTTTAAGATTACATTGCCACTTTTATCGCCAGTTATTTTCTTCGTAACAATTATGTCTTTAATTGGAGCATTTCAAGTATTCGATCTCATCTTTATGATGATTGGTAGAACAAGTAATGTAATTGAAAATACACAATCTATTGTTTATTTATTTTATCAAAATGCCTTTATTTTAAATGAGAAAGGATATTCGGCAGCCATAGCAGTTGTATTATTAATTATTATATTAATCATTACAGCGATTCAAATGATATTACAGAAAAAGTGGGTGCATTATGATGAATAAAAGAGTAGGTGCAGTCAATAAAAATACAATTATGATTCATGCAATACTTATCATAGGTGCCTTATTAACCATTGGTCCTTTTATTTGGATGATATTAACGTCTCTAAAAACTTATACAGAATCTGTTCAAGTTTCACCAGTTATTATCCCATCTCAATTTATGTGGAGTAACTATACGGAAATATTCAACTTATTACCATTTTTTAAATTTATGATGAATACTGTAATTGTTACAATAGCTAGAACGGTCGGGCAGTTGTTTTTATGCTCATTAGCAGCTTATGCTTTTGCTAGAATACAATTTCCAGGTAGAAATGTACTGTTTTTACTAACTCTTTCCGTCCTAATGGTTCCGGCTCAAGTGTTTTTGCTTCCACAATATTTAATTATGGTAAAACTGGATTGGTTGAATACATTACAAGCGGTAATTGTACCTGGGTTATTTAGTGCATTTGGTACCTTTTTATTACGTCAGTTTTTTATGGGCGTTCCAAAGGAACTAGAAGAAGCAGCAAGATTAGATGGTTGCAATCACTTCCAAATTTATTGGTATGTTATGCTGCCTCTTGCGAAACCAGGTTTAATTGCGCTTGGTATATTTACAACACTCTGGTCTTGGAATGAATTGATGTGGCCGATGATTGTAAATAATTCACCAGATATGATGACATTGTCAGTTGGTTTATCTTCACTACAAGGGCAATATGCAACAAACTATCCGGTACTAATGGCGGGATCATTTTTAGCGATTTTACCAATGTTGTTATTGTTTGTTTTTTTACAAAAACAATTTATTGAAGGAATTACAATTACAGGTGGAAAATAAGAATAATAGAATAGGAGAGGATATGAATGATTACAGCGGCATTAATTGGGGCAGGAAGTCGTGGAATGTACGCTTATGCTTCTTACGCGTTAGAACATCCAACAGAGATAACTTTTGTTGCGGTTGCAGAATTGGATAATGCAAAAAGACGGAAATTCTCTGAAATGCATAGCGTTTCGGAAGATATGCAATTTGAAACATGGGAAGAGTTATTAGCGAAAGAAAAGCTTTGTGATGTATTGCTTATTTGTTCGCCCGACCGGTTTCATTATAAACCTGTTATGCAAGCGATTGAGAAGGGATACAAAATTTTATTAGAAAAACCAATGTCACCAAGCCCTACAGAGACATTGGAAATTGCAGAGGCTGCCACGAGATATAACGCATTATTAACAGTATGTCACGTATTAAGGTATGCACCATTTTATAGGACTTTAAAAGAAATTGTTGATCAAAAGAAGATAGGGGACATCGTTTCAATTCAATGGAATGAAAATGTTGGTCATTGGCATCAAGCGCATAGTTTTGTAAGAGGGAATTGGCGTAATAAATCTGAATCAAGTTCAATGATTTTGCAAAAATGTTGTCATGATATGGATTTGCTACAATGGCTTGTGGGTGCAGAGTGTGAAAAGATTTCATCTTTTGGAAGTTTGACTCATTTTAAATCCGAACATGCACCTAAGGGTTCGACGTTACGTTGTACAGATGGTTGTGAAGTTGAAGAAAAATGCCAATATTCTGCTTTAAAATGGTATTTACACGAGAGAGATGAATGGCCAGCGAATGTAGTTTCTATTGATACAAGCATTGAAAATAGACTGGAGGCACTAAAAAAAGGACCTTATGGGCGTTGTGTGTACCATTGTGACAATGATGTTGTAGATCATCAAGTAGTAAATTTGCTATTTGATAATGATGTAACAGTTGCTTTTACAATGTCTGCGTTTACGAAAGAGTGTTGCCGTACGTTTAAAATTATGGGAACACATGGTGAAATTCATGGTCATGATGTATTAAATGAATTGAAGGTCAAATATTTTTCAGGTGAGGTTGAAACGATTTACCCAGAAACAATAGAAGGTGGACATATGGGAGCAGATAATGCAATTATGACTGATTTTATCGAAAAGGTAAAAAACAATAAAACAGAAAGTTTAACGTCTGCAATGATTTCGGCAAATAGTCATTTGATTGCCTTTGCGGCTGAAAGATCAAGAATAACGGGTGAAACAGTAAATCTTAAGCAATATGTGACAGACTTACAAGAATCGATGAATCCAGCAAAATAAGAAGAGCGCATATAAAGGAACAAATTAAATGTACGATTAAAGTAAATTTTAACAGTTGGAATAAGCTTATCTTTCTATGTGAGAAAGTGATGGTAATTCCTATTTTCATTCGATATAATAGCCATAAACTGGTTATAACAACTTTATAGATGAGGGAGTAAAACATGATTGCAAAAGATAATCGAACACCATTATACTACCAATTAATGGATATTATTGTGGAACAAATTGAAACTGGGAATTTACAAGAACATGATAAGCTTCCATCAGAACGCGAGCTATGTGAGATTCATGATGTAAGTAGAACGACAGTAAGACAGACAATGCAAGAACTGGAAAAAGAAGGATATATTTATAAAAAACATGGTAAAGGGAGTTTTGTCTCACCTCGTGTATTTAATCAAAGCCTGGTTCGTTTTTATAGTTTCACAGAAGAAATGAAAAAATTTGGAAAGGTTCCATCATCAACAGTCGTATCATTTTCCATAATTCATTGCGATAAAAAAATATCGAAAATTATGAATCTTAATCATGAAGAAGAGGTATATCAAATTACAAGACTAAGGTTAGCTGATAAAGAACCGATGCTATTTGAAACATCTTATATTCCTGTAAAGTTCTTTCCATATTTAACGAAGAAAGAATTAGAAGAAACACCAATGTACGAGATTTTTCGTACAAAATATCAAGTCCATATCACGCGCGCGGTGGAAAGTTTCAAAGCGATTGCAGCAGAAAAAGAGCATGCAACATGGCTACAAGTTGAAAAGAATGAACCATCTTTATCTCTAGAACGGATTGCATATGCGAAAGAAAATATAATCGAATACACACAGACCATTGCAAGAGGAGATAAATTTACTTACACAGTTGAATTACAATAAGTATGGTTATACTTATTGTAATTCAACTGGTAATGATGACGTGATAAGATATGAACTAATATTAAGGGGGTTCTCAAATGTTATTACATGCAAATGATGAAATAAGAGAAATATATGGAGCATGTTTTACAGCGAAAGAGATTGCACAACAGCCAGATCTTTGGGAGCAAGTATATTTGAATTTTCAAAGCAAGCATCATGAAATTATAGGTTTCTTTTCAAGTATTTCAAGAAAGCATGAACGAGTGAGAGTTATTTTCACTGGTGCAGGGACATCCGCTTTTGTTGGAGACACAATTGTTCCATATATAAAAAGAATAACAGATTTAAAGAAAATGCATATTGAAAGTATTCCAACAACAAATATAGTCTCAAGTCCTTATTACTATCTTCAGCCAGACATCCCAACAATTTTAGTATCTTTTGCTCGCTCTGGAAATAGTCCAGAAAGTGTAGCGGCAGTGCAATTAGGAGAACAAATTATTCATTCAGTTTATCATATTATTTTAACATGTAATGAAGAAGGAAATTTAGCGAAGCAGTTTCAACATAAGGAGAACGCTTTTGTTATGTATATGCCACAGAAGGCAAATGATCAAGGGTTCGCGATGACAGGAAGTTTTACCTCTATGATGTTAACTGCACTTATGTTATGTAACTATAATCATCCCCATCTTTTAGAATCTAGCATTATGGATATTGTAAGAATAGGAAAAGATGTTATCAAAAAACAAGAACGGGAAATTCAACGAATTGCAGAAAAGGAATTTCGTAAAATTGTATTTTTAGGATCAGGCGTATTTGAAGGGCTTTCTCGAGAGGCTGCTTTAAAATTTCTAGAGTTAACTGCTGGTCGTATCCCAGTTATGTTTGACACCCCCCTTGGGTTTAGGCACGGACCGAAATCAATTTTAGATAAGGATACAGTTGTTGTATTATTTTTATCTAATGATGAGTATACGAAAAAATATGATCTTGATTTATTAAAAGAGATTTTTCAAGAGAAAGAAAGGAGCGAGATTATTGTTATAGCACATCAAGATAATCAAGAAGCAAGGAGACATTGTAATACGTTTTTATGCAATGAAGGACGAAATCTAAAAGATGACATGTATATTACGTTTATTTATATATTATACGGACAAATTTTAGCATTATATAAATCAATTGCATTAGGGATTACTCCAGATAACCCTTGTCCAAGTGGAAGTGTAAATCGTATCGTTCAAGGGGTAACAGTACATCCTTATAAAGGAAAGGAATAGTAATTTATGAACTACTACGTCAAAGCAGCTATATATCTACTAGAAGATGGTGTTCGTGAAAGTGGATATTTACATATTGTAAATGGATACTTTCTAAAACATGTTGAAGAAATAGTAGACGGAGCGTTAGTAATGGATTTTGAAGGTAGAATTATTTCTCCAGGATTTGTTGATACACATATTCATGGTGTAGCGGGACATGATGTCATGGATAGCACATATGAATCGTTAAACAATATCTCTATTAAGTTATTGGAAAATGGTGTTACGAGCTTTTTGCCTACAACATTAACTGATTCTTCGGAAAATATAATGGGAGCTTTGAAAAATATAGCTCATGCAAAAAAAAGAGGAGTGAAAGGGGCAAGTATTATTGGATCTTTTCTTGAGGGACCTTGTTTTACGGAGGTCTATAAAGGTGCACAAAACCCTAAATATTTTATTGATCCAACCGTTGAAATGTTAGAGGAATGGATTGCTGCATCAGAAGGGACAATTAAAAAAATTGCAATGGCACCAGAGAGAAGAGATGCTATTGCTTGTATACGTCATGCTGTGAAAAAGAATGTCCGTGTAGCAATTGGGCATACGAATGCAAACTATGAGATATGCCAGAGTGCGATTCAAGCAGGAGCGACGATTTTTGTGCATACGTTTAATGGAATGAAAGGATTACATCACCGTGAACCTGGCGTTGTTGGAGCGGCACTTTCAACCGAGCACGCGTATAGTGAAATCATTACAGATGGACATCATGTACATCCAAGTGTAGTGAATATTTTATATAAATGTAAAGGATACGACAAAACATGTTTAGTTAGTGACTGTATGCGAGCGGGCTTATTAGGGGATGGCACATATAATTTAGGAGAATTTGTTGTCCAAGTGCAAGACGGCATTGCCCGAACAGAGGCAGGTTCTTTAGCAGGAAGTACACTTCGATTTATTGATGGTGTGAAGAATATGGAGAAATGGACAAATGCATCGTTATGGGAATGTGTTCATATGGGCTCGTTAATTCCTGCTAAAAGTATTGGAGTAGATAATGAAATTGGAAGTATAGCACCAGGGAAAAGAGCTGATTTTCTTATATTAACAGAGGATTTAAATCTTATAGGAACAGTTGTTGGTGGAGAAATGAAATATAAAAAGAAAAAAGAAAGGATTTGAGAGTATGCTTGTTTCAAATCAATTTATACTGAGAAATGCACAAGAACAGGGCTATGCAGTACCAGCTTTTAATATTCATAATTTAGAAACTTTAAAAGCGGTAATTGAATCAGCAGTAGAGCTTAGGTCACCTGTTATTATAGCTGCTACACCAGGCACGATAAAATATATGGGAAAAGAATATCTTTTGCATATGATTGAAGCAGCGAGAAAGCGATATGATATACCAATTAGTCTACATTTGGATCATCATGAAGATATAAGTGATATTAAAAATTGTATCGATTTAGGAGTTAGCTCTGTTATGATTGATGCATCGCATCATCCATTTGAAAAAAATATTCAGATTGTTCAGGAAGTTTCGGTGTATGCAAAACAATATGGAGTAACAGTAGAGGCTGAGTTAGGGCAATTATCAGGAATAGAAGAAGATATAGTAGTGGAAAACTCAATTTATACAGATCCTTACCAAGCGAAAGAGTTTGTAGAACGTACAAATATTGACTCATTGGCAGTTGCAATTGGAACGGCACATGGACTATATAAAGGGAAACCAAAATTAGATTTACAAAGATTAACAAATATTAGAAAGCAAGTTGATATTCCCCTTGTATTACATGGTGCCTCCGGATTATCGGACAGTTTAGTGCAAGAAACGATTCGTTTAGGAATTTGTAAAGTGAATATCGCAACAGAGTTAAAAATTGCATTCGGAACAGCATTACGTCATTATTTATTTTCTCATCCAGAAGAAAATGATCCGCGTAAATATTTTTCAGATGCAATTATGGCGATGAAACTGGTTGTTGCAGATAAAATAAAGATGTGCAAAAGTTTAAATCGTGTGTAAGGAGATATTCTTATGATTGCGACAATTACATTGAATCCATCTGTTGATATGCGATATGAATTAGGAGAATTAAAACTAAACAAAGTACATCGCACGAAAGACTATGAAAAAACTGCGGGTGGAAAAGGCATTAATGTATCGAGAGTACTTCGTTTGCTAGGAGAAGAAGTAACTGGAGCCGGGTTACTTGGTGGTAGTAATGGTGAGTTTATAAGAAAAAACTTGAAAGATTTATCAATTATTGATGAGTTTGTTTCCGTTAAAGAAGAAACTCGCAATTGTATAGCGTTAATCACAAAAAAATCTGCGTCAGCTACTGAGGTATTAGAAGCAGGACCAGCTATTTCAGAGGATGAAATAGCTCTTTTTATAAAAAAATATGAAAGGATAGTAAAAGATTTTGAGTTTATTGTTGCATCGGGAAGTTTACCTAAGGGTATTCCAAATTCATTTTATCAGCAGTTGGCACAAAAGGCAGCTGAAAATGGTAAAAAATTCATATTAGATACAAGTGGAGAACCATTATTGCATGGCATACAAGGAAAACCATTTTTAATTAAACCAAACAGGCAAGAAATTTGCCAGTTGCTTCAAAAAAAACGTGTGTCACAGGAAGAAATGATTGCGGAAGCAACTAAAATCTGCGAGAGGGGCGTGCAGTATGTTTTGTTATCACTTGGAAGAGAAGGAGCGATACTTATTACAAAAGATGGAAGCATAAGGGCAATTATTTCAGAAATAAAAACTATCAATGCTGTTGGCTCAGGTGACGCAATGGTTGCAGGAATAACGTTAGCACTCGCAAAGGGGTATGGGATAAAGGATGCACTTCGTTTTTCAGTGGCGTGTGGAATGGCTAACGCAGCTGAGGAAATAACAGGTTACATACAGCTTAAAAATGTAGAGAATTTCTATAATGAAATTATAATTGTCTAAAAGTAGGAAGGGGAGAAATATGGGGAAGTACGTTGCTTGTTTTGATATTGGAGGAACTTTTATAAAATATGCAATGATTGATGAACAAGGAATAGTACATGAACAAGGGAAAATAACAACACCAGTACAAAATCAAAAGAAAGAAATTTTGTATCGTATTTGTGAAGTAATATATGAGTTTGAAAAGAGCTATAAAATTCATTCTGTAGGTGTATCATCGTGTGGGATTATCGATAATATCAAAGGGGAAGTTCTGTATTCTGCCAATATTTCGGGATATAGCGGTACAAAAATAGCAGATTACATTTATAGTGAGACAGGGTATGTGGCGATAGTTGAAAATGATGTTCGTTCAGCTTGCCTCGGTGAAATGTGGAAAGGAGCAGGGAGGGGGAAAGAACATATTGTTTTAATCACACTTGGAACCGGGATTGGTAGTGGAATCATTACAAATGGCAAAATGCTTCAGGGAGTGAAAGGGCTAGCAGGAGAGCTTGGTCATATGATAATTGTTCATAATGGAGAAAAATGTAGTTGTGGCGGAGAGGGATGTTATGAGAGATATGCATCGACTTCGGCGTTGATCCGTCAGTATAAAGAAGCATCCAAAATTCAAGGGCTAGAGATAGGCACAATCACAGGTGAAGAAATTATAGAACGTATGTACAGAGGAGAGCGATTGGCAAAAAATGTATATGAACAGTTTCTACAGTATGTTGTTGCTGGTTTAGTAAATATTACTTATATATTTAACCCCGAATTAATTATTATTGGGGGAGGTATTACAGAGCAAGGTGAACCATTTTTGAAACAAATTCAAGAAAGGTTCTATGACAAAATAATGGACATCTATCAAAATAAGGTGAAAATCGTTTTAGCATCATTACATAATGATGCTGGTGTATATGGAGCTTGTTATGTAGCGTTGAATCGATGTGAAATATATAATCTATAATCTTAGAAGGTATTTATCGAGAATAGTTAACATGTGTAGAGCTTTTTTATTCAATTCACACAACCATCATCTTGTTTATGTAGAAGGTGATGGTTGTTTTTATTTTGGGATTTAAGGGGAATATACATTCGTTAATGATGCACTATAAAGTATTTACGGATGTGATTTATTATTTCGGTCTTCGATTTGAAGTATAAGTCAAAAGGAATATAATTATGAAATAATTTCCAAAAAATGTTAAAATAACATTGTCATACAACAAGGGGGATTTGTTTTATGGAAAATGGAATTCTTGCTAAAGTAGATGTAACGAAAAGAATTGAATCGAAATCTAAGTACAATAAGAAGCTAGAAAAATATCAAAGGCGCTTATTAGCATTGCAGCAAATAGTAAAAGAAGAAAAAATCGCAGTTATGCTCGTTATGGAAGGCTGGGATGCGGCTGGAAAAGGCGGAGCGATTAAGCGAGTGACAGAACACCTTGATCCACGTGGGTTCCAAGTAAATCCAATTGGAGCACCAGCACCTCATGAAAAACGGTACCATTACTTGCAACGTTTCTGGCGGAAACTACCTCAGTACGGGCAAATTACTATTTTTGATCGCTCATGGTACGGCCGTGTGTTAGTTGAGCGTGTTGAAGGTTTTGCTACAAAGGAAGAGTGGACGAGAGCGTATGATGAGATTAATGATTTTGAAAAACTATTAACAGATGATCATTATATAGTCGGAAAGTTTTTCTATCATATTAGTAAAGATGAACAATTAAAGAGGTTTAAAGATAGAGAGAACAATCCTTTGAAACGATGGAAAATTACAGAGGAAGATTGGCGTAACCGTGAAAAATGGGACGAGTATGTTGAAGCAATGGAAGACATGTTTGAAAAAACAAATAAGCCAAATGCGAAATGGGAAATTATTGCGAGTAATGATAAATTATACGCTCGATTGAAAACGTTGAAAGTGATTATTTCATTAATTGAGGATTATCTCTTAGAACATAATATAGAATTGCCTTCGTATTATTATGAGATGAAAGAAGGTAAGACAGAAGGCTTTGAAGCTAATCAAGGTGTAGTTGTAAAATAGTATAAGGTTTGTATATGAAATATAAAGTAGAGATACCCTGTAATTTTGAACAACAAAATTACAGGTTTTTTTTTTTTTTTTTATTTAGAAACATTTTACAATTAACAGAATAAGGTATATAATCAATAATCATATTAACAATGTTAATATGATTATTGATTATATAATGTGTGGGGGTCTTATTTTGAAGGGAAGAGATGTTGTTTTAGGTTTACTAATGGAAAAAGAATTATCTGGTTATGATATTAAAATTGTGTTCGAAGACGTATTTACTCATTTTTTTGATGGGAGTTTTGGAATGATTTATCCAACGTTACGACAGTTAGAAAAAGAGGGGAAAATAAAGAAAGAAGTTATTATGCAAGAAGGGAAACCGAATAAGAAAATGTATTTTATTACAGATGAAGGGCGTGAGGAGTTTTATCAATACATGCAAACAGATGTAGAGAAAGATGTTTTACGTTCAGATTTTTTAATGAGGATGTATTTCGGTAATTATAGTGATGATAAGGCGATAAAAAAATGGATTGAGGACGAAATTGAAAGGAAAGAAGCATATATTGCGGATCTTCGTTTGAAATATGAAAAGTGGAGAGAAGGTATGACTTTTGTCGAGGGAATTTCACTTGATGTAGGTATCGCATCGTATAGTGCTCAAGTAGAGACATTGAAAAGAAAACTAGAGCAATTAGAAGCAAAAGAACACAATAAAATGCAAGAATGAAAACACGTTCACAATAAAGGGGTAGAAGGAAATGGAGCAATCAAAGGGTATTAAGATTGTCTTTTTAATGTGTCTAGGTATCTTTCTTTGTATGATTGATACGACAATTATGAATATAGCTTTACCGGCTATACAAAGGAGTGTAAATACTTCATTAGAGAAGATGTCTTGGGTATTAAATGTTTATACAATGACAATTGCAGTACTCGCCATTCCACTAGGACGGATAGCTGATATTTTTGGAAAAGCAAAGATGTATATTCTTGGCCTGGTGGTTTTTGGTGGTGGATCGGTACTTTGCGCTTTTGCTAATACAGGCGACTTTCTCATTTTTTCTCGTTTTATCCAAAGCATTGGGGCAGCCATTTTATTTCCAACAAGTATGGTGATTGGTGTATCTGCAATGCCATTAGCTAAGAGGCATGTTGCACTTGCAATTTTAGGAGTAACACAAGGATTGTCAGCGGCGATGGGACCAGTAATAGGTGGAATTATTACACAAAATTTCGGTTGGAGATGGGTGTTCTTTGTTAATGTTCCAATTTGTATTCTTGGAATCATTTTATGCTGCATTATGCTACAAATAAAAAATGAAGAACGTATTATCTCAAAAATAGATTGGGGAGGACTAGTATTAAGTAGCACAGCAATTTTTTCTTTGACTCTCATATTAGTAAAAGGAAATACATGGGGATGGCAAAGTAATATTGCTTTGTTTTGTTATGCAATTAGCACGATTTCTCTTATTCTATTTGTTTTAGTAGAACGAAAGATTCATAATCCGATGGTGAATTTAAATTTATTTAAAGATCGAATGTTTGTTGGAGCATCTATCGTTGTCATATTAAGTAATTTATTTTTAATTGGAGTTACTGTATTGCTTCCAACGTTCTTGACGAAAATACAAGGCCGAACGGAAATTGAAGCAGCTTTTTTAGTGACACCTATTTCAGCAATGATATTTTTTGTCTCACCAGTTGCAGCAACTTTAATTAAAAAACTCGGAAAAGTAACTATTATTTTTTCAGGCTTTCTTGTTATGGGTTTATCTTATTATTGGTTGCAAATGATTGATGTTAATTCAACAAATATAGAAATTATTATTCCTTGTATGATATTAGGTGTTGGGTATGGTTTAGTAGTAGGTCCAATTACAGTTTTAAGTGCTTCTTCGTTTGAAGGAGAATTATTAACCGCTTCTCAAAGTGTTGTCTCGATGTTGCGGCAAGTAGGAATTGTATTAGCGGTTGCAATATTTGTATCTAACTTAACGCACAATTTAGCTGTAAATAAAGAGAATGTATATCGTTATGCAGAAGAAAAAGTGCATAATATTCATGTGGACAGCCCACAGCAAGCTGAAATACTACAAGTAACAAAAGAAAAAATGGAGAAACAAAGTATAGAAGTAAGTGTAGAAAAGCATCAAAATAATACATTTGTAGGTTTAAATAAAGAGAAAAAAGATGCATTAATTCACAAAAAAGTGGATGAAGTATTAAGAGGAATTCCAGTAGAATATAGAGATATAAAAAGAGAAGAAGTTATGAATCAAGTGACAAAAGAAGTTGAAAAACAAGAGGAAAGTATAAAGAAAGAGGTACTCGCATTTTCGAATGATGTGAATCACTATGCTCAAAATCAGATGGCAATGAGTTTTACAGATTTATATAAAGCGAGTGTGCCAATTATTTTAGTTTTTGCTTTAGTAGGTTTGTTATTTTGGGAAGGAAAGAATTTGGATAAAAAGAGAGGGGAGAGAGTTGTAGGGGGAGTGTATGGGAAATAAGCTAAAAGTGAGTTATATTCACATGATGGAATGCTAGTTGTGAAAAAATTAGTATAGTTATTTTGGGAACTCTTCGGTAATGAGTGAAACATAAACCGTGGGGTTCTTTACATGTATAAATAAATTTTAGTATTTTAAATTTGGGGATTTTGTTGTTCTATAGTACATTAACAAGACGTATTAGTTTTATAGAAAGGATGAGAAAATGATAGATACAGCAGATGCTTCAATAAGTAATCATATATATACAGAAGAAGAACAACAAAAATTATACAAAAGAACATTAATAATCGTAAGTATTTCACAAATGTTCGGCGGAGCAGGGTTAGCTGCTGGCATTACAGTAGGTGCACTCCTTGCGCAGCAAATGCTTGGGACCGATGCATATGCAGGATTGCCGGCAGCTATGTTTACAATGGGATCTGCGGTAGCAGCTTTCTTTGTTGGAAAATTATCACAAAAACATGGTCGCCGTATAGGGCTTGCAGGAGGTTTTATAGTAGGTGGACTAGGGGCTATTGGAGTTGTGGTGGCAGCTTTAACAAATAGTATTATTCTTTTACTAGTTTCTTTACTTATATATGGCGCGGGTACAGCTACGAATTTACAAGCGCGTTATGCTGGAACGGATTTAGCGAATAAGAAGCAAAGAGCAACCGCTATTAGTATTACGATGGTAATGACGACTTTTGGTGCAGTCGCAGGTCCAAATTTAGTAGGTGTAATGGGAAGGTTTGCTCATTCAATTGGAATTCCTGAACTTGCTGGTCCTTTCATATTATCGGCAGCAGCATTTATACTAGCTGGTCTTGTTCTATTTGTTATGCTTCGTCCAGATCCGTTACTTATTGCTAATATGATAGAAACATATAAACAAGAGCATACATATAAAGGGCAACCAGTAACAGAAGAAGCGATAGAAAACAAACGAGGAATTACTGTTGGAGCTATCGTAATGATACTTACACAAGTCGTGATGGTTGCAATTATGACGATGACGCCAGTTCATATGGGACATCACGGTCATGGTTTAAGTGCAGTAGGACTTGTAATTAGTTTTCATGTAGGTGCAATGTATCTTCCATCTCTCGTTACGGGAATGTTAATTGATAAAATTGGCAGAACTACGATGAGTATAGCTGGTGGAGTAATTTTACTAGCAGCAGGTGTAATAGCTGCAATAGCGCCGAGTGATTCTTTAATACTATTAATTGTTGCTTTGTCTTTACTTGGATTAGGATGGAACCTCGGTTTAATCAGTGGTACTGCTCAAATTGTTGATGCAACTATACCTTCCACACGTGCAAAAACACAAGGAAAGATCGATGTGTTTATTGCGCTAGCTGGAGCTTCAGGTGGAGCGATGTCAGGAATGGTAGTGGCGAATTCGAGCTATGCGGCATTGTCGTTAGTGGGAGGAGTGTTAGCTTTCATGCTCATTCCTGTTGTGATATGGTCTCGAAAAGGAGAAAGAAATTAAAGAGAGGTTCTAGTTACTGACTAGAACCTCTTTTCATACTTTTAACTTAAATCCCACTCCACAATAAGAACTAAATGTGTGAGGCCACCACCAAATCCGTACAGTAAAAGTGTGTCTCCGTTATTTAATTTTCCTTCTTTTCTAGCTAAATCTAGAGCAAGTGGAATAGAAGCTGAAGATGTATTCCCCATGTATTTTACACTCATCAAAGTTTTTGAAATTGGAATTTCGGTTTTCTCACAAATAGATTCAATCATTCGTAAGTTAACACTGTGAGGTACGAACCAGTCTATATCATCTATTTGCATATGTGCGGTATGTAATAGTTCTTTTATACCTGCTGGTACCGTGCGTGTTGCCCATTTATATACTTCTCTTCCGTTTTGCACGATTTTTTCATTTGTTTGCAGTGGTGTGTCATTCATAGTAGTAGATAAGTTTGTTCTGTATAGGTGAATGCCGCCGTCACCGTTTGTTCCCATGTGAGAAGCGATAAAGCTTGGTTTGTTTTCATCTTTTTCTAATAAAATAGCTCCAGCGCCATCACCGAACAGAATACAAGTCGTTCTATCGGTGTAATCAGTAACTTTTGATAATGTCTCTGACGCTACTACAAGTATTTTTTTATGTGATCCAGAAGTGATTAAGCTATTAGCTACATGTAGTCCATATGTGAAACCAGCGCAAGTCGCATTTAAATCAAATGCTATTGTATGAGGTATGTTGAAATATTGTTGTATTTGACACGCGACACTAGGAAATACATAGTCAGCGGTTGTTGTAGCGACGATGATACAGTCGATATCTTCTAAGTTCTTTTTAAATGTTGTACATAAATTTTCAATTGCTTTAATGGCTAAGTGTGAGGAGTATTCTTCTTCGCTAGCGATTCTTCTTTCCTTCATTCCTGTTCTTTGTACAATCCATTCATCATTCGTATTGATCATTTTTTCTAAATCGTTATTAGACAATATTTGATCTGGAACATAAGTACCGATTGCAGTAATACGAGATTTAGAATGCATAGGAACATCTCCTAACTTATTTTTATAACTTGATACTAATATCAGGTTATAAAAATGTCAATAAAGACTTTTATTGTATTGAAACTAGAAGCTTAATTTACTATGAAGGAATTTGGTGAGTGGTGTAAAAATAGTATACGAGAAGTTTTAAAAATTGATAATGAAGAGAGTTGGGCTCTTTGAAAAGAATTTTGTATATATTTCCTGTTGTCATTATTTGCAGCTTTATTCTTATTGTTTTAGCAGAGAAGTCTTACGCTTGTGAGTGTATGAAAGCATCACCAGAAGAGAGGTTACAAAAAACTAATGTAGTGTTTGAAGGTAAGGTGTTAGAAGTTCAAGAGAAAGATGGGGAAATGAAAACATTATTTGAAGTGAAGAAAATTTGGAAAGGGACAAGCTCTTCGCAAATTATTATATATACAAGTTTTGGTAGCTGTACATTTCGTTTTGCAGAGGGAGGAGAATATTTAGTCTTTTCTTCTTATAGAGGGGAGGGAAAATTAGAGACATCTATTTGTAGTGGAACACAGAGATTAGATGAGGCAGAGCTGAAGAGAAAAGCCTTAAGTCATATTGCAAAAGAGTCAGCTCCAACGAAGAAAGTGGATTTAAAAGGTGAGATGGTGAAAGGTTTAAGTTGGTGGCAAGTTGCTGTTATTTCTATAGGTGTGTTATTGATTATTGCAGTTGTTATTTTTATTGTAAGAAAAACGCGCAAAAAATGACGCTTAAAGTAAAAATATAAAGAATTTCTTTAGCATGAGATAGGTTGTTAAATCTTGTGAAAGCGAATTACTTATGCTACACTTTATGTAACTTAAAATGAACGGAGGGGCTTCCTTTGATCTTAATCAGATTACGTCTCAATACTTTGTGCCAATAATTGAATAGCGCTCAAAGGCTCTGTCTGTGTACAGAGTGAACGGGATTGGTCTGCCTATTTTAAAGGAACCCTTTATTAAGCTTATATGTGAAAAAGAGGGAGGGACGAATACGCCCTCTTTTTGTTTTGCCTTTATAAATAGAATGGGATCGTATAGGTGAACACTTATTGTGGATACGTATATGATTTTGGGACTTTTTGACTATGAAGTAGGAGGAAAATATAACTTTCTCCTGTTTCTTTGGTGAACCCTTATCCGTTTACGAAAACACAGGCAGCGACCTGTGTTTTTTATTTTACGTAATCGAAATGGAGGAATAAATATATGGAAGAATTATTACAAAGAGCAGTTTTAGTTGGAGTAAATTTAGGTAAGGAAGATGATTTTGCTTATTCGATGGAAGAGTTAACAAATCTTGCAGAAGCTTGTGATGTAGAGGTAATTGGGCAAGTGACGCAAAATTTACAACGAGTTAATCCATCCCATTATATTGGAAAAGGAAAAATTGAAGAAGTAACAGCCTATGTAAATGAAGTAGATGCGAATATGGTAATCTTTAATGACGAATTATCTCCTTCACAAATTCGAAATTTAGAGGCGGATTTAGATTGTAAAGTTATTGATCGTACCATATTAATTTTAGATATTTTTGCGCAACGTGCGAAGACGAAAGAAGCGCAGTTGCAAGTAGAGGTAGCGCATCTTCAGTATATGATGCCTCGTTTAATCGGTCTTCGTGAATCATTAGGAAGACAGAGTGGCGGCGTTGGTACGAAAAATAAAGGTGTCGGTGAGAAGAAATTAGAATTAGACCGTCGTAAAATTGAAGAGCAGATTTCAGTTTTAAATAAGGATTTAGAGGCACTTGTTGCGCAGCGTCAAACACAGCGAAAGCAACGTAAGAAAAATGAAGTACCAGTTGTAGCATTAGTAGGTTATACGAACGCAGGAAAGTCAACGACGATGAATGCGATGCTTGAAATTTATAATGGTACAGAAGAAAAACAAGTATTTGAAAAAGATATGTTATTCGCGACGTTAGAAACATCTGTACGAAATATTGATTTGCCAGATAACAAATCATTCTTATTAACAGATACTGTTGGGTTTGTAAGTAAATTACCGCATCATCTTGTAAAAGCATTCCGTTCAACATTGGAAGAGGTAGCGGAAGCAGACTTACTTATTCATGTTGTAGATTACGCAAATCCAAATTATGAACAGTTAATTGATATTACAAATGAAACGTTAAAGAAAATTGGAGTAGAAAATATTCCAACAATCTATGCTTATAATAAATCAGATATGGTAGATGTTGAAATTCCGAAAGTGCAAGAAGACCGCGTTTATTTATCAGCGAAGAAACATGTTGGAATTGAAGAACTTGTAGAAATGATTCGCTCACACATCTATAAAGAGTATACGAAGTGTGAAATGTTAATTCCGTATGATCAAGGACAGGTAGTTTCTTATTTTAATAATCATGCGCACGTTCTATCTACGAGTTATGAAAACGAAGGTACGAAACTAGAAGTAGAATGTAAGACGAGCGATTACGAGAAGTATAAGCGTTTTGCAATTTAATAAAAAAGGCGATCCTAATATGCTTTAGGATCGCCTTTTTCTTATTCTGTAATAGAGGCCCATTTATAAGAATAAATTCCTGCAAATGGACGAACAACAACATCTTTTACTGTTGGACGTTCTAAATATACAAGTCCTGATTGGAAGATTGGAGCGATAGCTGCATCATCTTCAAGTAAGATTTTCTCTGCATCTTGGAACGCTTTCCAACGTGCTGGTAAGTCTGTTACTAAAGTAGAGCTCGTTTTCTCAATTAATTCGTCGTATTGTTTGTTTGAGTAACTCATCTTATTAAACGGTCCGTCTGTGACGAACATATTTAAAAATGTTGTAGGATCAGGATAATCCGGTCCCCAAGTGGAAAGTGAAATTTCAAAATCGCCATTTCCTTCACGATCTAAAAATGCCTTTACTGGAAGGGGTTGTAATGTGATTTTTAGTCCAGGTAAGTTTTTCTCTAGTTCACCTTTTAAAAACTCACTAATTTTTTTATCGTTAGATTCATCAGTTGTTATGATTGAAAGAGAAGTGTTTTGTAAGTTTGTTTCTTTTTTCGCAGTTTCCCATAGTGCCTTAGCTTCTTTCACATTTGTTTCTACTTTTACATTACTTGTACTGCGAAAATCTTTATTATCAGGTCCTTTTACGAATCCTTTCGGAACGAATGCATTCGCAGGGATAGAACCATTATTTAAAATCGTTGTTGCGATTCCCTGTTTATCAAAAGCAAGCGAAATAGCTTTTCGAGCGTTTTTGTTTGCTAATAAAGGATTCTTTTGGCTAAATCGGAAAAATGTCACGGAAGGACGTTCCATTTTCTTTAAGCTCGGATCTTTTTGATATTTATCAACAAACTCTGAATTAATCGTAATTCGGTCTACTTGTTTACTTTCAAATAAATTAACAGCTGTTGAAGTATCTTTTACGATATTTACATTAATTTCATTTAATTTCACATTTTTATTATCCCAGTAGTTCGGGTTTTTTGTCATTTTATAACTTGTATCATGTTTCCATTCACTTAATTGGAAAGGTCCGTTATAAACTACATTTGCAGCTTCAAGTCCGTAATTTTTCCCTTGTGCTTCTACAACCTTTTTGTTTTGAGGATAAAATGTTGCAAATCCCATTAAACCTAAAAAGTATGGAACAGGGTGTTCTAACTGTACTTCTAATGTTTTATCGTCAATTGCTTTTACACCAAATGAGTCAATTGGCAATTCTTTTTTATTTATTTTTTCTGCGTTTTTAATATCGAACATAATATGTGCGTATTCAGAAGCAGTCTCTGGATTTACGGCACGTTTCCATGCATATTCAAAATCATGAGCAGTTACTGGATCGCCATTTGACCATTTTGAATCGTGTAATGTAAATGTATATGTTTTTCCGTCTTCGCTCAGTTTGTATGATTCAGCTGCTGCAGGAACAGGTTTATTGTCAGGCCCAGGCATATATAATCCTTCCATTACGTTGTTTAAAGCAGCGTAAGAAAACCCATCGGTTGCGATAGATGAATCAAGTGTAGAAATTTCCCCAGCTTCTACAATGTTTAATACTTGTTTTGAAGATTCTTTTTTCTTTTCTCCGGTAGTTGCTGACTCTTGTTTTTGGCCACATGCTGTTAAAAACATAGATAATGTGATTGAGAGTGCAACGATTCCTTTTGTTTTTTTCTTCATAGTTGTCATCCTTTCCTTCATCTCTGCCTTAGTATAAAAGAAAATATAGAAAATTTCTATAAATAAATCCGATAAAACATATAGAGAAAATATATTATGTAAAAAGTGATATTTCTGGAAAAAGAAATGAAACCAGTATAGAATATAAATGTTTCAAAAGTCAGAATTTATTACACCTGCTGTAATAAATATATATTTTGTACAGGAAGGAGAAATACACATATGCAGGCAGTTTCGCAAAAAAACACAGTAGAAACACCGACAATATACCGAATACTATTTGCGATTAGTTTCGGTCACTTTTTAAATGACTCGATGCAAGCAGTCGTGCCGGCATTGTTTCCTATTTTGGAAAAAACGATGAATTTATCCTATATGCAAGTAGGGTGGATTGCGTTTGCATTAAATATGACGTCATCGATTATGCAGCCGGTTTTTGGTATGTATTCAGATAAGAAGCCATCACCATTTTTATTACCGCTCGGTATGTTTTCGAGTATGCTTGGGATGATTGGACTTGCATTTGCACCGAACTTTATTATTGTTATTATTTCTGTTTTATTTATCGGATTAGGTTCCGCAGTCTTTCATCCAGAAGGTGCTCGTGTTGCTTATATGGCGTCCGGTGCAAAGCGAGGTTTAGCGCAAGCGATTTATCAAGTAGGAGGAAATACAGGGAACTCCTTAGCTCCTATTTTTACAGCGTTAATTTTCGTTCCGCTCGGCCAAATTGGTTCTTTAGGTTTTACCGCATTTGCAGCGGTAGGAATTGTGTTATTAATTTTCGTATCAAATTGGTATAGGAATGAATTAGCAACTGGCGCTGTGAGAAGAAAAAAGAGGGCTGCGCTTGAGGCAGAAAATGCGATTGTCAGTACACATATTAAATTTGTTATATTACTTCTTGTTTTTCTTACTTTTGTACGATCTTGGTACGGTGCTGGTATCGGGAATTTCTATCAATTTTACTTAATTGAGCATTACGGTTTATCTATAAAAAATGCCCAGTATTTCGTATTCGCATTTATGATTGCTGGTGTATTAGGAACTTTCTTTGGTGGTCCACTGGCAGATCGATTTGGAAAGAAAACAATTATTGTATTTTCAATGCTAGGTTCGGCGCCACTTGCACTTTTGCTACCTCACGTGTCGCTCGTGTGGGTTGTACCGTTATTTTTATGTATCGGTTTTATTAGTTCAAGTAGTTTTAGTGTAATTGTTGTTTATGCGCAAGAGCTTGTTCCTGGAAAAGTAGGAATGGTATCGGGATTAATTGTAGGGCTTGCGTTTGGACTCGGAGCTTTAGGATCTGTAGTCCTTGGGAAATTGGCTGATATATATAGTCTACAATTCATTATGTTACTATGTAGTTGTCTACCATTAATTGGACTTACTTCTTGGTTATTACCAAGTGATAAGAAAACGATAGAATAGGGGATGCGCTATGAAATTATGTGAAAACGTAACAGAATTAATAGGGGATACACCTGTCGTCCGATTATCTAAATTTATTCCAGAAGACGCAGCAGATGTGTATGTAAAACTGGAAATGTTTAATCCGTCACGCAGCGTGAAAGATCGTGCTGCCTATAATTTACTGCACGTTGCAGAAGAGAATGGTCTCATCAAACCAGGAGATACAATTATTGAACCGACAAGTGGAAATACAGGAATAGGCTTAGCGATGAATGCAGCTGCTAAAGGGTATAAAGCGATTTTAATTATGCCAGATAATATGTCAAAAGAGCGTATAAATTTATTGAAAGCATACGGAGCAGAAGTAGTTTTAACACCAGCAGAACAAAGAATGCCAGGAGCGATTGCGAAGGCATTAGAACTGCAAAAGCAAATTCCAAATAGTTTTATTCCGCAACAATTCGAAAACCCAGCAAACCCGAATATTCATCGTTATACAACTGCACTTGAAATTTATGAACAAATGGATGGAAAGCTTGATGCATTCGTAGCAACGGCGGGAACAGGCGGAACGATTACTGGGACTGGTGAAACGTTAAAAGAGAAACTACCAAACTTATATATTGCAGTAGTAGAACCGAAAGGATCTCCCGTTTTATCAGGTGGTGTTCCAGGTCCTCATAAACTAGTAGGAACAAGTCCAGGGTTTATCCCGAAAAACTTAAATACAGAAGTGTATAACGAAATTATTCAAATTGCAGACGAAGAGGCTTTAACGACAATGAGAAACTTAGCTAGGCAAGAAGGTTTATTAGTAGGGCCATCTTCTGGAGCTTCTGTTTATGCAGCGATTATGATTGCAAAACGATTAGGCGCTGGTAAAAAAGTTTTATGTATTGCACCTGATACAGGTGAGCGTTATTTAAGTATGGGATTATTTGAATGAAAATGATAGAAACACCTTAATCGTGAAATTGTCAAGATTAAGGTGTTTGTTTTAGGTTGGAGAGAGGGGAGAATGACAATGAAACTATTAAAACCAACACATGAATATAGTGAACAAATTTTGGAGTACCGGGAGGCATTTTTAAATGCTGAGGAACAACCACATGGTAGTAGTTCTTTACAAAATTTTGATTCTCTCGATGAATGGTTTGAAAAAGTGAGTATACAAGAAGTGGGAGAAAACTTACAAGCTAATCGAGTACCATCTAGCCAATTTTTAAGTTTTGAAAAAGGGGAACTTATAGGTTTTGTGAATATTAGACATCGATTAAACGAAGAATTATTGTGGGAAAGTGGTCATATTGGATATAGTGTCCATCCGAATAAACGTCGCCAAGGTTACGCGACAAAACAATTAAAACTCGCATTAGATGAAGCGCAAAAGTTAGGGTTGCAGAAAGTGTTAATAACTTGTGATAAAGTTAATATCGCTTCGGCTAAAACGATTCAAAAAGTTGGCGGCGTGTTAGAAAATGAAGTAGTTTCTTCTCATACTGGTGAAATTATTCAGCGTTATTGGGTAGAAATATGATTTAGTGAAACTTTGAAAAGGAAATATAATGCGTAATATCGAAATAGATAAATGGAAAAAATAAGGGTGTACTGCAATTTTAGGGGGAAATGAAGTGGGATTAAAAGAGAAAGCGATAGAAATGTCGGAGATTTATAGGCAAAATCCGAAAGTGGAGGCTATTATTTTAGCAGGTTCAGTAGCTAGAAAGTTAGAAGATGAACATTCAGATATAGAATTACATATTTTATGGTCAGCACCATTAGAGGATGAGGATCGTAAAGGGCCTATTAACCATATTGGTGGAACAATTTTGTCCTATCATCCTTACGAGGAAGAAGAATGGTCGGAAACATATTTGACGAAAGAGGGAATTAAATTAGAGATTAGTAACTTTTTAACAGAAACAGTAGAGAAAGTGATTTCGGATGTGGTGGATCAATATGATATAAGTTATGAAAAACAATGTATCGTATCATCCGTTCATGATGGTGTTAGTTTGTATGGAGAAGAGAAAGTGAATGAATTAAAAGATAGAGTGGTAGCGTATCCAGAAGATTTAGTGAAACGGATGATTTCAGAAAATCTTTGGTTAAGCAATCGCTGGCATAATCGAGAGGCTCTTTTAAAACGAAAAGATTGGCTTATGCTATATGATGTTATGTGTGAAGTACAAAGGAATATATTTGGGATCTTATTTGGTCTGAATAAAATGTATGTACATCACCCAGCATTTAAATGGATGCCGAATAATGTGGAACAAATGAGTATTAAGCCAGAAAACCTATACGAGAGAATGGCGAATACGCTAATAGGGAAACCGGAGTATAGTGTACAGGAGTTAGAAGTGTTAATCGAAGAACTATTACATTTAGTAGAACACCATGTTCCAGAATTAAATATTGCTGAACAACAAAAACGTATTCAATATGCGAAGTGAAAAACGAAGAGATGTAACAAGGGGTTACATCTCTTCGTTTTTATTTCACTAATTTTCCTAGTAATGGTAATCGTTGAATCCTATCACCGAGAATATGTGAAGCAAGTCCGCTCGTAAGGACGAATAAAAGGTAAACAAGTCCTCCTGCAGCGCCACATATAAATACAATGAGAAGTGATTCGATATAAGATTGTCCAGGAATTAACCATTTTAAAATCGTTTTTAAAGCAATTACAACAGCAGACATTGCAGCGGAGTAAATCGTAATAAGAAGTACTGTTTTTGCAGTCTCACCCATTTTGAATTTCGCAAACTTAACGATGCAGTACAACATAATAACATTGGAAACGAGGTATCCAAGAATGGTTCCAAGTACAGCACCGTGTCCGCCAAACAAATGTAAGAGTGGTGTATTTACTAAAACTTTAACGAGAATACCGACTGAGAATGCAATCATCGTTTTTCTTTGATAATCGATTCCTTGTAATATAGCTGCTGAAACTGTGAAAATAGCACTTAATATAGCAGAAGGTGCAAATGAAATTAAATACTGTGATCCATCAAGTGCAATTTTAGGGTCTACATAAACCATGCGGAATGCATCGTAAGCGATGCTAGCAAGACCGAATGCAGCTGGGATAGTGAAGAATAATAAGACTTGAAATATCTTTGAAATTTGTTCTTGTAATTCTTCTAGTTTCCCGCTTGTATAAGATTTCGTTATTGCTGGAATGATCGTTAATGAGAATCCAGTTGCAAGTGAAGCTGGAATCATAATTAACTTTTGGGCATAGTTCGTTATATAAGCGAAAACTGCATTCGCTGTTTCTAAAGGCTCTCCCATTGCTCTAAGGACATCAGCTACAGTGTATTGATCTACTAACGTGTAAAGCGGAATTGCAATACCGACAAATACAATTGGGATTGCATATCGAAGTAGTTCTATATAAATATTTTTTAATGGGATATTCGATGCTCTTGACTTTAATTCTCCTTCGGGAGGCTTTAATCGGTTATATTTTTTCCAGTACATCATTAAAATCGAAACGCTGGCAAGCGCTCCGATAACAGCTCCAAACGTAGCAACTGCAACAGAAGAGGCTACGGAACCTCCTAATAGTTTTGAGACGATGAAGCTACCAACTAAAATGAAAACAACGCGCGCAATTTGTTCTACGACTTGAGAAACAGCACTTGGTTTCATATGTTGAAATCCTTGGAAATAACCACGTGTAACACTCATAGCTGGTACGATAATAAGTGCAAAACTTAATGCTCGCATCGTAAGTGTTACGTCAGCGATAAATTGTGGATCTGGCGTTTTCGAGCGAATAATAAATTGTGATATGTATGGTGCTCCAATAAATAAAATTAAAAATCCTAAAAAGCCCATAAACAACATTAATTTTACGCTAGAGTTGTATAATTTTTTGCTTGTACTATAATCACCAAGCGCATTATGCTTTGCAACGAATTTGGAAACGGCAATAGGGATACCGGCAGTTGAAAAGCTTAATAAAATACCGTACCAAGAGTATGCATATCCATATAAAGCGACCCCTTGTGTTCCCACTAATAGTTGAAAAGGGAAGAAGTATATAAAACCTAATATACGTGAAATCATTGTCGCGCCGCTTAATAAAGCAGTTCCTTTTAAAACTTTTGAAGTAGACAAAATTCTTTCCTCCTACTCGTGCTGTCTTGCATTTGCCCCGCATTAACGGGCAGTAAGACCCCCATCTCAAAATTCAGCGGAAGCAAAGAAGTTAGGTGGGGATCGGGCTGCCCGTAAAAGCCCGATTGGTGAAGGCTAATAATCAGTGGGGATGAACAAAACCCCCACTGATTAAAGTTTCACTTTATCGTATACTACTATAAACCTGTTCGAGAAGTTAATACAGTATAAACCATAAATGTTCTAATACTATTCATTTAAAAGTCATATTTTACATTTTTAAATAGAATGTAATACATAAAAATTCAAAATATAAGTTGACACTATTTTTAATGTGTGATAAAAATGATAGTAATCAATTCGGAAAATAATATTTGGGCAATGAAAGGGTATAGTAGTGAATATCTCCCTATTTCAGAGAGCTGATGGTTGGTGTGAATCAGTATATAGATTATTCATGAAGTTCGTCCTGGAGCATCTTTCATAAATCTCACATTATGAGGAAATGAAAGACGGTAGTTTATACCGTTATCAAATAAAGTGGTGAAGATTGTTTCACAACTAGGGTGGTACCGCGATATTTATCGTCCCTACGTATTTACGTAGGGACGTTTTTTATTTAGGTCTTACTTTGTTGTGGCTTCATAACTAGGGTGGTACCGCGATAATTTATCGTCCCTACGTATTTGCGTAGGGACGTTTTTTATTTAGGTCCTAACTTTGGTGTATCTTCATAACTAGGGTGGTACCGCGATATTTTTGTCGTCCCTACGTATTTACGTAGGGGCGTTTTTTATTACTAGGGAGGACGTGAGCGTATTAGAAAAGAGTATTGATAGAACAATATAAATACTGAACTGAAACAAAGAAAAAGAGACAGAGAGGAGATTAACAAATGAATTCACAGCAATGGACATCGAAATTAGGTTTCGTATTAGCTGCAGCAGGTTCAGCAATTGGTCTTGGGGCGATTTGGAAATTCCCATATATGGCCGGCATCGGAGGAGGCGGGGCGTTCTTCCTTATTTTCATCGGTTTCACATTATTAATTGGTTTACCGCTATTATTAGCTGAATTCGTAATCGGAAGAAGTACACAAAAAGAGGCTGTTGATGCATATAGAGAAATCGCACCAAAAACATTATGGCCATGGTTAGGGAAATTAGGGATTGTAACTTGTTTCATATTACTTTCTTTCTACAGTGTTGTAGGGGGATGGATTTTATTATACTTATGGAATGCAATTACAGGTAGACTATGGGAAGGAAATGGCTCATACGAAGCTACGTTTGGTGAAATCATTTCCAATCCGTATTTAGCAGTTGGCTCGCAGCTATTATTCATCCTTATTACTATTTTTATCGTAAGTAAAGGTGTACAAAATGGTGTTGAAAAAGTAAATAAATATTTCATGCCAGCATTATTCGTTTTATTCTTTGTATTAATCGTTCGTGCACTTACGTTAGATGGTGCTGGAGAAGGCGTTCGTTTCTTCTTACAACCTGATTTCTCAAACGTAACATCAGAAATCATTTTATATGCAATGGGGCAATCGTTCTTCTCATTATCTGTCGGTGTAGCCGTTATGGTAACGTATAGCTCATACTTACCGAAAGAGGAAAGTTTACCGCGTTCAGCATTTTCTATCGTAGCTTTAACTCTGGTAATTACATTGCTTGCAGGGCTTGCAATTTTCCCAGTAGTGTTCGCATTTGGGATGGAACCATCTCAAGGACCGGGGCTATTATTTATCGTACTGCCAGCTATTTTCAGTAAAATGGCATTCGGGAAATTATTCTTCATCGTTTTCTTATTACTATTCTTCTTTGCGACTATTACATCGGCAATTTCGATGTTAGAAATTAGCGTTGCATCTTTAACTGCAAAAGGTAAAGGGAAACGTGAAAAAATGGCTTTAATCGTAGGGTTATTAATCTTCGTTGTGGGAGTACCATCAGCATTATCATTTGGTATATTAGGTGATTTGAAAATTTTCGGAAAGACAATCTTTGATTTAGCGGACTATGCAGTGAGTAACGTACTAATGCCACTTGGTGTTTTATTAGTTTCTATCTTTGTTCCTTTAAAAATGAAGAAAGATATATTAATGAAAGAACTTGGTGTAAGTAAAAATAAAGGCTATAAACTGTTCGTATTATGGTTATTCTTACTTCGCTTTATCGCACCAATTGCGATAATTATCGTATTCTTAAATGTACTTGGCATTATTTAAAAAGAAAGGTAGCGTATCATTTTATGATACGCTACCTTTTTATCCCGCATTAACGGGAAGTAAGACCCCCGCCTCAAAACTTAGCGAAAGCGAAGAAGTTAGGTGGGGGATCAACTGCCCGTAAAAGCCCGATTGGTTCAACTAATAATCAGTGGGGGCTGGACAAAGCCCACACTGATTAAAGTTTTACTTTATTTTGCTCTTTTTTGTAGTTCGTTTACTGTTACGAACTGATATCCCTTCTTAGATAAAGAATCTAAAATACCTTCAATGGTCTGTAAATTTTCATTAGACTCATCATACATAGAGTGCAGTAAAATGATAGAACCTGGTTTTACATTTTTATTAACATATTCAATTTTATCAGCAGCAGATTTATAAAAAGTATCAGGTTCAAGATCCCATGTGATTGTTTCGATATTGTTTTTATTTAAATAATAGGGCAGACCAATTAGCTTTTTCCCGTTAGGTGGTCTAAAATCAATTTCGCCTGTATATCCTGTTTGGCGGATTAATGAATTCGTTTTTTCAATTTCTTCTTTAATAAAAGAAGGTGTTTTAAAAACCATTCTGTTATGAGAATATGTATGATTTCCAAGTTGGTGTCCAGAGTGTGCGATAGCTTCTCCTAACGATAGATTTTTCTCTAATTCATTTCCGATTAAAAAGAAAGTAGCTTTTGCATTGTATTTATCTAGTAGCGGTAATATTTGTTTTACATTGCTAGTAGGGCCATCATCAAAAGTTAAAGCTATCACTTTTTCATCTGTTTCTACTCGGTTTGTTAAATCTCCAAACAATTGAAAACTTCTTGCGTTCATCAATTTGTATGTTCCGAATAATGCTACAGTAATAATGAATAATGTAACGATTGTAATGATTATTTTCTTTTTCATAAAGCAACCTCACTATACTTTTGGATTGGACTAAAAAGTATTATATCAAACTAAGTAATTTCATGCTTTAAAAAGGATGTGGATGCAAGGGGAAGGAATTTATCATATAATAAAATGCAAAAGGTATATTAGGAGGTGTTTATATGGCGATTATAATTCAATTGCCAGACACTGCAGCGTCTCATGCAAAGCCAAGTATGGAAATGGCGATACTTTGCGTGAGGTAGATAAGTAATATACAATCGCCTAAATGAACTTGTATCATTTTTTATATTTGGCTTTGCACCTTATTGAAATGAACCATAAAAAATAAGGGGCGAGCAGAAATGAAATACGTTAAAGCTGCGACGGTTTTACCAGAAAGTTTAATTATTGAAATTCAAAAGTATATACAAGGTGAAACAATTTACATTCCAAAACAAGAAACGAAACATTATAAATGGGGTACACGATCTGGAGGAAGAAAACAACTAGATGAAAGAAATAAAGCGATTAAAGAAGCGTTTAAAAGTGGGATTTCCGTTCATCAACTTGCAGAGGAGTATTTTCTATCCGGAGAAACGATTAAAAAGATAGTGTATTCTAAATGAAGATAAAAGAGTCTAGTTCAAATATTATTTTGAACTAGACTCTTTTTGTTTTGTGAATATTGGATATATTGCGTATGGATGGGGAAGATAATAGAAAAAATGTGCCGTTTTTTTACTAAATAGAATATTTGAGTGAAAAGCAGAAAGGTGACCATCTATGAATCATATTGGACAAATAACGATAGAGCTTTTAATTGGTTTTTTTGTTCTATTAATTGCTACGAAAATATTAGGAAAAACACAAATATCTCAGCTGACGCCATTTGATTTTATTTCTGCTATTGTTCTTGGTGAGCTTGTTGGAAATTCAATATATGATCCTAAAATTAAAGTGTGGTCTATTTTATATTCAGTATTTGTTTGGGTAATTTTAATTTATACAATAGAAGTTATCACACAAAAAATAAGAGGAACAAGAAGGTTTTTTGAAGGGTATCCTTCTATTATTATTCGTAATGGAAAGATTGATCGTGAACAATTAAGTGTAAATCATTTGGACATTAACCAATTACAACAAATGCTAAGACAACAAAAAGATATATTTTCAATCCGAGAAGTGGAGTATATGATTTTGGAACCTAATGGGAACATAAGCGTTCTGAAAAAGAGCAAGTATGAATCACCGACTATAAATGATTTAAGTTTGAAACATAAGCCTGTATACTTACCAATTTCATTAATTAGTGATGGAAAAGTAGTGAAAGATAATTTGAGGGAAGCAGGATTTGATGAAGGATGGCTTTATAAACAAATAAAACAAAAAGGGATTACTAAATTTGAAGACGTATTATATGCAGAATGGAAGACAGATGATGGCTTCTTTTGTCAGGAAATGAAGCGGTAGAGAATAATCGATGTATGTAATATTCGTTTCTAATTTATCTTTTACATATCAAAAAGCTGAATCATTGTATACAATAAAACTAGATCAACAATTTGTATGGAGTGATAAAGATGGAAGCTTTTATTAGAAGTGATCAATATAATTTTATAAAGTCACAAGCCTATATTTTAGCAAACGGGCATGCAACGGCAAATGATAGAGGTGTAATTCAAGCGTTAAAATCACTAGCGATTGAAAAGATAATACATGTATTTGAGAATTTAACGGATGAACAAAAAGAGTTAATGGATACGGTATTAACAGTTCAAAATAGAGAAGATGCAGAATCGTTTTTAATGAAAATAAATCCGTATGTCATTCCATTTCAGGAAGTTACAGCACAAACATTAAAAAAATTATTTCCTAAAGCGAAAAAGTTAAAACTGCCTGATATGGAAGAACTGGATATGAAAGAATTATCTTATTTAAGTTGGATTGATAAGGGATCAAGCAGGAAATTTATTATAGCAAAAAATGATAAAAATAAGTTTGTTGGTCTGCAAGGAACGTTCCAAAGTTTAAATAAAAAAAGCATTTGTTCATTATGTCATGGACATGAAGAAGTAGGGATGTTTTTAGTTGAAATTAAAGGTGATGTACAAGGAACTTTCGTTAAAAAGGGAAACTATATTTGCAAAGATGGTGTAGCTTGTAATCAGAATATGAAATCACTTGATAAATTGAACGATTTTATTGAACGATTGAAGAAATAAAGAAAAAACCTCTAGTATTGAAACTGGAGGTTTTTATTTTTTGAAGAAGTAATAATAGGCTTCTTTTATAGTTGTAAATTTATAAAAAAAATCGGGTCATTTATAATGAAATTAGATAAAAATATCTATTTGGATACAGTTACTTATATGCAAGGAGGTAAAACATGAATTACGAAGAGATATTAAAAGTGAAACGGTGGCCTAAAGGTACGATAGCGGCAGGTCGTGGTCATACAGTTGCTCTTAAATCGGATGGCACAGTTGTGGCAGTAGGGCGAAATAAAGAAGGAGAATGCAATGTAAGCCGTTGGTGTGATATTGAAGCAGTCGCAGCGGGCAATGTTCATATGGCGACGAACACGGGTAATGCCCATACAATCGCTCTGAAAAGTGATAATACTGTGGAAGCGGTGGGGTGGAATAAGCATGATCAATGTGATGTAAACGAATGGCATAATATTGTATCGGTTGCGACAGGGTGGCGTCGTACCCTTGGCCTTAAACCGGATGGTACGGTAATAGCGGTGGGCCGAAATAAAGAAGGAGAATGCAATGTAAGCAGCTGGCGTGATATTGTGGCGGTCACGGCAGGTGACTGGCATACAGTCGGTCTTAAATTGGACGGCACAGTGACCACAGTGGGGAATAATCGATATGGACAATGCGATGTAAGTGACTGGAGTGGTATGGTGGCATTGGCGGCAGGTTATCTTCATACTGTAGGTCTAAAATCGGATGGAACGGTGATGGCTGTTGGTAATAATAAACATGGCCAATGTGATGCAAGCAGCTGGCGTGATATTGTGGAAATAGCGGCAGGGAGTAAGCATACAGTCGGTCTGAAATCAGATGGTACTGTAGTGGCAATGGGTTCGAATGAGTATGGTCAATGTAATGTAAGCGATTGGAGTGATATTGTAGCGATAGCGGCTGGTTGTGCGCATACAGTCGGTCTGAAATCAGATGGCACCGTTGTGGCAGTAGGTGATAATACATACGGTCAATGCAATGTAAGCAGTTGGCACAATATCCGATTGCCCGGTAATTAGTTTTTAATAATGATTTGTTGATATGGAATGAAAATGGTTGCTTTACAATAAATCACTAGTAATATTATTCTATTTTAGGAGTAATTATGGAATAGGATATGTAGATAAGGATCCCTTTTAAAAAGAGGGTCTAAATGGAATTTTTGAACAAGCTTTATTTCAAAGCTACAGTAGAAGAGATAAATAAAGCATAGGAGAGCTGAAGAAATGCTTAAAAAGTTTTTGCTTTCTTTACCGGATGTTTTACTTGTATGCGTTGTTCTCTACATAACATACACAACTACTTTTAGTTTTGGACAGACGTTAGTAATTTCAATTGCAATCGGAATCATTGGTGGTCTTGCTATAAGAATTTTTACGGATTTATTCACATTCATCAAGTGGACAATTAAACAAAGGAAGTCTTGACTATGTTTAATTGCTACTAGGAGGGGATGAAATGAGTAAGAAAAAGAACAGAGTAAAAAACGAGATAGTACTTTGGACATTAACAGCTGTTGTTTTTATCATTGTATGGTACTTTTATCAAAAATAAAAACGCATCGTACTAAAAAAGCACGATGCGTTTTTATTATTTCTTTTGCCAATTTTCTTTTATAAAATCTTCACGGCCAGATTCTTTTTGCTCAGTAGCATATTTCTCTGGGTTCTTTTTATAAAAATGTTGATGGTATTCTTCAGCCTCATAAAAAGGTGCAGCCGGGCGAATTTCAGTTACGATTGGCTCTTTAAACATACCGCTTTCTGCAAGAGCTTGTTTTGATTTTTCAGCAAGCTCTTTTTGCGTTTTATTGTGATAAAAAATAGCAGTGCGATAAGAGGGACCGCGGTCAAAGAATTGTCCGCCATCATCAGTTGGATCGATTTGTGGCCAATATAAATCTAGTAATTTTTCATATGGAAAAATAGAAGGGTCGAATGTAATTTGTACAACTTCTAAATGACCAGATGTACCAGCTTTTACTTGTTCATATGTTGGGTTTTCTACATGACCACCTGCATAGCCAGAAAGTACTTTATGAATACCAGGAAGTTCATCAAATGGCTTTACCATGCACCAAAAGCAACCGCCTGCGAAGGTTGCGAGTTCGTATGTTTTTTCGGACATTGTTGTAATCCTCCTAAATATATATGTTTTATATAGTATTATACAAAAATTTTTATTGCGCAATAAAAAAGATTCGAAAATATATGTATTATTAAAAATATTTTCTGAAAACATGTTGACAATGAAAAGAACAACGTCCTATAATACGTTTAACAAATAAAAGTTAATTGAGAATTTTCTAACTTTATATGTTGTATATGCAAAGAAGAGGAAAGTAGATGATTATGATCGTTTCAGAGAGCTACTCCAAGGCTGCGAGAGTAGTAACAATCGAATCATTGAAGATCACCTCGGAGCATCGCTTGCGAAAGGGAAACTGAGTAGAGGGCGGCGGCATCGTCTCCGGTAAAAGGACGGGGTCTAATTGGACCTACAAAGCTTATATTTCGTGAGAAGTATAAGGAAGCTGAGTGGTAACGCGAAACTCTCGCCTCAGCAATCAAAGCTACTAAATTGTAGTAGTTGATTGCTGAGGCGAGAGTTTTTATTTTAAAAATAGAATACGATAATGCGTAGAAGAGGAGAGTAAATGATAAAAATTGTTTCAGAGAGCTGCCCAGAAGCTGTGAGGGTGGTAACAATTTCATCATTGAAGATCACCTCGGAGTACTACTTTTGAAAATTAGTAAAAAGTAGCGGAGTTGTTTCCGATAGAAAAACAAAAAGTCTAATTGGACTTGCAGAGCTTATATTTCGTGAGAAGTATAAGGAAGCTGAGTGGTACCACGATTCCCTCGTCTCAGCAATGGATTGCTACAAGTATGTATGTAATCGATTGCTGAGACGAGTATATTTTTAAGGTTTATATACTGAATATTCTGTTAAAAATACTCATCTCAGCAATCGATATAGAAATAGATTGCAAAAATAGAGAGAAAAAAGAGGAGCGATGTGAGATGGGAAACCAGTACATTTATATGAATGGGGAATTTGTAGAAAAGGAAAAGGCAGTTGTTTCAGTATATGATCACGGTTTTTTATACGGAGACGGTGTATTTGAAGGGATTCGTAGTTACGGTGGAAATGTATTTTGTTTAAAAGAACATGTAAAACGATTATATGAATCGGCAAAATCTATTTTACTTACAATCCCATTGACGGTTGAAGAAATGGAAGAAGCGGTTTTACAAACGTTGCAAAAAAATGAGTATGCGGATGCCTACATTCGTTTAATTGTTTCACGAGGAAAAGGTGACTTAGGGCTCGACCCTAGAAGTTGTGTGAAACCGAGCGTTATTATCATTGCAGAACAATTAAAGTTATTCCCACAGGAATTTTATGATAATGGACTAAGCGTTGTATCTGTTGCATCAAGACGTAATACGCCAGATGCATTAGACCCACGCATTAAGTCAATGAACTACTTAAATAACGTACTGGTAAAAATTGAAGCGGCACAAGCGGGAGTGCTAGAGGCCCTTATGTTAAATCAGCAAGGATATGTTTGCGAAGGATCTGGTGATAATGTTTTCGTTGTGAAAGATGGAAAAGTGTTAACACCCCCTTCTTATTTAGGAGCGCTAGAAGGTATTACGAGAAATAGTGTTATCGAGCTATGTGAGCGACTTAATATTCCGTGTGAGGAAAGGCCATTTACTCGCCATGACGTATATGTAGCAGATGAAGTATTTTTAACGGGAACGGCAGCAGAATTAATTCCAGTTGTAAAAGTTGATTCAAGAGAAATTGGAGATGGGAAACCAGGAAGTGTAACGAAACAATTGACAGAGGAATTTAAAAAGTTAACGAGAGAAAGAGGAGTACGTGTTCCAGGACTGGCGGAGAGCTTACTGTAGGGAGAGGAGTTAAGTAAAATGGAGCAGCATACAACATGTGAGAAATTGCATTGTGAAGAAGTGACAGGTGCCGGACACGTTATTCAATGTTTGAAAAAATTAGGTGTAACGACTGTTTTCGGTTATCCGGGCGGAGCGATTTTGCCGGTATACGATGCGTTATACGGAAGTGGTTTGAAGCACGTATTAACTCGTCATGAACAAGCTGCTATTCATGCGGCAGAAGGATATGCAAGAGCTTCTGGAAAGGTCGGGGTAGTCTTTGCTACCTCTGGACCAGGGGCGACAAATTTAGTTACGGGTTTAGCAGATGCTTATATGGATTCGATTCCTTTAGTTGTTATTACAGGGCAAGTTGCAAAACCTCTCATCGGAAAAGACGGATTTCAAGAAGCAGATGTTGTCGGGATTACAGTACCTGTTACGAAGCATAATTATCAAGTTCGTGATGTGAATCATTTATCACGCATTGTACAAGAAGCTTTTTACATCGCCGAAAGCGGGCGACCAGGACCAGTATTAATTGATATTCCAAAAGATGTTCAAAATGAAAATGTAACAAGTTTTTATAATGAAGTAATTGAGATTCCAGGATACAAACTAGAGCCTATGCCAGACAGTATGAAGCTTAGAGAGGTAGCTAAAGCCATTTCAAAAGCAAGACGTCCACTTCTTTATATCGGAGGAGGTGTCATTCATGCAGGCGGCTCTGAAGAACTCATTCAGTTTGCGAAGGAGAATCGTATTCCTGTCGTTTCCACTTTAATGGGAGTTGGTGCATATCCACCGGGAGACTCGTTATTTTTAGGAATGCTCGGCATGCATGGAACGTATGCTGCAAATATGGCAGTAACAGAATGTGATTTACTACTCGCGTTAGGTGTTCGCTTCGATGATCGTGTAACAGGAAAATTAGAACTCTTTTCTCCGCATTCGAAAAAGGTACATATTGATATAGATCCGTCTGAGTTTCATAAAAATGTAACTGTGGAGTATCCGGTTGTTGGAGATGTGAAAAAAGCGTTACATATGTTGTTACATATGCCGACTGATACACAAACAAATGAATGGCTTACGAAAATAGAGGAATGGAAGGAGGAATATCCTCTTTCCTACAATCAAACAGAATGTGAGTTAAAACCACAGCATGTTATTAGCCTAGTAAGTGAATTAACGAATGGTGAAGCGATTGTTACGACAGAAGTAGGACAGCATCAAATGTGGGCTGCGCATTTTTATAAAGCGAAAAACCCAAGGACTTTTCTAACGTCAGGTGGATTAGGGACGATGGGATTTGGCTTCCCGGCGGCAGTTGGTGCTCAGCTTGCGAAAGAAGAAGAACTCGTCATTTGTATTGCAGGTGATGCTTCTTTTCAAATGAACATTCAAGAATTACAAACAGTTGCTGAAAATAATATCCCTGTAAAAGTATTTATTATAAATAACAAATTTTTAGGGATGGTAAGGCAATGGCAGGAAATGTTTTATGAAAATCGGTTATCAGAATCAAAAATTGGATCGCCAGATTTTGTGAAAGTGGCAGAAGCTTATGGAGTGAAGGGGTTAAGAGCAACAAATTCAACAGAGGCGAAACAAGTGATGTTAGAAGCATTTGCTCATAAAGGTCCTGTTGTAGTTGATTTTTGTGTAGAAGAAGGTGAAAACGTATTTCCGATGGTTCCGCCAAACAAAGGGAATAACGAAATGATTATGAAGAGGTGGGAAGAATGAGTCATACTTTTTCACTCGTTATTCATAACGAGCCAAGTGTCTTATTACGTATAAGTGGGATCTTTGCTCGGCGTGGTTATTATATCTCTTCTTTACATTTAAACGAAAGAGATACTAATGGCGTTTCTGAAATGAAACTCACAGCAGTTTGTACTGAAAATGAAGCGAGATTACTTGTTGGTCAGTTAAAAAAATTAATTGATGTACTGCAAGTAAATAAACTATAAGGAGTGAATGGATATGAAAACGTATTATGAGAAAGATGCAAATGTAGAGTTATTACAAGGGAAAACAGTTGCAGTAATTGGTTATGGAT
This sequence comes from Bacillus sp. 5w2, assembly GCF_054353775.1. Classification (NCBI taxonomy): domain Bacteria; kingdom Bacillati; phylum Bacillota; class Bacilli; order Caryophanales; family Bacillaceae; genus Bacillus; species Bacillus sp. 5w2. Next base: position 746,016 of record NZ_JBTIWT010000001.1, on the reverse strand, counting down.
CTCAAGGTCATGCACAGGCACAAAATTTACGTGATTCTGGTGTGGAAGTAGTAGTTGGTGTTCGACATGGTAAGTCTTTTGAAGTAGCAAAAGCGGATGGGTTTGAAGTAATGTCTGTTTCAGAAGCAGTTCGAACCGCGCAAGTTGTACAAATGTTATTGCCAGATGAACAGCAAGCACATGTGTATAAAGCAGAAGTAGAAGAGAACCTCCGTGAAGGACAAATGTTACTTTTCTCACATGGATTTAATATTCACTTCGGACAAATTAATCCGCCAAGTTACGTAGATGTAGCAATGGTCGCACCAAAAAGTCCAGGTCATCTCGTTCGTCGTGTATTCCAAGAAGGAAATGGTGTTCCGGCATTAGTAGCAGTACATCAAGATGCAACGGGAACGGCATTAAGTGTAGCACTAGCGTATGCAAAAGGTGTAGGCTGTACACGCGCAGGTGTAATTGAAACGACTTTCCAAGAAGAGACAGAAACAGATTTGTTTGGTGAGCAAGCGGTGCTTTGCGGCGGGGTAACTGCACTTGTGAAAGCTGGTTTTGAAACATTAACAGAAGGCGGATATCGTCCTGAAATTGCATATTTTGAATGTTTGCATGAATTAAAGTTAATTGTTGATTTAATGTACGAAGGTGGTTTAACGAATATGCGCCATTCTATTTCCGATACGGCTGAGTTTGGAGATTATGTAACAGGATCGAGAATTGTTACAGATGAAACGAAGAAAGAGATGAAACGAGTACTTACAGAAATTCAGCAAGGTGAATTCGCGAAGAAATGGATTTTAGAAAATCAAGCTGGGCGTCCAACATATAATGCCATGAAAAAAGCAGAGCAAAATCATCAGTTAGAAAAAGTAGGAGCAGAGCTTCGTGAAATGATGAGCTGGATTCATGCACCGAAAGAATTGGTGAAGAAATAGAGTAAGAGATTATAAGTGAAAAATACGTAAGAGGGGATTTGACAAGATGAGAAGTGACATGATTAAAAAAGGTTTTGATAAAGCGCCGCATCGTAGTTTATTAAAAGCAACTGGTTTAAAAGATGAAGATTTTGATAAACCGTTTATAGCTATCTGTAATTCTTTTATTGAAATTATTCCAGGTCATAAGCACTTAAATGAGTTTGGGAAACTTGTTAAAGAAGCAGTTCGTGCAGCAGGTATGGTTCCGTTTGAATTCAATACAATTGGAGTAGATGACGGTATTGCGATGGGACATATTGGTATGCGTTATTCGCTTCCGAGTCGTGAAATCATTGCAGATTCAGTAGAAACAGTTGTAAATGCACATTGGTTTGACGGTATGATTTGTATTCCAAACTGTGACAAAATTACACCTGGTATGATGATGGCTGCACTTCGTATTAATATTCCAACTGTATTCGTTTCAGGTGGCCCGATGGCAGCTGGAAAAACATCTAAAGGAGAAGTTGTCGATTTAAGTTCTGTTTTCGAAGGAGTAGGAGCTTATCAATCTGGTAAAATTTCAGAAGAAGAATTAAAGGATATTGAAGATCATGGTTGTCCATCTTGTGGTTCTTGTTCCGGTATGTTTACAGCGAACTCTATGAACTGTTTATGTGAAGTGTTAGGGCTAGCTCTTCCTGGTAACGGGAGTATTTTAGCCATCGATCCAAGACGCGAAGAATTAATTAAACAAGCAGCAGAGAAATTGAAAATTTTAGTTGAAAGAGATATTAAACCACGAGACATTGTAACAGAAGAAGCAATTGATGATGCGTTCGCGCTTGATATGGCGATGGGTGGTTCGACAAATACAGTGTTGCATACATTGGCACTCGCACATGAGGCCGGACTAGATTACGATATGAGCCGTATTGATGCCGTTTCAAGACGTGTACCACATTTATGTAAAGTAAGCCCTGCTTCCAATTGGCATATGGAAGATATTGATCGAGCAGGCGGGATTAGTGCCATTTTGAAAGAGATGAGCCGAAAAGAAGGGGTACTTCATTTAGACCGAATTACTGCTACTGGGCAGACGTTAAGAGAAAACATTGCTCATGCAGAGATTAAAGACAAGGAAGTTATTCATTCTCTCGAAAACCCTCATAGTGAAGAAGGTGGATTACGTATATTAAAAGGAAACCTTGCGAAAGATGGAGCAGTTATTAAAAGCGGGGCAACCGAAGTAAAACGATTTGAAGGGCCATGCGTTATTTTTAATTCACAAGATGAGGCGCTTGCGGGAATCATGCTTGGGAAAGTGAAAAAAGGAGATGTAGTTGTCATTCGTTATGAAGGACCAAGAGGCGGCCCTGGTATGCCGGAAATGTTAGCACCAACGTCAGCGATTGCAGGTATGGGATTAGGTGCAGATGTTGCACTATTAACGGATGGACGTTTTTCTGGTGCTTCACGTGGTATTTCAGTAGGGCATATTTCGCCAGAAGCAGCTGCGGGCGGAACGATTGCACTTCTTGAACAAGGGGATATTGTTTGTATCGATGTTGAGGAAAGATTGTTAGAAGTAAGAGTTAGTGATGAAGAATTAGATAAACGTAAAAAAGAATGGAAACGACCAGAACCGAAAGTGAAAACGGGCTGGCTTGGGCGTTATGCACAGATGGTAACATCGGCGAATACAGGTGCAGTTCTAAAAATCCCGAATTTTGATTGAGCCAATTTAAAAGAGATAAGGATGATATGAAATGGTGCAGAAGGTAAAGGAGAGAGTGAAAATTGAAGATATCTTAATGGCCCATAATTGCATGAAAGATATCGTTATTAAAACACCGTTACAACGTGATACAGTGCTATCTGAGAAATATAGTTGTGACGTTTATGTGAAACGAGAAGACTTACAATTGATTCGCTCTTTCAAAATTCGTGGTGCTTACAATTTGATTCAAAGTTTACAGAAAGAACAATTACAAAATGGTGTTGTTTGTGCAAGCGCTGGTAATCATGCACAAGGAGTCGCTTATACGTGTAATTTATTGAAGATTCCGTCAAAAATCTTCATGCCAACAACGACACCTAAACAAAAAGTATCGCAAGTACAATTTTTTGGTGGCGATTTTGCGGAAATTGTATTAGTTGGTGATACATTTGATAGCTCGTTCCAAGAAGCACAGCGCTATTGTGAGGAAAGTAGAATGACGTTCGTTCATCCGTTTGATGATCCGTATGTAATTGCCGGCCAAGGGACAGTGGCTGTTGAAATTATGCATGATATGGAAAAATCAGTTGATTATATCTTTACAGCAATCGGCGGTGGTGGGTTAGCATCTGGTGTTGGTACATATGTAAAAGGTGTTAGCCCTGCTACAAAGGTCATTGGCGTAGAGCCAATGGGAGCTGCATCTATGAAAGAAGCTTTTCTTCAAAATGAAAATGTTGCATTAGAAAAGATTGATAGTTTTGTGGATGGGGCAGCTGTTAAAAAGGTAGGGAAGTTAACGTTTGAAACTTGTAGAGATGTCATTGATGATATTGTTTTAGTGCCAGAAGGGAAGGTCTGTACGACGATTTTAGAATTGTATAAGAAAAATGCAATTGTAGCTGAACCAGCTGGTGCACTATCTATTGCAGCGCTTGACCTTTACAGAGATGAAATAAAAGGGAAAACAGTTGTATGTACGCTAAGTGGTGGAAATAATGATATTGATAGAATGCAAGAAATGAAAGAACGTTCTCTTATTTACGAAGGGTTAAAGCATTATTTCATCATTGAATTCCCGCAGCGTTCGGGAGCGCTAAGAGAATTTCTTGATAAAGGATTAGGGCCAGAAGATGATATTACTCGCTTTGAGTATATCAAGAAACATAATAAGGAAAATGGTCCAGCATTAGTCGGAGTAGAGTTAAAACATAAAGAAGATTATGAGCAATTAATTACTCGTTTTAAAGAAAATAATATTCAATTTGTGGAGCTTAATAAAAACCCTGTTTTGTTTGATCTGCTTATTTAATAGAAGGAAAGAGTTAGTATCTAAATAAAAAAGATAGATACAAGCGGGGAAATATAACGCTTGTTCTATCTTTTTTATATTTAAACTAAATACGCACCATATTCAAGCAGTAGAAAGCTAGATAACCAAAAGAGTATCGCAATACGAATGATTACATACATAGTAAATTCAAAGGTAGTAAGCTTTCGTTCACGTTTTATTTTTTTAGAAGTCTAACAGAAAAAAATGAACATAAAAGTAGAACGGCTATAGATATTTTATAAATATTCTCTAACAAACTTACATTTTCTAATAAGTCTTTCAGCATGTTCATCACCTATTCTGTAAAGTATGTTACAGAGAAATAGATCTTGCGTTGTCTAGTTCCGTTTGTTTTTTATGTTCCCTGTATCATCAATTTCTACATCATTTGAAATTGTTTGTAAATATTGTAGAGCTTTTTTCTTTTCTTCCTCATTTACAGGGGAAACTTGGTTGTTGCGAATGATGTAAGGGTTGAATGACATTTGGACATCCTTTCCTTTAAAAGTTAAAGTTAATACGCCAGTTTCGGCGCTTTTCCCATTCACATAACTTGGGAATAAAAAGTTACCTAATGAATAAGCGATAGGAACTTTATTATAATACTCAAATCCTTGTAACCAATGCGGGTGACTCCCGACAATCGCGTCAGCTCCTGCTTCAACCATTTTAGGTACATATTGTTTTTGGTATTCTACCGGACGATTTGATTTTTCAACGCCCCAATGCATATAGACGATTAAATAGTCTGCATCTCGTTTTTGCTCTTTAATTGTTTTTGTTACAAGATTTAAATCATATCCGTTCGCAACACCAGGTTTATTGTCACCAGCTACCCAATTCGTATCAGGCATAAATCGAACGAAGGAAAGAAATTTGAACTTTTTCCCTTTTACGGTCATTTCTCGTGCGGTATATGCATCTTTTGCATTTTTTCCGGCTCCAATGTAAGGGAACTTTAATTTTTCCACATGAGAGATTGTGTCTAATAATCCCTCTTGCCCGTAATCAAGTGTATGGTTATTCCCGATATTTACGATGTCATATCCAGTATTTTTAATGGCTTGAAGCGTGGATGGATCACTTTTAATCCAAAACAGTTGTCCAGGAGTTTTCTTTTCTCTCGTTGTAAATGCCGACTCTAAATTAACGAAAGAAATATCAGCTTTTGTTATTTCTTCTTTTACATGTTGGAATGGATAATCAGCTCCGTTTTTTTCAATGACCGGACGTAATTGCCAATCGAACATTGTATCACCAGAGAAGGTGAGGGTAATTTCCGGGTCTTCTATTTTCTTTTCAATTTTTGAAGCGGTTTTACTAGATTTATTTTGCAAATCGGGTTTGTCTTTCGCCTTTGAAGTAAAAGAGTAGTTAATTAATACAACAATTGGTGTAATGCAAAAGGCTATTAACAGAAATCGTTTTAGTAAAGTTTTCATAAATACCTTCCCTTTTGAGTTTATCCCGCAATTAGTGGGCAGTAAAACTCGCGCTAATTAAAGTTTCATTTTATGTATAGCTACAAAAAATTGCGGCTTATGTAGTGGAAAACATTTGTTAATATTCTCAATATTAAGTTAACATATAGGTAACCTGTAAATCAATGAATAAACCAAAATATAGAAATAAAGAATTCGAAGGGTGAAGAATAAGAAATGGTTATATTAGGAGCAGTTGTAAATGGGGTTTGTATTATATTTGGTACTTTACTAGGTAAATTATTTAGTAGGATTTCAGAGAGTATGAAGGGAACAATTATGCATGCAATCGGTTTAGCAGTTACTGTACTTGGACTTCAAATGGCATTGAAAAGTGAAAATTTTCTTGTTGTCATTTTAAGTTTAGTGATTGGTACCGTAATTGGGGAGTGGCTACAACTAGAGGGAAAGTTAAAACTGTTAGGAGATTGGCTAGAAAATAAAGTTGGATCGAAAGGGAAAGGGAGCATTTCAGAAGGTTTTGTAACAGCTACACTTATTTTTGCAATTGGTGCGATGGGGATACTTGGTGCACTCGACAGTGGTATTCGCGGAAATCATGATATTTTATTTACAAAGGCGATTATCGATGGATTTATTTCTATTATATTAACGACAACTTTAGGAATTGGTGTAGTGTTTTCAGCAATTCCAGTTATTTTATACGAAGGCGGTATTGCTGTTTTTGCAACACAAATTAATAGTTTGGTCCCGAAAGCATTAATGAATCAATTTATAGTGGAAATGACAGCGACAGGTGGTATTATGATAGCCGCTATTGGATTGAATTTACTTGGTATTATTAAAATTAAGGTGGCAAATTTACTGCCAGGTATATTGGTAGTTGGTATAATTGTTTCACTTATTTACGGTTACGGTTTAATAGTAAAGTAATAGGGGGTGGAGATACATATGGAGGAATTTCAATTTACGAAACGTGTTCATAACATAATGCATATTGCAGCAGAAGAGGCGGAAAGTAATATTATTCAACCAACTCATCTGTTTATCGGCATGTGTAAAGAAGGTACGGGAGTATGTAGCGAGTTGCATATGTATTTGTTTCGTAACGTGGGTACGGATTTTTTAGAAAAACTTTCATTACGAAAACAAGATGATTTGACGGATCAAGAGTATGAAAAAATAGGACAATATAAGGTATCTTATAAGGTGCTAGAAATTTTACAAATAGCGAAGAAACGTATGGAGCGTTTTCGGCAAGTAATAATAAATGAAGGGCATGTTATAGATGCACTATTTCGCGCGGATACGTTTATTGGAAATGCACAAATACAAAAAGATATATTACGTATTATAGCTGAGCCAAGAGATTTAGCGGTTGATCTAAAATGTTTTGTTCCTACTTATGAAGATATACCTTGTACTATTAGAAAGGCTAACCTTTCTGATTTTGAAAAATTAGCAAGTTTTGTTAATGAGGAATTTGGTGAACGTTGGTTACGTTCAATAGAATATGGATTTCGTACATATAAAGAAAATGTACCTATTTACATAGCAGAAAGAGAAGAAGTGATAGTAGGTTTTGCTTGTTATGATGTAGTGAGAGGAAAGAAAGGATTGTTTGGTCCAATGGGTACAGCAAAACAAAATCGTGTGAAAGGTGTAGGGAGGCAATTGTTACATCGCTGTTTACATAGTATGAAGCAAGATGGATATGAATACGCAATTATTGGACAAGCAGGTCCGGTTGAGTTTTATGAGCGATGTTGTAATGCGCGTTTAATACCAATAATGGATAATTAACCAACTTCATTTAGGTGGAGTTGGTTTTATTATGAAAACAATGTGGAAATGTAGTGATTTTTACTAGAAAATAGCGGGTTTTGTAGTAAATCTTACAAATAAAGCAAATTACTAAACTTTTTAGAAGAAAGGGTGTAGAATGGGTATCTAAAGAAAGAAGGTGTGAAAATGGCCAGCTGGAAACGAAATTTGATGATTTGTTGGCTAGGTTGTTTTACCACTGCAGCCGGTATGAGTTTAGTAATTCCTTTTTTATCTTTTTATATTGAGGAATTAGGAGTAACTGGCACTTCAAGTATTGCACAGTGGTCGGGACTTGCATTTGGTGTAACATTTTTAATGGGTGCGATCGTATCACCAATATGGGGAAAGCTTGGTGATATACATGGACGGAAATTGATGCTGATTCGTGCGAGCCTTGGTATGGCGATTATTATGACGCTTATGGGATTTGTAACGGACGTGTATCAACTAGTCGCACTAAGATTTTTGATGGGAGCAGTATCTGGTTTCCTTTCAACCGCGATGACATTTATTGCAGCAGAAACTCCGAAAGAGCATTCAGGTTGGGCAATTTCCACAATTTCAACTGGGGGCGTGAGCGGTTCTTTACTTGGCCCTTTACTTGGAGGATATTTATCAGAATTAATTGGGATGCGCCATGTTTTTCTTGTTACAGGAGCTTTTTTATTCCTTTCCTTTCTCATCGTTTTTTTCTTCCTACATGAAGAGAATCACTCCGCTCAAGCAAAAAAAGTACAACCGAAAAAAGTATGGACGATGGTTCCAGCCAAGCATTTAATTATTAGTTTATTTGTAACAACATTTATTATTCAACTTGCGAACATGTCAATTCAACCTATTATTACATTGTATGTAAAGAATTTAGAAGGACAAGGAACAGCTCATATTGAAATGATTGCAGGCGCAGTTATGTCAGCGACAGGGTTAGCAGTTATTTTGGCAGCACCAAGACTAGGAAGATTATCAGATCAAATCGGTCCTCAAAAAACGTTAGTTGTAGCGTTGTTTGCTGCAGGAATTATTTTTATCCCGCAAGCATTTGTAACCTCAGCTTGGCAACTATTAATTCTTCGGTTTTTATTAGGTATCGCACAAGCAGGATTATTACCTTCTGTACAAACTCTACTAAAACAACATACACCAACCCCTGTGACAGGACGAATATTTGGATATAATCAATCTTTTCAGTTTTTAGGAAATATGATTGGACCAGTACTTGGTGGACAAATTGCAGCACATGCGGGCTTCCAATATGTTTTCTTCTCTACTTCATCATTATTATTTATTGCGTGCATTTGGGTTTATTTTCATAATAAGAACGAAGAGGTATCAGAGAAACGACATTTGGAAGTTAGTTAACTAAGTGAATAAAAAAGAAAAAGGATGAAGCAACGATTGCTTCATCCTTTTCTTTAAAATTGAAGACAAAGATAGCTTAATGTACCCATCTCGTAACTGCGGTGAATGACTTCACCGTTATTTTCACCGCTTCCCATAGCGATAAATAAAGGTACGAAATGCTCTGCTCTTGGTACTGCTAATTGTGCATGAGGCGCATTGTTCTCCCAATTAAATAAAGCATCTTTATTAGTAGTCTGCATATGTTTAATAATCCAATCATCAAATTCAATTGCCCATTGTTCGGGTGTCGTTTGATTCCATTTCAAAGCTCGTAAGTTATGAACAGTAACACCGCTACCGATTATTAAAATATCTTCTTGTCCAAGCCCTTTAAGTGCTTCTCCAATCTTAAATTGCTCTTTTGCAGGAAGGAATGGATTGACTGAAATTTGGACGACAGGAATATTTGCTTCTGGATACATGCGGTGCAGAAGAGTCCATGAGCCATGATCTAAACCTCTCGTCATATTATGATGGACTGGAATACCTTTGTTTTTAAATTTTGTTTCTAACATAGATGCAATGTTAGAAGAACCTTTCGCACGATATTTGATTTCGTATAATTCAGGAGGAAAACCTCCAAAATCATAAATTGTTTCATATTCGTTATCTGATGAAGAAATCGTTAATGCTTCACTTTCCCAATGAGCAGTGAAAATAACAATCGCTTTCGGTTTATATGTTTCTCCAAGTGTTTTTAAAAACCTTGTATAGTCTGTATCTTGAATAGCAAGCATCGGTGATCCGTGTGCTAAAAATAATGATGGCATCATAATAGAAACCTCCCAAAAAATATAGTAATTACTTTATGTAAGTAACTATATGATTTTATTTCGGATTCGTCAACATAATAGTTATTGAGCTAATTGGAAAAGTGCGGTATTTGTCATAATGAAAGCAATTGCATATAATACATAATAAGAATAATGAATGGATATTCATTTTTTGATATACATAATAGAGTTGGGGGCTGACGAAATGAACGTACAGGAAAGTTTCGTTACGGCATTGGATGGATCGGAAATTTATTTACGTAAGTGGCTACCAGAAAGAGATCCGAGAGGGATTATTCAAATTGCACATGGTATGACAGAACATGCAGGTGTTTATACAGACTTTATTGCTGCGTTATTAGAAGCAGGATATGGTGTTTATGCGCATGATCATAAAGGTCATGGGAAAACAGTGAAAAGAGAAGAAGATTATGGTCATTTTGAACCAAATGTAGGTTGGAATGAGGCTGTGTCTGATGTTATTTTTGTATCAGAAACGATAAGAAAAGAACAGACATGCCCATTGTTTTTACTTGGACATAGTATGGGTTCTTTTTTATCAAGACGTGCTGTACAACTTAAAGGTGAATTATATGATGGATTCCTTATTTCAGGAACTGGTGGAAATCCAGGGCTTTTAGGAAGTATCGGTCATAAAGTAGCGACAATTGAAATGAAATTACGCGGGGAAAAAACGAAAAGTCCGATGCTAAACTTTTTATCTTTCGGAAACTTCAATTCACACTTTAAACCAAATCGTACAAAATTTGATTGGTTATCTTCAGATAATAATCAGGTTGATAAATATATTGCGGATCCGTTATGTGGATTCATTTGTACGACGAGTTTTTATCGAGAACTATTTTCTGGTGTATTAGAAGTAAATAAACTAGAAGAATACAAGAAAACGCCAAAAACCCTTCCGATACATATATTCTCTGGAGACCGTGATCCTGTTGGAGATATGGGAAAAGGTGTAAAAGAAGTATACGAAAACTATAAAAAATGTGGTGTGAAAGACGTGACACTACGTTTATATGAAAATGGAAGACATGAAATGTTCCATGAAGTAAATAGAGATGAAGTATTTCAAGATTTGATTTCTTGGTTAGATGGGCATATTGTATGAGAAGAAACCTCACTTTTTTCAAGTGAGGTTTCTTTGAGGAAATGGAGGAATGGTTATGAGTGAATTTGTAAATAAAGAGTATACAGAAATAGATTTTCAACATGATTTGATTAAAGAAGAGGAATTGAAAAATTGTACTTTCATAAAATGCCGTTTTAGAGGGATAGATGCATCAGAAGTTTCTACTGAAAATTGTAATTTCATAGAATGTGATTTTACCGGTGCTCTTTTTAACGCTTCTATCCATCAAGGAACTACATTTGCAAATTGTAAGTTTGTTGGTGCGAATTTATTCGTATCGAAGTTTGAAGAATGTAAAATGACTGGCTCTGATTTTGAAGAAGCGAATTTAGACGGAATAACTATAATATCGGGCGATTGGTCATATACGAATCTAAGGTTCGCGAACTTAAGTAAACAAATGTTAAAAGGTATACGTTTAATTGAAGCTGACCTATATGAATGTAATTTAGAAAAAGCAGATTTACGTGAAGCGGATTTAACGGGCGCACAATTAGGCAAGGTAAAACTTAGCGGTGCAGATTTAAGAGGAGCTGTAGTTGATCGAATTGATTTTACAAGTTTCGATTTAAAAAATGTAAAATTAGATATAGCGCAGGCAGTTGCAGTAGCAAGATGCTATGGGGCGAAGGTGAATTAAATTGTTTGTAAAACCGTTCAAATTGTTGAACGGTTTTACAGATCATAATAGTAGTATAATAGTAAATGAGGTGTTAATAATATGGAAGATAAAACATTAGGTATACTACTAGATGTTGTTGGTGAATTGTTTTCAGATGAAATATCAATCGCCGTTTCGAATACGAAAGAATATATTTATTATCGGCCAAGTAAACGAATTGATTTAAAGATTAGCGCTGGGGATCCTATTAAGGAAGGGACGATTGCTCATAAAGCAATGGTAACGAAGCAAAAGACCTCTGAGTTTATTAACCGGGATGTTTTCGGTATTCCTTATCATGGAATGGCCGTACCATTTTCAAATAATGAAAAGATTGAAGGTTGCGTGACGGCAATTTATCCCGCTTTAACGGATGGTAAGTCAGTCGTTACTTTAAAAACAACAGACGGATGGGTTCCGGTTCCTTTTTCAAAAGTCATGTATTTAGAGGCGAAAGATAAAAAAACGTATGTGAATGCAGAAGAGTTAACAGGAACACATAAGTACTCGCTACAAGAATTTGAATACTTGCTTCCGAAAGATTCATTTATTAGATGCCACCGTGCCTTTATTGTAAATGTAAATCATATTAAAGCGATATATCCTGATACGCACTCTACTTTTGTACTTTCGATGGATAACGGAGAGAGGGTACCAGTTAGTCAATCATACGCTAGTTATTTTCGCAAACTTCTAGGGTTCTAGATTATTCTGCCTTAGAACCTAGATTCGCTGTTTTATCTGAATTTTCGGCATTGTATACTGAAATCCCTATTTAGATACTGTTAAAGTGTAAAATAATTATGAATATTCACAGGGAGAGGGATTACATATGGAGAATAATTTAGATAGAATTAGGGATCAACGTCTGAAAGATCGCGTAGTTACACCTGAAGAAGCAGCTTCATGGATTGAAAGTGGAATGACTTTAGGCTTAAGTGGGTTTACACGTGCAGGTGATGTGAAAGCAGTCCCATTTGCGCTTGTAAACCGAGTTAAGAATGATAAATCTTTTAAAGTGAATGTTTATACTGGTGCCTCTTTAGGTTCTGATGTAGATAAATTATTTGCGGAAGCAGGAATTTTAGGGAAAAGGTTACCTTTCCAAGCTGATGCGACTATGCGAAAAGGAATTAATAATGGAGACTTTTTATTTGTGGATCAGCACTTGTCTCATACAGCAGAGTTACTCCGTGCTGACGTTATGGATATAGATGTCGCTATTTTGGAAGCGGTTGCGATTACTGAAGATGGAATGATTATTCCAACCACTTCAATTGGAAATTCTTTGGCGTTTTCTTTAAATGCTAAGTCCATCATTATTGAAATGAATATGGCTCAATCCGCGCAACTAGAGGGGCTACATGATTTATATGAACCAGGTAAACAAGGGGAACGACTTCCAATTCCGCTCGTAAAAACGGACGATCGAATTGGCTCAATCGGTATCCCAATTGATGCTGAAAAAGTGAAGGGAATTGTGTTTACGAACCAACTAGATTCGCCATCGACGATTGTTCCTCCGGATGAAGAAACTGTTATTATGGCACAGCATTTAATAGAGTTCCTTCGAAAAGAAGTCGAAGTAGGGCGATTAACCAATCGCTTAGCGCCGTTACAGTCGGGAATTGGTTCAGTGGCCAATGCAGTTCTACATGGAATGTTAGATTCGGAGTTTGAAGATTTAGAAGTGTATTCTGAGGTTTTACAGGATGCAGTCTTTGATCTTATGGATGCTGGGAAAGTCAATTTTGCTTCCTGCTGCTCGATCACACTTTCTGAAGAGAAAATGCAACAAGTATTTTCTAACTTTGAAAAATATCGTGACAAATTAATGATGCGCCCGCAAGAGATTTCTAATCATCCTGAAATCATTCGTCGCCTTGGATTAATCTCAATTAATACTGCTTTAGAATTAGATATATACGGAAATGTGAATTCTACTCACGTTTTAGGTACAAAAATGATGAATGGTATTGGTGGTTCTGGTGATTTTGCGAGAAATGCACGTCTAGCTATCTTTGTTACGAAATCGATTGCGAAAGGTGGTAACATTTCAAGTATCGTTCCTTTCGTCTCTCATGTAGACCATACGGAACACGATGTAGATGTTATCGTCACTGAACAAGGGTACGCTGATTTAAGAGGACTGGCACCAAGAGAAAGAGTGGAACTGATTATTGAGAACTGCGCACATCCAATGTATCGTGACCAGTTACGAGCTTATTTCGAAGAAGCAAAAACAAGAGGTGGACAAACCCCTCATATTTTAGAAAAAGCTTTTTCTTGGCATACGAATTATGCTAAAAATGGAACGATGCTTGAAGCGGTAGTGGAAACTGTATAGGTGTGTATCGTAAGAAATAGTAAAACGAATGATTGAGTTTGAAGATTAGACTTTCGAAAAAGGGAACGCCAACTTTCAGGGATGGCGTTCTTTTCTTTTGAAAAATTGTTACCTATATGAAGAATTATAAAAGTAATCTCTTATTTATGGAAATAAGAGGTTTTTTAAATTACTTTTCGAATCAGTTTAATAGTTTACATATGAAAGTGAGGAGAAAGAATCATGAAGATAAGAAAAGCGGTATTAAGAGAAGCAAATGAATTAAGTGAACTTGCACTACACTCAAAAGCAACGTGGAACTATAGTGAAGAATTCATACTTGCTTGTAAGGAAGATTTAACAATTACAGAAGAGTACATAAAAAATAATTTTGTATATGTTTTAGAAAACGATAATACGAAGATTGGATTTTTCTCATTTTTACGAAATGATAAAGCTCTCGATTTCCTATACATTCATCCTCGTTACAAAGGGAAAGGCTACGGGAAAATACTTTGGGAGTATGTAATAGAAAAAGCAAATGAATTAGGTTTAAAAAGCTTTACGATTGATAGTGATCCGAATGCAAAAGGATATTACCTGAAGATGGGAGCAAAGTTAATAGGAGAGACACCATCAACGGTTTTAAAGGATCGTTTATTACCTCTTTTGCAATATGATGTGTAAAACTATTAATAGTAGGGGAAGCTGAGAATGGATAATATAAAGCGAAAAAGAATATATGAAGCACTAATCAAATCGTGGTCGATTGAAACAAGTTCAAAGTGGACGATTGAAAATCCAGCAAAGGGACAATGTGGTGTTACAGCTCTAGTCGTTCAAGACATATACGGAGGAGAAATTAAAAAGACAAAAGTAAGAGAGGTGTGGCACTGTTATAACTTTATAGATGGACAGCGCTTTGATTTTACAGAGGCTCAATTCAATGAAAACCTGAATTATATGGATGTGGAATCAAATCGAGAAGAAGCATTTGCAGATACAAATGAAAAACAATATAGCATTTTGAAGGAAAAGATAATGAAAGAATTTAAATTATCTTTTGACTCTTAATCTTTAATAAGTTACTATAATGGTGGTAACTTATTAAAGGGAACTTCATAGAGTTGAAAGGGGAAATACTTTTGAAAACAACTTATGTAAACGCTACAATCGTAACGATGAATGAACAAAACGAAGTGATAGAAAATGGATATATCATTGTAGAAAATGATCAAATTATAGATGTAAAGAGCGGAGAGTTCGCTAATGATTTTGAAGTAGATGAAGTAATTGACATGAAAGGAAAGTGGGTTTTACCAGGGCTTGTAAATACACATACACACGTTGTAATGAGTCTCTTAAGAGGTATTGGCGATGATATGTTATTACAACCATGGCTGGAGACGAGAATTTGGCCACTTGAAAGTCAGTTTACTCCAGAACTTGCGGTCGCTAGTACGGAATTAGGATTACTTGAAATGGTGAAAAGTGGTACAACATCATTCTCTGATATGTTTAATCCAATTGGAGTAGATCAAGATGCAATTATGGAAACGGTATCAAAGAGTGGAATGCGAGCTGCTGTTTCAAGAACTTTATTTAGCTTCGGAACGAAGGACGATGAGAAGAAAGCGATTGAAGAAGCTGAAAAATATGTGAAGCGTTACTATAACGAAAGTGGTATGTTAACTACGATGGTTGCGCCGCATAGTCCATATACATGTTCTACAGAACTGTTAGAAGAGTGTGCTCGTATTGCAGTAGAAAATCAAACGATGGTTCATATTCATCTTTCGGAAACAGAGCGTGAAGTACGTGATATTGAAACACAGTACGGAAAACGTCCAGTAGAATATGCAGCAAGTTGCGGTTTATTTAAACGCCCAACAGTTATTGCACACGGTGTAGTATTAAATGAAAATGAGCGTGCATTTTTAGCAGAACATGATGTTCGAGTAGCACATAACCCGAATAGTAATTTAAAACTAGGATCGGGTATAGCGAATGTAAAAGCGATGCTAGAAGCAGGAATGAAAGTTGGAATTGCAACAGATAGTGTTGCATCTAACAACAATTTAGATATGTTTGAAGAAATGCGTATAGCAACATTATTACAAAAAGGTATTCATCAAGATGCAACAGCGTTACCAGTTGAAACAGCTCTTACACTTGCGACTAAAGGAGCTGCTGAAGTAATCGGCATGAAACAAACAGGATCACTTGAGGTTGGAAAGTGTGCTGATTTTATTACGATTGATCCGTCTAATAAGCCGCATTTACAACCAGCAGATGAAGTGTTATCACACCTTGTATATGCTGCTAGTGGAAAAGATATAAGTGATGTAATTATTAACGGAAAACGTGTCGTTTGGAATGGCGAATGTAAAACGTTAGATGAAGAGCGTATTATATTTGAAGCAAGTCGTTATAAACGAGGTTTGCAAAGATAGGTATTTTTAGGCTGTGGAGAAAGTCTTCTCCACAGCCTGTTTTTGTGTCTGAACCTTTTTTATGTGTCGACATTGATAAAAAGAGGGAAAGGATAGATTTTTTATCAGTGTTGATTAATAAAACAGAAGAGAATGATTTAGATAAAATCACTAGTTTCAAAAAATCCTTCACGTAATAATGATTATATGAAGGATTTTGATGTTTCTTATTTTTTTGTCTCGTTGACCCATTTAATAATGTCCCGGATGACGTACTCAGGAACATTAGCAGGGATTTCATATTCACTAGGAAGACTTAATTCCCCATCACCCTCCGTGAAGAAATGATTCAATTTTGGGTATTCATTGAACTGAACATTCCTGCGGTTTGAAAGCCCTTCCTGCCATTTTGTATATTCATTTTTTACTGTTACTTGATAATCCCGTGCTCCTTGCAGAATCAGTAAAGGCTCTTTTCGTGATCTTGCCTCTTCAACTGGACGCCACCTTGAAACATCATACATAAAATGAGGCGACCCAAAATTGTAGCCAGCTGGAGGATGGTCAGGATTGAAAGTAGGATCTTGGATAAAAGCGGCCTGTCTTTTTAGTTCATCGATTACTTCCTTTGGCGCCCCTAGGTATTGATTCTGATCAATGGCAATGTCAGTCAATGGGCGTGCAGGTGGTGCGAGTAAGATACTTCCTCTAACAAGTGAGGAAGGTGATTTGCTCAGTATACGCGGCATTGTGCCAGCTCCTAGACTATGTCCAAGAATGAAAATATTATTTGGATCAATGCCTTCCTGCTGCGCCGCTGATTTTGCTGCATATATGGCATCATCTGTAGTATCACGGTCTAACGTAACAGGTTCTGCACTCATCTTTAATGCGTGTTCTAAGGTGCGTTTTTCATAGCGCAACACTGCAATTCCGTTGGACGAAAGGCCCACCGCAAGGTCTCGTAAGATTTTTGTTCCCAGATATGTACTATCGCGATCATGGATGCCAGCACCATGAACAAGAACAACTACGGGTACCTTTTCACCAGGCTTATGTTTCGGAACTGTTAATGTGGCTGGTAACGGATAGGTAGAATTTCCAATGACGATTTCACGTTCTTGATAGGAAGCAGGTTGATCATATCTAGGATGCGGGATAATATAAGATTCCGGAGGCGTCCTTACCCCAACCTCATCTACTTTCCCGCCAGGTGTGAATTTAAGGAGTAACGGTATGGTAGTTCCTTCGATAGTTCCTGAAATTTCCACCGTCTGATGGACCAAGTTTCGTTCTTTTATCACGGGGGTTCCCATGCTTTTTATCCCGCTCCAGTCACTTTGTGTCCACCAGTTTTGTAATGTGTTTGCTGTAAACTTGGATTGAAAAGCAGCAGACGTCAACTGAAGTGCCTCTGGGTACTTACCTTGCTGGAGATATTCAAGGAATAATGATGTACGCTCCGTTAAAGAGACTTGTTTCTTTTCTACAGATGGTTTCTCACGTGTATCTGCGTGAATAGCTGTTGTAAGCGGAAAAGATGAAATGCCTAAAGAAAAGAGTAGGGTAAAGGAAAGTACGGATTTTTGTATTTTATTTTTTTTATTCATGTTTTAACCTCCAATATGTAATGGTAAAAAAACAGGTAGGATAAATTAAGGTTCTGTTGTAACAACCATCTAAATCATTGATATGTCATCTAAAACCAACAGTCCTGGTTTTGTCGTAATCGCTCTGGCAACTCCTAACCTCTCTCTCTTTCTTTCTTCACTTTATATTTTGACTATACGAAACAAAGTTCTCGTTTTTCTTACTTGATCCTTACAAAATCCTTAAGTGTATAAGATTTGTAAAATATCACTTTCTACTTGACCTTGATTCGAAAAAACAAAGTGGCATTGCTGAATGGAGATACGAAGATATCCCAACCAAACTGTACCCTATACGCCTATTCAGTTAGTTATGGGGGAATTTACATGAAACAGAAGAAAAGTTAAAACAAAAAGGGAGGTATGCAATAAGAGATTTTTTATAAACACTTGAGCAAACAGCGCAGATTATACATGCAATCTTTAGCTATCCTTTTTAAAAGGGTAGCTTTTTTTTGAACGAATAAATATTCAAAAGAATGTCGCATCTTTCTGTTCATATTTCTGCTATAATATATAACGCTTTATAATATTTTATACTTAAGGAGAACAATTCATGAAGCGAAAAAAGAGCCATTTAATGGTAATGGCACTTGTTACAACTTTATTATTAACAGCTTGTAATAATAAAGCGAATAAAAGTGACACAGAGGCAAAAAAACAAGTATTAAATGTAACAGTATCAGAAGAAATTCCTTCTCTTGATACTGCGAAAACGATGGATGGCACATCAGCGCATGTTATGCAAAACATATTTGAAGGGTTGTATGTATTAGATGATCAAGATCAGCCTATTCCAGCGGTAGCAAAATCGTTTCAAAGAAGTGAAGATGGTAAAAAATATACATTTGATTTGCGTAAAGATGCAAAATGGTCAAATGGAGACAGTGTGACAGCAAATGATTTTATGTTTGCATGGAAACGTGCAATTAACCCTGAAACAACGTCTCAATATGCGTCCATGCTCTTTTACGTGAAAAACGCGAAAGAGATAAATAAGGGAACAATGCCTCTTGATGCACTTGGGGTTAAAGTTATAAATGATTATAAATTAGAAGTGGAACTAGAGCAGCCAATTCCTTACTTTTTACAGCTGTTAGCATTACCTATTTACTTACCACAGCATGAATCATTTTTGAAGGAACAAGGAAAGAATTATGCATTGGAACCTAGTAATCTCATATATAATGGTCCATTTGTATTAGAGAAATGGAAGCATGAACAAGAGTTTCAATTAAAGAAGAATGCTACATATTGGGATCAAAAGAAAGTGAAATTAGACGAAATAAACTTTCAAATTGTAAAGGATACAATGACGGTTGTTAATTTATACGAAGCTGGTGATTTGGACCGGGTGCCTATTAATTCTCAATTTGTAGACAAGTATAAAGGGAATAAGGAGTTACATATGTCGAGCGATCCTGGAATTGCTATGCTACGTTTTAATGAAAAAAATAATGCATTAGCAAATAAAAAGGTGCGTCAATCTATTTCATTCGCGTTAAATAAAGAGGATTTCGTTGCTCACTTTATTAATAATGGGGCAAAACCTGCAAGTGGGCTTGTACCAGCTGGTCATGTAAACGAAGAGACGGGTAAAGATTTTAGAAAAGAAAACGGAGATCTTTCTTCATATGATTTGCAAAATGCGAAAAAGATTTGGGAAGAAGCGAAAAAAGAGCTTGGAGTAGAGCAAGTAAACCTTGAGTTTTTAACGTTTGAACAAGATAATGCAAAACGTATGGCAGAATATATAAAAGGTGACTTAGAAAAGCATTTGCAAGGATTAACGATACAAATAAAACAACAGCCATTTAAGCAAAAATTACAGTTAGAACAAACCGGAGATTACGATATATCTATGGCAAATTGGGGACCGGACTTTAAAGACCCAATTAGTTATTTAGAACTATTTACGACGGGTAATCCGAATAACAAAATGAATTACTCTAACCTTCACTACGATGAATTAATAAAGAGAGCGAAAAGTGATCTAGTACTAAATCAGAAGAAAAGGTGGGAAGCATTGCAAGAGGCCGAGCGTATTCTGTTAGAGGATGCTGCGGTCGCACCACTTTATCAAATGGGCTCAGCTTACGTACAAAAGGATTATGTAAAAGGAATTGAAAAGCATCAATTTGGTGGTATTTATACTTATAAGAATGCTTATGTCGCTAATGAATAAATACAAAAAACCTTACTTTTTAAAAGTAAGGTTTTTTTCATAGGGCAGGGACATCTTTTGGTGGTGTTCCCAGCATATGAAGAAGAGAAATGAAAAATTGTAGTTACGCATTCATAAGAAGTTGCAACAAATAAGATTGAGCAATTTATTTAAGTAAAAAAGAATAGAAATATAGCATATATGGAATAAGGGAATGCAGTACAGATCAGCATACAAGCATTCTCTTGCTGTAACTATGTTTGTTTTTGAATTATATAAAAAATATTAGATTATATATTTTGTCATTGGTATACTTAAAAGGTAATTGAGGTATTAAGATGAATTGATAGAAATGTTTGTGTAGAATTATTTGAGTATTATAAAAAAAGAGGGGCTTAAGTGTTTGATTGGAACGGGGCTTTTTCTATATGAATGAATTGTTATGTATAATACTTGGGGGAAATTAATTTGGGAATCTCGGGGGATCTTTTGAAGCTAGAAAAAGCAGAGTCAAATTTCATGTACCATTAGGTCCTGGTGTAGGTTTTGGGGGGATTTGGTTTAGAAGTTAATGTTAAGGAATAAAGGGGATAATTAGTATGAATAAGAAAGTAAAAAGATTTAAATATTTTATGGTTGTATTAGCCTGTATTGCAATTTTTGGTACAGTTTTACCTAATGCATTAGATCCAAATGAAACATTAGCAGGTAACATCTCAGTTGCAGTTTTTGGTACAATGGGTACTTGTTTATTATTTTCTATTACTTATTTTATTATAAAAACAGCTATTTTAAGAGGTGGGAAATAAGATGGTACAAAATTTAAATTTAGAATTTTAATTCATATACATAAAAAAGGAGAATTTCTATGAAATTACTACGTTTATTTATGATTCTTACTCTTGTTGTATTGTTAAGCGCATGCAACACAGCAACACAAGTCACAAAGGTTCAAAAAAATGGCGAAACGACTTTGAAAATTGGTTCTCTGCAAGGGTATTACGATGTACAAACGCTTAAAGCTGAAAAAGGAAATGTGGAAATCCCTTATGAAGCAGCCGTTGAAGAAGGTACGATTTTATTGCAAGTTACAAAAGATGATAAGGTTATTTATGAAGAAGAAGTCACTTCTCAAAAAGAAGGTCTGCTTTCTTTTGAAGCGTCCAAATCCGGATCATATGATTTAATCGTACGCGTGAAGGGTGAAAAAGAGAAAGCAAAAGAAATTCAAATACATACTAAGCTATGAAAAAAAGGCAAGTGGAATGCAACCGCTTGCCTTTTCCGTTGATTCTGTCACAACATATGTTCATTAATTTATGAAGTGATCCGCTGAGTCCTGATGTCTATTCCGCCGAAATTCCTGATGAAGTTAAAATAAGAGATGAACAAAAGAATATGTTACAAACTTGGTATGTTAGTAAGGAAATAGATAACTCTCTTTTACATGATAAAAAGACTGGGTTTGATGCATTTGTATTTGAAAGAGATGTAGATGGTAAAAAGCAAGCAGTAGCATTTAGGGGGACATAGGGTGATGATCTTTTGGGAGAAGGTGCCCCAGCCCTTACTACAAATATTGATTATATGGGGGTAAATAAGTTGAAAAACATTGAAATTCTAAATACATACATCGAAGGGTTTTCTGATGCTCACCCTACGTGGTTAAAGTATCTAATCGAGGCAGAGGAGATACATCAAAACTATGAGAATGTACAGGTACTTGGTGCATTAAAAACAGACGCGGTGTTGTACTATGTACACCGTACGCTGCAAGTGTTAGATGGATTGTCTTTAGATGAAGAAGCGTATCGCATTATTGAAAAGGTACTAACGTATAGTGAGCTTGCAAAGGTAGGCTCTTTAAAACAGCGGGAGCAATGGAAGAAAAACGGGATCAATCTATTGGTACATAACGAGGGTTCTGCTGATATCTTTAGTGATATTCAGTTTATCGAACGTATAGAGACAAACTTAAACGCTACTGAGTATTTGTTTGTTCGAGATTTAATTAGAACACATGGATTAATCGGGCAGTATATCCGCGGGGAGGCTCGTTTGGACTCTCATATTGATTTAATTAACACATATAAAGAAGAATACGGAGACGTTAGGTTAAAGGAGATTTTATACTTTCTTAACCAATGTATTATTGAGGGCGTATCAAAATCTTTGTGGAGTGAAGTAAAGAACGATGTGAAGATTACAATTGATGGGCTATTTGATGGGTATGTGGAGCCGTTTACTTCTCGTATACATAGACTCACGCCAAAACATAAGGAGTCAGTATTTGAAAAAGATATAATTATGGGGAGCGAGAAGAGTGACGTTCAAACGTTCTTATCTGATAAGGATTTGTGGTATGTAGAACCGTCTATGCATGCTCTTAGCTTCGAGGATATTTGGACAGTTTTTGTTATGTTAAAGAACGAGATAGGAACTAGAAAGGTTCAACATATCCATTTCGAGAAATTGATGCAGCAGTTGCACTATGATTTCAAAGGTGAGAAGAAGGACAACGTGTATCGTAAGCGGGTTATTGAGAAGTATCTACGGGAGTACCGTGAGAACGAGAAGCCGAATACAACGCATGTTTCTTTTGAGATGAAAGTCGATAAAGATATGAAGACGGCGTATGTGTCGTTTCAATTTTCTGCTGTAGGTGAGGCGTTAATCACCTTCTGTGTAGAGGCAGAAAAGATAGATATGATGCATGCTCGAGCAAATGTACTGCTCTTTGATTTCTTCGGGTTACGAAAGGACGCATATGATAGATTCCATAACGAAGAAGTGTATTTGGAACATATGAATAGTTCGGCTGATGATAAACGAATTATTCTTGATTATATAAAGGGAGATACGGTTGTAGATGTTGGAGCTGGTGGTGGTGTTATGCTAGACATGATTGAAGAAGAGACCGAAAATAAACGAATCTACGGTATCGATATTTCCGAAAACGTGATTGATACGTTGAAAAAGAAGAAACAGGACGAAGGTCGTTCTTGGGACGTCATTAAAGGGGATGCAATCAACTTAGGTAGCTCGTTTGATAAAGAATCGGTTGATACGATTGTATATTCTTCTATCCTTCATGAACTGTTCTCTTATATCGAGTATGAAGGGAAGAAATTCAATCATGAAGTAATTAAAAAGGGGCTACAGAGTGCTTACGAAGTGTTAAAGCCAGGAGGTCGTATTATCATTCGTGATGGCATCATGAGCGAAGATAAAACGTTAATGCGTGTGATTCATTTTAAAGATGCAGGCGGAATGAAGTTCTTAGAGCAGTATGTCCGTGAATTTAAGGGGCGTATAATCCAGTATGAGGTACTTGCAGATAATATAGTCAAAATGCCTGTTAACGATGCGATGGAGTTCTTATATACGTATACATGGGGCGAGGATTCTTTCGTTCACGAGGTGCAAGAGCAGTTTGGAATCTTTGCGCCAAACGACTATAAGGATTTCGTAAAGGGTATCTTTGGGGATAAAGTAAACATCATTCAAGCTATGAACTATTTACAGGATGGATATACACAACATCTTAGCGAGAAAATCGAGTTTAAAGATGAGTCTGGGAATGCGGTTGCGCTACCGGATAGTACGTTCTTTATGGTTTTAGAAAAGAGGTAATGATGTTGAAAATTTTTAAAAATACAATTTTATTTGCTTTGTGTTTAGTAATTCTTAGTGGTTGTTTTACAAGAGAGGGAACTATTGTTGGGGGTAAAGTTCATGGTTCTTCAGATAGTGTATCTGGTAGTATATCTGGGGATTATAGAAAATTTACCGGATCAGCAACTCAAGATAGGAAAGTTAAAAAAGGTGAGAATTGGATATTTTCTTTTGATGATAAAACTAAAAAAGGAACTATAATTGCTTATGTTGTGGATTCAAATGATAATACAATACTAGAGTTTAATAGTGGCGAAGGCGAAAAAAATATTAAAGTACCTAAGGATGATACATATAAGGTTAAAATTAAAACGGAAGAACATGGTGGGGAATTTCGAATATCATGGAAAAAAGAAAAATAGTTTTGAAGTTGTATTATGGTGGAATATATATTGACATTCCCACTCCTAAAGAGGCAAGCTGACTAACGTCAGTGGGATTCTTCCTACCGAAGGAAAAGTCCATTTTTGGTATTGCTGGCGTGCAATATTACGGTGTGCCATCACCAGTATTTTCGAAAAACCTACGCTAAAAGTATGCAGGATTTTATAGAGTTTTTCAGTTAATCCAGTAACAAACGAGAACCCACACTATAATAGAAATGTATAAAAAATTGCATGGATTGATAGAAAGAGGTAGATTCTTTATGAGAGTAGGGATCTGCTTTTTCCTTGCTACTGATAAGTGGAATTATGGTAACTAAAACAGCACCCAACCTTATTTAAATTAGATAAGTTTAGGTGCTGTTTTTAATTACGAACGTTTCGTTTAATAAACTTCAAAATTCCTTTTGAGAGGAGAATAATACTTACTATCCAAGTGATTCCTGATAAGGCCAATTGAGGTGAATTTTCCTCTGATGCCATAGGGTAATTAGAAAAGTTAGGTCCGATTAGAAGGTTTATCAAAAGGAATAAACTTAAAGCAAGTGTTAAGAAGTGTGCAATAAATCAGATGATATTTTTTTGTACTTAATGAGCCAATAAATGAGAAGTATTAAAGAAACTATAATTACAAGACAGGAACCTGTAACTAAATATCCTCTAATCTCTTGTTCCATTGGCATATACATATTGATCACCCATTTCATCTAAGCGTCTATATCTATTTTTAGTATGGGTCATTATTACTTTGGATAGTCCTTAGAGTAATATGAATTACTTCGAATCAGTTGTATATCAATGAGATGTTTGTTTTTGTTCATGTAGTTTTTAGATTCTTTATTTATAGTGTTTTGAATGAATACTTTTCTAGTCATTTTTGAGGGGAATGGGTAAGTTGTGATAAAGTCAATAAAATGAAAGTAAACTAATATTGAAAAGTTTACTTTCATTTTAGAAGAGACTATTCCCTGTTTTCACCCCAGCTATTGCATTTACACTTAAAAACAAGGGGGGAAGACCTGGATGGGTAATTAATACAAAAAGATGAAAATCCCTACAGTCTGTTTTTGACCAAGGGCAATTCTTTTTTTATTTTAGGTAATTTTCAGGTTTGATGAATTCCTATCACTCTTTATTTTTTTATGACATTAGGAGAGGCTAGCCCCTCGCTCCACATTTTCAACGTACAATGAAATTCAACAATTACTAGCTAATTCTTAAACCTTTATCCTTATTTACCAACTAGTTTATGCTTTTTTCAAACTTTGCAACAGAACCTACCCTTTACTATTTCTATAGTCTTACTCAAATAAACGATATTCCGTAAAGTTTTGATGGTGATGGGCGGGCACACACTTAAAATTTTTTAAACTTAATTGGACTTACCATTAAGAGAGCGAGGATTAATGTAATCCATGCATTGCTATATGAAAACAACCCCATACCAGCTAATGGTAATCCAGCAGCTGGAATAGGTAATCCCTTAAAATATCCAATGGTTGGTTTAACACTAAATTTAGCTAATCTTAAAGCACCCATCGTTGGGAAAAGGACAAATGCCAAAGAAGTTAAAATAGATGGTGTTGCTATCGAATGAAATAAAAGTGCAGGAGCAACTCCGAAACTAACAATATCAGCTAAGGAATCCAATTCTACACCAAACTCACTGTTCACTTTTAATTTTCTCGCAATCCTTCCATCAAGAAAATCAAAAACAGCTGAAAAGAAAATGAAAATGGAGGCTACTTCCAAATAGTCATTCATATTCATGGTAATTGAAAAAACACCGCACAATAAATTTCCGATCGTAAATAAATTCGGTACAGCTTTTACCATTTGATTGAACAAGGTTGTCCCCCCTAAGTAGATTAAACTTCACATCTATGTAGCATTTTCTATATATTCTTCCGTTATTCTTAAAAATATATGACCCCTGTATGCTAAGTAAATTTCGACAAGAGAAAAGCCGATTTACTGTCCGTTATGTTGGTTTATAAAAATGTTTGATCATTATCGGTACACATTGTTGAACATTAGCACCTGATAGTTGAAGTTTCGTGGAGTTTTTCCTTAATAAAATGAAAACTAATTGTCGCTTTGATCGCACGAAGGAAATGGTCTTGTGGAACGAACTCTTCTACAGAAACGGATACACGCTCATCACGATGTTTTTAAAGCACCCATCATAAAAAATCTCTCTTTGTCCTCTTTTTTATCAGTGTTGACACATGAAAAGACTTTCTCCACAGCCTGAAAAAAACCTTACTTTTAAAAGTAAGGTTTTTTTACACATAAATTCTATTAAACTGATTTTAATAAAGAATAATAATTCGTGTCATAGGGAATATCATCTTGATACATATAATTTTTTAGAACTCCTTCTTTTTCAAACCCTAATTTTAATAGCACTTTATTTGACGCCTCATTTTCAAGGAAGACAATTGCTCCGATACGCTTTAAATGAAGTGTATGGAAGCCGTAAGATATAACTTCAGAAACTGCCTCAGTAGCATATCCATTTCCCCAGTGTTCAGGGAAAAAGGCATAACTTAAATTGGCTCGTTTATGCTCAGAAGACCAATCGTGAAAACCGATGGTACCAATGAGTTCTTTCTTATCTTTTAATTCGATTCCCCACTTTATACCGCTTCTTGTATTGTAACTCAACTTAAAGTTAGTAAGGATTTGTTTCACTTGATCAACATCTTGTAATGGTTTTTGGCCATAATAGCGCAGTACATCAGTATTAGAAAAGCATTGTAGTATACTCGGTGCATCTTCTTCGGTAAGTTCTCTTAAAATGAGTCGATCGGTTTTCAATATAGGAAACATACTTTCACTCCATTTCTTCTGAAACTAGAATGTGTTGTTATTATATAATGTAATCTGAAAATAAAGATTATTCAAGAGGGAAGTATGGTTTTGATTTGTGATAAAATTGATTGTGGAATATATTTCAAAAAGAGGTTTGTATATGGAGAAAAATTCAATTTTAATTGTAGATGATGATCAAGATATTGTTCGATTTGTTAACGCGAATTTAATGCAAGAAGGTTTTAAAGTTTTTAGTGCTCATAACGGGGAAGAGGCTTTAGAAATAATAAATAATAACAGTATTAAACTTGCTATTTTGGATATTATGATGCCACAAATGGATGGTATAGAATTGTGTAGAAGGATTAGAGAGAAACATAGTTTACCAATTATGTTTTTAAGCGCAAAATCATCAGATGTAGATAAGGTAATTGGATTTAGTACTGGAGCAGATGATTATATTGTGAAACCGTTCAGTACAATTGAATTTATAGCAAGAGTGAAAGCTCAATTAAGAAGGTATACATATTTCAATCAAAATGCTGTCCAAGTAATAAAAAAGATAATAAACATTAGAGGTTTAGAAATAGATGAAGTGTCGAGAACAGTGATGTTATATGGAGAAATAATCAACCTTACGAAAACTGAATATGATATTTTGTACTTAATGGCAGGTGCAAAGAATCGTGTGTTTACTATTGAAGAAATATATGAGAGCGTTTGGAAAGAAAGAGCCTATGAAAGTAATAATACAGTAATGGTTCATATCGCAAGATTAAGAAATAAAATTGAAGAGAATCCAAAAGAACCGAAGTTTATTCAAAATGTTTGGGGAGTCGGATATAAAATTGAAGATTAAATCATTACAAGGCATTAGAGCTAAGTTTTTTATCGCATTCATATGTAGCATCTTGTTAGCAACTTTAAGTATAATAGCGTTTCAAATGTTAATTGGAAATATGTATAGTCATGTTACTGCATTAGAAGAAAAATATTCATTTTTATATTTTATAGTTTTTTTAATTTTTATTACAACATACTTTGCATTCATGACAAAAACAATGATGAAAAGATTGTCTGAAATTAACAAGAACGTGAAGGAAATAAGTAATGGTAATTTTGAAATACATATACCTATTTTAAAAAACGATGAGATTGGTGAATTAGCCACGAATGTTAATTGGATGGCCAAAAGTTTAAAAGAGTCTATCGAGAATGAAAAAAAATCGCAGGAAATGAAAAATGAAATGATTAGTAATATTTCTCATGATTTACGAACTCCTGTAACATCGCTAATCGGTTACACGGATCTGTTAGGAGATAAGCTTCATTCAAATGGAGAAGAATGTGAACAGTATGTAAGTATATTAAAGCGAAAAAGTTATGAATTAAAAAATCAAGTAGATGATTTATTAGAATATTGTCAAATAAATTATAGAGAGATCGAATTACATAAAAGTGTAGTAAATATGAAAGCGTTCATTGAACAAATCATGATTGATTTTGTACCACAACTAGATGATGCCGATATGAGCTTTTGTATTAAAGGTGATAAGGATTTACATGTGGAAATGGATGTAGCGCTTATGGTAAGGCTATTCGAAAATGTAATTAGTAATAGTATTATGTACGGGAAAGACGGAAAGGAGATTTTAATTCAAGTTTTTAAAAGAGACATGAACGTTAAAATAGAAATTAAAAATTTTGGACAATGCATTCCGGATGAGAACCTTCCTTACGTTTTTGAGAAGTTTTATCGTGGTGAAAAATCACGTAACTCTCATACGGGTGGAAAAGGAATGGGACTTGCAATTGCGAGAAGTATAGCTGAGCTTCATAGAGGAGATATTACTGTGCGTAGTAATGATAAAGAAACAGTTTTCACTATCGTTTTACCGCAGTATAAAGAAATGTAAGAAAGTCGTAAGTATTTCTTTTTTATGTCGTAATGTTCACTTCGTATCATGTAGAACAAAGATATGAGAGTGGGGATACAACATGTGGAAGAAATATGTATTAGTAATTTTAGTTGCATTTTTAATTATAAGTTGGAGTGTAGTTTATTTAGTTAATGGTGTTATATCAGTCATTGTTTGGTGGAGTATACAAGCCTTTAGCGTAGTATCAATCTTTATTTCGATAGGGTCAGTATTACTATTTGTGTGGAAAGTTATTTTCAGAAAGCGAATAGATAGAACACTACTCTTCATAGTTCTTTTCTCTATAATTGGAGCTTGGCCTTTAGGGTGGTTTGCTAACATAGGCGGACTTGCTTACCCAGCAGATGTACAGACTATGAGTCCTAAAATAGTCGTTCGTTTTCCCTTAAATGAACGAGCACTAGTAGGATGGGGTGGTGATCGGGTAGAAACGAACTATCACGTTATAAAACCGAATGAACGATGGGCATATGATATTCTTATCCCGCCTGCTGAAGTGAAAAGTAGTAAGTTAGGTGACTATGGAATATATGGAGCGAAAGTAATGGCACCAGCTTCTGGAACAGTTGTATCTATCAATAAGGATGAAAAAGATGTAGTTCCGGGATCGGATGATTTTCAGTCAATGGCGGGGAATCATATTTATTTACGACTAGATGAAACAGGGACATTTTTGATGCTTGCCCATTTAAAGAAAGGATCAATTAATGTGAGGGAAGGGCAACATGTAAATGAAGGAGAGGTTCTTGCTCAAGTCGGTAACTCAGGGAGTTCAAGTGAGCCCCATTTACATATTCATCATCAAAGGCAGGATCCATCCAAGGTGAGTATATTTCTTTCGGAAGGATTACCACTTTACTTTCGAACTGAAAAAGGTGCGATAATGCCAGAAAGAGGTACATACATAGGTGGTAATTAGAAGAGAATTACTTCGCCAAAAAAGGTATTCCATTTTTATTGGAATACCTTTTTTCATTACCCTACAAATGTTTGATACAGTAAGAAAATATTTAAAATGATAACGAGTGCAGCGATTATCCAAGCGATAAAAGTTGTTATACGGTGGTTAACGAGTGCACCCATAATTTTTTTACTGCTTGTAAACATAATAAGTGGTACTAACGCAAAAGCAATACCGAATGATAAGACAACTTGGCTCATAACGAGAGCGTAAGTTGGGTTTACACCTAAAGCGATAATAACTAATGGTGGAATCATTGTAATAAATCGGCGTAAATATAACGGAATATGCATTCGAATGAATCCTTGCATGATAATGTCACCAGACATTGTCCCGACTGAAGAGCTAGATAAACCTGCTGATAAAAGTCCGATTCCAAATAAAGCAGCGGATGCAGGACCGACTAAGTTACTAAATTGGTTAAAAGCAACATCAAGATCTTCAACATGCAAGCCGTTTTTAAAGAATAGTGCAGCAGCAACAATTAACATACTTGCATTAATTGCTCCAGCGATAACCATTGCGATAATGATATCAATAAATTCGAAGCGGAAAATCTTTTTCTTTTGTTCATCATTTGTTCCGACTACACGGCGCTGCGTTAAGGCGGAATGTAGATATATTGCATGTGGCATAACGGTTGCGCCTAAAATACCAGCTGCTAATAAGATACTATCCACGCCTTGGAATTTTGGAATAAATAGACCTGAAAGTAAAGGGCTTAATTCTGGTTTTGCGTAGAAGACTTGTACACCAAAAGCGATAACAACGATAAAAATCATTCCTGTTATAATAGCTTCTAATGGACGGAAGCCTCTGCGTTGAAATTCAAGAATAATAAATGATCCAGCAGCTGTAATTAAAGCGGCTGGTAACATTGGAATCCCGAACAATAAGTACAATCCGAGTGCCGCTCCAATAAATTCAGCTAAATCAGTCGCCATAATAACGAGCTCCCCTTGAATCCATAAACCGATGGAAACAGGTTTTGGGAAGTTTTCTCGAGCGATTTCAGGAAGGTTTTTACCTGTAGCAATTCCTAATTTAGCGGATAAAGTTTGGATTAATACCGCCATTAAATTAGAAGCAAGAATTACCCAGAGTAATAAATATCCATATTGTGATCCAGCTGCAATATTTGTCGCGAAATTGCCAGGATCAATATAAGCGACTGAAGCGATAAAAGCTGGGCCTAAGAATGGTAATAGTCTTTTTAAGCCTTTCGTTTGTCCACTTAATGCTAAATGCGCTGATTGAACAGTTGTACTTTGAGAAGGGACTTGTTCATCTTTTGATATATCTTTATTCATAGTAGTTTTCCCCTTTAAAATGTTAACTTGATGAAATTATTGTATTTATTCTTGCTCATTATTTCAATACATTTAAATGTATTAGTTGATAATTTTATTTGAACATAAATGTTTCCTTAGTGCAAATTATATGCCTTTACACAATAAATGGTGTGGTGTTATGAAAAATTGGGAGTTTATGGTGTGATGACGTGGGGAAACATAATGAATTAAAGGGCTATTTTTGAAATTTATGTGAACATAAAGCCTATAATACAGTATATTAATTGATGGAAATGGATTTGTATGATATATAATATATTGGGATTACAACATAACCATAGTGTTTTGATGTGTAATCTTGTTTTTTATTTTTGTTAACTTATAGAAAATAGTATAAAGAGAAGAAAATGGGATGCATAAAACTTTGGATACATTTTCTTATTATATATGTTTTGATATGAACGTTAACTTATACATGATTTTAAAAATTAGATAGGTGGTAGAAATACATTGGCAACTACAAAACCATACAGAGTATTACTATATTACATGTACACAACAATTGAAAACCCTGAAGAATTCGCTGCAGAGCATTTAGCATTTTGTAATTCACTTGAATTAAAAGGAAGAATCCTTGTAGCTAAAGAAGGAATTAACGGAACTTGTTCTGGAACTGTAGAACAAACAGAGAAATACATGGAAGCAATGAACAACGATCCACGCTTTGACGGTATCGTATTTAAAATAGATGAAGAAGAAGGGCACGCATTCAAGAAAATGCACGTGCGTCCTCGTCCAGAATTAGTTACACTTCGTCTAGAAGATGACATTAACCCACACGAAATAACTGGAAAGTATTTAGAGCCAAAAGATTTTTATGAAGCAATGAAACAAGAAGATACAGTTATTATTGATGCACGAAATGATTATGAGTTTGATTTAGGACACTTCAAAGGTGCAATTAAACCAGATATCGAATCATTCCGTGAATTACCAGATTGGATTAGAGAAAACAAAGAAACACTTGAAGGTAAAAAGATTTTAACGTACTGTACAGGCGGAATTCGTTGTGAGAAATTCTCTGGTTGGTTAGTTCGTGAAGGGTATGAAGATGTAAGTCAGCTTCACGGCGGAATTGTAACGTACGGAAAAGATCCAGAAGTACAAGGCGAGCTTTGGGATGGACAATGTTACGTGTTTGATGAGCGTATTGCTGTACCAGTAAACCAAAAAGAACATGTTATTGTTGGTAAAGATCACTTTACAGGTGAACCTTGTGAGCGCTATGTAAACTGTTCAAATCCAGAATGTAACAAGAAAATTTTATGTTCGGAAGAAAACGAAGCGAAATATTTACGTGCATGTTCTCATGAATGTCGTGTAAGCCCACGTAACCGCTACGTAGTACAACATGAATTAACTGAAGAACAAGTAGCTGCTGCATTAGAACAAATCGAAGCAGGGAAGTAAGCTGAACTTGTGTAATAAAAAAGGGTACTCCAAACGTCATTTTGGAGTACCCTTTTGATATTATCCGGTTCTGTCTTTTGTCGTTTTTTTGTCGGTAAGTCGATATATTCGAAAAATCACCGATAAAAATTTCAGTAAATGAAAATAATCTTTTTTAATGTTTATTATCTTTCTCTTTCACAGCAGAAAGTACAGTTTGTTTTACCCATGATTTTCTTCGTTTATGTTGTAGACTCCATTGGTATAAACTTTGTGCGCCTAAAATAAGTGAAATGACTATGCCGCTTATTGCTATTAAAAGTGCGAAAAATTCAAGTGGCGATGATATTTTGTTTGAATCGGTGTTTCTTAAAAGGTCAATCATAGTAAACCCTAACATTTGGCCTACTACAGAGTAGAGCGTTAAAATTAATAGTAAAAGGCTATCTTTTTTAGAAGCGACATTTTCTTGATATTTAAACAAACTATCAAGATTTTGTTTTGCATTCAAATATAGTACCTCAATGTTAAATAACTTTCTTAAGCGGAAGAAAATATCTTCACTCTGTGATTGGGATACTAACTCTAAAGAGAAGTAATTCGCTGTAAATGAATTAATTGAATAAATTAATTTCTCTATTTCATTTGTATCTTGTTCAATATTTAACTCGGCATAAGCGTTTGCCATTTTTAATAAAACAACTTTATGAAATAGATTTAATAACAAAGCGTAATAAAACTCCCCGTACATTTGACTAGCAAGTTTAGCGAATTCGTGTTCACCTTCGTTTGTTATACATGTGAAAATATGTTCTTCCATAATAAAGTAGCGATTAGGAGCCCATCTTTGATAAGAATGTTTTGTTAAATAATCTTGAATATAAGGAACATTATTTGCGCTAATATAGGGCTTACCATCGTCTGTTAATCCGGAAAGACTGGAAGCTCGGTATACATCAACTACATGAAGGTCAGACTCTTTGTTTATGGATAATAAAGTTTGTACATACATTCGTTGATCTTCAAAGAATGGGAATGTTTGAAAGTAAGAGCTCCGCAATCTCTTTTTCTCAAAGAAGTCTGTTAAGCCATGAAATAAATCGCCGAATATAAGCTTCTCTACTTGTGAATATTGTTTTCCATTACATTCAATACAAATAGTCTCGTTTGTATCATTTTTAGTTTCAAGTACACGGAAGCGGGCGGCGAATTCGATTGCTTCTGATAATGTCATGTTTGGATCGGTTTCTACTTCTGTCCGAATTGTTAAGAAGCCAAGTTCATAAGGACAGAGTGTTACGTCAATAGAGTGTATCTTGAAGGGGATGGAAATAAGATTTGTTGTTAAGTGTCCAGTTAAGTTAAGGTCTTTAGAATAGCGTTGTAATCCTTTTTGATGCTCTGAGTGAGGAAATAGAATTTTATTTGTAAATGAAAGATAGTATGCTTCCATATTTTGATGTGAAACTTGAAATTTTCCGTAGTATGTATTTTCATTTTCAAGATGATCGAGTCGAAAAGGGCGAAAATCATTTTTCTGTAAGAAAGGGAACATATTTTGTTCATATCCAGTTTTAAAAGAAAACGGGAATATAAATTGAAATATAGCTGTTGCTACATCTTTTTCCTCGATTGTTTGTATTGCCTCCATTTACATTGTTTCCTTTCCATATATGCTATAAAAACAACATGCCCAAATTCATTTGAAAATAACCACTGTTTTATAATCGATTAAGAATGAAAATTCAGCTTATTTAGTAGGGGACATGTATAATGTTATGTATACTAAAAGTTATAAAACTGTATTTTGAAAAGGGGGATGTTGTATGCGTATTTTAGTATTAGGGGCTGGTGGCGTCGGAGGTTTTTTTGGAGGTCGATTAGTAGAAAAGGGAGAAGATGTTACGTTCCTTGTTCGTAGTAAACGGAAAAAACAATTGGAGGAAAGAGGACTTGTAATCCGAAGTGTTAACGGGGATTTTTCCTTCCAACCGAAATTAATAACGAAAGAAGATCGAACTGCTCCATTTGATGTCATTTTATTTTCAACAAAAGCGTATCACTTAAACGAGGCAATTCAAGATTTGAAGCCCTATGTTAGCGAAAAAACTGTCATCATTCCATTGTTAAATGGTATCGCTCATTTATCACAATTACAAAAGGAATTTGGCGTGGAAAAAGTAATTGGCGGTTTATGCTTTATCGAGACGACGTTAAACGATCAAGGAGAAATTGTACAAACGAGTGCTGCCAACAGACTTCTGTTTGGAGAAATCAAGCTTCAAGGTTCAGAGAGAATAAAGCATATTTCTAAAGCATTTGCAGGTACGAAATCTAGTTTTGTTTTAAGTGAAAATATTACGCAAGATATGTGGCATAAATATTTATTTATTACTGTAATGTCGGGTGTGACGACATTAATGCGTGCACCAATAGGACCGATTCGTGAAAGTGAAGGTGGACACGAATTTATCCGAAACTTATTTGAAGAATGTGTGCAAATCATGAGGTCTATGAAAGCTCCAGTTAAGGATGGTATTGCCCAGGAACATATGAAAACAATTGATAAAATTTCGTATGATATGAAGTCATCAATGCAGCGTGATATGGAAAAAGGTTCGTCCATTGAAGGGAAGCACTTACAAGGATACTTACTAGATGTAGCAGAACAATTTTCTATAGAAGCACCATTATTAGGGGCAGTATATCAAAATTTGAAAGTGTATGAAGAAATGACCTTTAACAGGTCAGAAATAGAATTGGATGTATGAAAAAATAAAAAAGAAAGCAATATATAAGTGTATTGCTTTCTTTTTTTATGACAAATTATTTATTTCTTTTCGTTCTATCTGTCAAATTTATTTCCTGTTCACGTTTACCGTATAATTGATTAATTTCATTTGCTAACGCATCTAAATAGGAATCGGAAAAAATAGGCTTCTTTTCTTTAGACATATGGGTCTCCTTTATCGATTTTTTAGTATTCATTATGTATATTTACCGGCGGATTATGCGCAATCATTTTAAATTTTTTCTTTTTCAAAATTTTTGTTTACATTTTGAAAATAAAGGAGTATTATAATCCACAGTTTCAATTTTCTAAATCGCTGAAACCGCATGGTACGGGGGACCCGTTCTTATGGATTAATACTTAATCCAATGGGGTGAATCCTTGAAAAAGGTAGGGCTACTCATAGGCCCGAATCCGACAGCTAACCTCGTAAGCGTTATATTGAGAAGGAAGGTGGAGCTTGTGCGACAAAAAATATAATGTCTACAAGTCTATTTCGCTATGGCTTGTAGACATTTTTTGTTTTCTGAAGAAATAGTTTGCTGGCTGTAACAAGCAGCATCGTTCGTACAAAATTATTGGAGAGTGGACAGTATTGGTTTCATCTATTAAAAGATTTTTAATTGGAAGACCGTTAAAATCAACTGAGTTAGGAGAGCAGAAGCTTAATAAAACGAAGGCGTTAGCCATTTTATCTTCTGACGCATTGTCATCGGTTGCATATGGACCAGAGCAAATTTTAATTGCTTTAGCAGGTCTTGGAGCGATTGCTTATTGGTATTCAATTCCGATCGCTATCGGGGTATTAGTATTATTGACAGCCCTTATTTTATCTTATCGTCAAATTATTTTTGCTTATCCGCATGGCGGGGGCGCGTATGTTGTATCAAAAGAAAATTTAGGGATGAATCCAGGGTTAATAGCTGGAGGATCTTTATTAGTCGATTATATTTTAACTGTTGCAGTAAGTGTGTCTGCAGGTACAGATGCGCTCACATCAGCTTTTCCTAGTTTACATGCACATAATGTAATCATTGCGATTATATTTGTTATATTTATTACTATTTTAAATTTAAGAGGGGTAACGGAATCAGCTTCCGTTTTAGCATATCCGGTTTATTTATTCGTTCTAGCACTATTTATATTAATTGGGGTAGGGATATACAATATTTTAACTGGTCACGTTTCACCGACTTTACACACGCCGATTGGAACGCCGGTTGCGGGAATTAGTTTGTTCTTACTGCTACGAGCATTTGCATCGGGTAGTTCGGCTTTAACAGGTGTTGAGGCAATCTCTAACGCAATTCCAAACTTTAAGGATCCTGCACCTAACAATGCAGCGAAAACATTGCTTGCAATGGGTGCATTACTTGCCGTTTTATTTTCAGGAATTGTCTTTTTAGCTTATTATTACGGAATTAATCCAAGTAAGGAAGTAACAGTTGTTTCACAAATTGCTGAACAAACTTTTGGACGTAATTTCATGTACTATTTCATACAAGGTACAACTGCTTTAATATTAATTCTTGCTGCTAATACAGGTTATTCTGCATTTCCACTATTAGCAGTTAACCTTGCAAAAGACAAATTTATACCGAGAATGTTTACGATTAGAGGAGACCGCCTAGGTTACTCAAACGGTATTATTATACTTGGGATAGCTTCGATTATTTTAATTGTAGCTTTCCAAGGGCAAACAGAACATTTAATCCCGTTATATGCAGTAGGTGTATTTATTCCATTTACACTTTCTCAAACGGGTATGGTATTAAAATGGCTTCGTGAAAAACCTGAAGGATGGGCTTTGAGATTAACGGTTAATTTAATTGGTGCAATTATTAGTTTTATCGTAATGAGCATGTTCTTTTTAACTAAATTTGCACAAGTTTGGTCAATCCTTATTTTCTTACCTGCCATCATCTTCTTGTTCCATAGAGTTAAGAAGCATTACGATGCAGTGGGCGATCAATTAAGTTTAAAAACTTGTGAACCACTTGTTCCAATTGAGGGAAATGTAATTGTCGTTCCTGTAGCAGGTATGACTCATGTAGTGGAAAATTCATTGAACTATGCGAAGGCTCTTTCTGCAGATCAAGTTATCGCTGTATATGTTGCTTTTGACAGAGAAGAGGAAAAGAAATTTGAAGAGAAATGGAAGAAGTGGCAACCTGAAGTAAGACTTGTTACCTTACATTCTCACTATAGAAGTATTATTCAACCGCTAACAAAGTTTATTGATACAGTGCAATATAAAGCGAGTGAATCAAATTACCGAGTTACTGTCGTTATACCACAGTTCATTCCGAAAAAAGGTTGGCATAACATTCTTCATAATCAGTCTAGTTTACTCATTCGTGCGTATTTACTCTATAAAAGAAATGTTGTTATTACAACAGTTCCATATCATTTGAAAAAGTAAGAAGATTTTTTAAGGATAGCTTTACGAAAGTGAAGCTATCCTTTTTGTGTATACGCTATGCATAATTGCATATGAACCTAAAAGATATACTGATATAATTTTTAAATCTATAAGTAAGTAGGAGTTTTTGTTGTGATATATGGATATTTCAATTGAAAAAGTGAAGCGGATTATATTTTGAAATAAGGACGGGAAAGCTTGAAAATAAAGGGAATGAAAATACTTCTTTACGATAGATAAATAGCTGTGTTTAAATGACCTTACAGTACAAAACTTACATGAAAACAAAACGGAATTTCATATTTGCTTACGTTATTTAGTTTAAAATGAATAATATTTTTATGTAATATATTCACTGTGTGAATGTGGAAATGGATATGAAATAGAAATTTTATACAATGTTATTCATACTAATCACATATGAAATGTTTTAGAACAATAAGTGAGTACTGTAGCAATAAAAGTTGGAAGAGATGGTTCGTACATGAATCACGGTAAGAACGTTCTCTATTTTAACCATCTCAAATTACGTGCAAGAAAATAGAATAATAAAATGCGATAGTAATAGTTGCTAATACATAGGAGGAGTTAAAGTGAAAAAGACTTTAATTACAGGGTTATTGGTTACAGCAGTATCTACGAGTTGTTTTATTCCTGTAAGCGCTTACGCTAAGGAGGGGCAAACAGAAGTGAAAACAGTATATGCACAAAATGTAATTGCTCCAAATACATTATCCAATTCAATTAGAATGTTAGGATCACAGTCACCACTTATACAAGCATATGGACTAGTTATTTTACAACAGCCAGATATTAAGGTGAATGCGATGAGTAGTTTGACGAATCATCAAAAGTTTGCAAAGGCAAATGTACGAGAGTGGATTGATGAATATAATCCGAAGCTAATCGACTTAAATCAAGAGATGATGAGATATAGTACTAGATTTAATAGTTATTATAGTAAGCTCTATGAACTAGCAGGAAACATAAATGAAGATGAAAAGGCAAAAGCAGATTTTACAAGTGCATATGGAAAATTACAATTGCAAGTACAAAGCATCCAAGAGAGTATGGAGCAAGATTTATTAGAGTTAAATCGATTTAAAACGGTATTAGACAAAGATAGTAGCAACTTATCAATTAAAGCTGATGAAGCAATAAAAACACTGCAAGGATCAAGTGGAGATATTGTGAAATTAAGAGAAGATATTAAAAGAATTCAAGGGGAAATTCAAGCTGAATTAACGACTATTTTGAATAGGCCTCAAGAAATTATTAAAGGTTCTATTAATATTGGTAAACAAGTATTTACAATTACGAATCAAACTGCGCAGACGAAAACAATTGATTTCGTTTCTATCGGTACTTTAAGTAATGAAATTGTAAATGCTGCAGATAGTCAAACGAGAGAAGCAGCTCTTCGCATTCAGCAAAAGCAAAAAGAGCTACTACCACTTATTCAAAAGTTATCACAAACTGAAGCAGAGGCGACACAAATTACATTCGTTGAAGATCAAGTAAGTAGCTTTACAGAATTAATTGATCGTCAAATCTCAACTTTAGAAACGTTATTAACGGATTGGAAAGTTCTAAACAATAATATGATCCAAATTCAAAAGAGTGTTGAAGAAGGCACGTATACAGATAGTAGTTTACTTCAAAAACATTTCAATCAAATTAAAAAAGTAAGTGATGAAATGAATAAACAAACGAATCAATTTGAAGATTACGTTACAAACGTTGAAGTACATTAAAAATAAGTAACGATATAGGGAGAGAAGAAAAATGACAAAAAAACCTTATAAAGTAATGGCTCTATCAGCACTTATGGCAGTATTTGCAGCAGGGAACATTATGCCGGCTCATACGTATGCAGCTGAAAGTACAGTGAAACAAGCTCCAGTTCATGCTGTAGCAAAAGCTTATAATGACTATGAAGAATACTCATTAGGACCAGAAGGCCTAAAAGATGCAATGGAAAGAACAGGTTCAAACGCCTTAGTAATGGATCTGTACGCTTTAACAATTATTAAACAAGGGAATGTTAACTTTGGTAATGTATCGTCTGTTGATGCAGCTTTAAAAGGGAAAGTGATTCAGCACCAAGATACAGCTAGAGGAAATGCGAAGCAATGGTTAGATGTATTGAAACCACAGCTTATTTCAACGAATCAAAATATCATTAACTACAATACGAAATTCCAAAACTATTATGATACTTTAGTTGCTGCGGTAGATGCAAAAGATAAAGCAACTCTTACGAAAGGTTTAACTAGATTATCAAGTAGTATTAATGAAAATAAAGCACAAGTAGACCAATTAGTAGAAGATTTGAAGAAATTCCGAAATAAAATGACTTCGGATACGCAAAACTTCAAGGGTGATGCAAATCAAATCACATCTATTTTAGCTAGTCAAGATGCAGGGATTCCGCTATTGCAAAATCAAATTACAACGTACAATGAAGCAATTAGCAAATATAATGCAATTATTATCGGTTCATCTGTTGCGACAGCTTTAGGGCCAATTGCAATTATCGGTGGTGCAGTAGTTATCGCTACGGGAGCAGGAACACCGCTAGGAATCGCATTAATTGCAGGAGGCACAGCGGCTGTAGGCGGTGGTACAGCTGGTATCGTATTAGCGAAGAAAGAACTAGATAATGCACAGGCAGAAATTCAAAAAATAACAGGACAAGTTACAACTGCTCAATTAGAAGTAGCGGGATTAACGAACATTAAAACACAAACTGAGTATTTAACAAATACAATTGATACTGCAATTACAGCGTTGCAAAACATTTCAAATCAATGGTACACAATGGGATCAAAATACAATTCTCTACTTCAAAATGTAGATTCAATTAGTCCAAACGACCTTGTTTTCATTAAAGAAGATTTAAACATTGCGAAAGATAGCTGGAAAAACATTAAAGACTATGCAGAAAAGATTTATGCTGAAGATATTAAAGTAGTAGATACGAAAAAAGCATAATCGTATACGAATCGTTAGAGCGTTAAGTATTGATGAATGATTTGAAGCTCCTGTTCAGTTGTGAGCAGGAGCTTTTTATATCCTTATAAAGAAAATAGGTGAAAAGTATGCAAAAACGATTTTATAAAAAATGTCTATTAACGTTAATGATTGCTGGAGTGGCAACAAGTAACGCATTTCCTTTACATCCTTTGGCTGCAGAACAAAACGTAAAAACATTGCAAGAAAATGCGAAAAATTATTCTCTAGGGCCAGCTGGATTCCAAGATGTTATGGCCCAAACGACATCGAGCATATTCGCAATGGATTCATATGCAAAATTAATTCAAAATCAGCAAGAAACTGATTTAAGTAAAATAAGTTCCATTAATAGTGAGTTTAAAGGAAATATGATTCAGCACCAAAGAGATGCAAAAACTAATGCAACGTATTGGTTAAATTATATGAAGCCTCAAATTATGAAAACAGATCAAAATATTATTAATTACAATAATACTTTTCAAGCGTATTATAATAGCATGCTAATAGCGATCGATCAAAAGGATAGCGGAAAATTAAAAGCGGATTTAGAAAAGTTGTATGCAGATATTGTAAAGAATCAAAATGAGGTAGATGTATTACTAAGTAATTTGAAAGCTTTTCGCGATAGAATGGCGAAAGACACAAATAGTTTTAAAGAAGATACAAATCAATTAACAGCGATATTGGCAAGTACGAATGCTGGCATTCCAGCTCTAGAGCAACAAATAAATACATATAACGATTCAATAAAAAAGAGTAATGATATGGTCATTGCTGGTGGTGTACTTTGCGTAGCGTTAATAACATGTCTTGCTGGCGGACCGATGATTGCCATTGCGAAAAAAGATATCGCAAATGCAGAAAGAGAAATAGCCAATTTAAAAGATAGAATTTCTGGCGCACAAGCAGAAGTTGCAATTTTGACTGATGTGAAAAATAAAACAACAAATATGACTGAGACAATTGATGCAGCAATTACAGCACTGCAAAATATATCAAATCAATGGTATACGGTAGGGGCAAAATACAATAATTTACTACAAAACGTAAAAGGAATCAGTCCTGAAGAATTTACCTTCATAAAAGAAGATTTAAATACAGCAAAAGATAGCTGGAAAGACGTAAAAGATTATACAGAAAAATTACATGAAGGCGTGGCGAAGTAAACAGTGGACTAGTTCCGCTGTTTATTTTTTATTGCGTTTTTTGTGAGAGCTGAGCTTGTAATTATATATAAGTTTGTCATGTGTTTTATCAATGTAGCTTTGCGGTAATATTTCTGCATGAATAAAAAAACGCCTATGTTCAAGGAGGATATTTTTTACCCAAACCCCCGAAACAGGAGAATTAGCTTAATTCATTAGAATGTTATACATCATAGAAGTTAATGTATAATGATGGTGATATTGGTATTATTCTGCAAGAAGTTAGAGACAAATTAGTCGGAAAAGAATTTAAATCATTTGATGATTTTAGAGAGGAATTTTGGAAAACACTTGCTGATTCAAGTTATGCTGGAGAATTTAGTCCTATGGATATAAAACTTATGTAAAAAGGTAAGGCTCCTTACTCACCAAGAACGGAACATTATGGTAACTATAATAAATATATATTGCATCATAAACAGTCTATTGATAAAGGTGGAGATGTCTATAATCTAATGATTGTATCTCCTAAAATGCATCAAAATGTTTTAGATCCCGCATACTATTTCGGGAACAAAGGGTTATAAATTAAATGAAAGGATGAAAAATTTGATATGTAAATTGACGAAAACAGAACTGCTTGAGCTTGTAAAAAAAATTTATGATCTTGATTTACCTGAGGATGAACACAGTAACTATGTTCATCAATTTAATAACTCTGGTGTACCTCACCCTGCTCCAAGTGATTTGATTTTTTGGAATGATGAAGAATTGACTCCCGAAGAAGTAGTAGAAATAACATGGAATTACAAATAAAAACAAAAGTGGGATAAAACAGCTCCTTTATGAGCCTGTATTATAACCAGAAAATCTATTTAAGATAGCTTTGCATATCCCCGGGGTACAGTTCAAGACGCTATAATTGGCGTCTTTTTTATTCATTAAATTACGTTTGAATCCAGTGCTCGAATTTTTTGCCAAAATCCTAAGTCTAATACATATCATAAAAACATTCAGTCCTTACTTTGTTTATCTCTAAACCAAATTTTCAATGATTGTTTTAAATAAATATGAAGTTTTAAAAAGAAACGTACGTTCTTATTTAGGTTGATATGATATACTAATAATGTAAATATATTCCGTATTTCTGTATCTGAAATTTCAGACATACGAGAGAGTGGTTATTATCATATATAAATGATATAACGATGAATTTATAAAAGAACTAGGGAGGCAGAGAAGATGGCAGTCAGTACATATCAGTTGTTTCAACATCTTAATATAACAGGGGAACAAGAAGAATTAGCGTTACGTTACTTGCAGACGAGAGATGAAGAAGTTTTAAAACATATAGAACAAACGACGATTCGTGACAATAAGCGTAGTGATTTTGCTTGGCAGTTTATGAGTGATTTTAGGAAAGCGTATAAGCAAGACGCAGGTTTTTTTCGGTTATTTTATTACTTGCTTGAAGATCAACTGTTGAATGTTCTTCTCGTGCGCTTTTCATATATGAGTTTTCCAGATATAAAAGTTTATTTTGAAAAAAGCGGTCTTTCATTTGATATTCTTGTAGAATTGGCGTGTAAGTATTTAACGAATCTTTCCCGTTCTGTAAATGAAGCGGATGTTTTTCTTAGAGAATTAATAAGGGAGAATCCAAAGTACATAGAAGAGCAGTTACAAGTTATAACAGGTCGACCAAAGATGGTTTTGCTTCTGCATATGCTAGATGCAGATTATGAGAGATTTCTTACGTACAGTTCTTTATTGGAGGAAGAACTGCAAGAGCATGCGGAGTTTATATTGAAGCTGGACGGGGCACAAGAAAAGATAGAATTGGCGAAAAGATACGTTCAAGGTGAATCTGTTAGTGAAGTTTCTGTTGGCTCATCTTTACCTGATGTGACCTGGCAGCTAGTATTTCGTGTTTATCAGCATTCAAATGTGGCAAGACGATATATTGACTTGTTAGCGAAACGTTCTGTTAAAAACTTTATGGATTATGCAACGAATCATGTGTGTCGTGTTCTTGATCAGTTTGGAAATCATGTAAGAACAAGGGATTTTGATAAACAAGCTTATGCAACTATTCGAAACTTGTGCGAACAATTCAGTGTTTCAGAGGAAAGATTTTTCGCATATCGTCTTACACGACGTCATTTAGGTGTCGTTAACTCCGACAAAGTATATGAATATCAATTATTGCTTCGGATGGTGGAAGAGCAGCCAGAATTTGTTCAGCGTACGCTGCAATATTTAAGTCAAATTCATTATCTTTTCGTGGCGATGCTTTTGGCGGAAAAAGGATACGAATTCAATCGAAACAGAGTACGTGAAGAATTTTTAGCGATTGCCCTTGAGTCGGAATCATCTGACATACGTGATACATATCGTGACTATTTAGTTGGGGAATTATCATTTGAAGATATGAAGCAAGTGCTCGAGAGTTCGAAGCAGCAAAATAATTACCGGGGAATGTCTGTTTTAGCAATTGCACTCCTTTGGGATATAGAGGAAGCAGTAAAGAGGGAAGCAGCGCTCAAACTTCAATTTGGAAATGACTATAATTATAAATTATATGAACTTCTGCACCGGTGTTCTCATAAGGAAGGTTCGCTGGAACAAATGTTGGAAGATCTTCTATCCTACGGTTTATCGAAGGAGAAACTTGTTTATTATTCAGTTAAACAAGCTGCTCGGCACAGTGAGGAGGAAAATAAGGCGAAAGAAGCACTCGTTCGTTTATTTGTAAAAGAACAGGCATATGTGACAGAGACATTTACTGAGTATTCTGCAGATGAACGAATTTTCATTTTGGATGAGTTGGCAAAGAATGATACAGTTAAAACGCGTGCTATTCTTATTCAAAGTCTTGGAGATTCCTCTAAAAAAGTACGTGCTGCCGCAGTCGAGTTTCTTACAAAAGATGTGGAAGCTGCAGAGGATGTAGCGAAGGAATTGAATAGTAGAAAGAAAGTCGTACGCGAAAATGTAATGCAAACACTTTTATACTTTAAATCTGAAAAATATACACAACTTGTGCAAGAAGCTTTGCAAGAAAAGAAAAATGCTTCCTTGATGGAGAAGTTTGCTCCGCTGCTTGGCGATGAAGACCTAGAAGGAGTATCAGGAAGTATCGAAGCTTTTTGTACACGTATTTTAACACCACAAAAAAGAAACGCACTCGTGCAGTGGCTCGGATTTGAACCGCAAATTCGTCTTCGTGATTCCGATGTAATTGCAGATGCAACGCTTCCGCTTGCTTATTTTCAGCAGTATGTATCGGAGGCT
Source organism: Bacillus sp. 5w2 (assembly GCF_054353775.1). NCBI lineage: Bacteria > Bacillati > Bacillota > Bacilli > Caryophanales > Bacillaceae > Bacillus > Bacillus sp. 5w2. The sequence continues at coordinate 701,043 of NZ_JBTIWT010000001.1, read as the reverse complement.
GTAATTGAGAAAAAGGAAGCGGTGGAAGTGATAGGTGCAGCTTTAAATGAACAAGATTTGAAAGAAAATATACAAGCGATCTATCAGTTGTGGATTTCTCAAGGAGCGGAGGCGAAAAAGCGCGGTATTCTTTCGATGTATAGCATTCATAGTGATGATGAAATGGCGCTGCTGCTCAAAAAGCAGATTGATGAGTGGGCTGTTGGCATGCGCGGAGCTATCGCTGCAGCAGCTGTTCAGGCGTTGGCGTTGTCTTCGTCACATCTTGCACTTATGACGATTAATACTATAGCATTCAAATATAAACATAAACAGGTGCGTAATGCTGCGAAAGAAGCGTTGAGTCTCGCTGCTAAAACACGGGGTATAACAGAAGAAGAACTAGAGGATCAGCTTGTTCCGGACCTTGGCTTTAATAAACGCGGTGAAAAGACAATTGATTACGGAAGTAGGATGTTTACTGCCTATTTAACGCCCAACCTGAAAATCGAGTTAAAAACAGAAGAAGGAAAACGAATAAAGTCGCTTCCGAAACCAAATGCAAAAGATCATGTGGAAAAAGCAGAAGAGGCTAAGGTGGAGTTATCATCTATAAAGAAACAGCTTCGAAGTATCATTAGTATGCAAACGCAACGTCTTGAAATGGCACTTTCTCTTAATCGTTATTGGTCGCAACATACATGGAAGTCTTTGTTTGTGGAAAATCCAATTATGCAGCAATTTGCTATCTCACTTATTTGGGGCGAGTATAAGGAAGGAAAGTTGCTTGTGACGTTTCGTTATATGGAAGACGGTACATTCAATACGGTTGACGAAGAAGAGCATGAACTTACGCCAGACACTGTTATCGGTCTGATCCATCCGCTAGAATTGTCCAAAGAGGAAAGGGAATTATGGAAGGAACAACTAGAAGATTATGAGGTTATCCAACCATTCCCGCAGATTGTTCGCGAAGTATTTCTGGCGGCGGAAGATGAGAAAGTAACTGTGGAAAGGTTTGGGGGCATTCAAATCAATGGTCGGTCGCTGTTTGGTAAGTTAACGAAGTACGGTTGGAATCGCGGATCAGTTGAAGATGCTGGTGTGTATTATTCTTTCTATAAAGAAGACGCTCGCACAGGGTTAGGGGCGGAGCTTGCATTTGAAGGCGCACCTGTTGGATATGAAGAAGAGGACGATGTATGCTTATTTGAAATTCAATTTTATAAAGCAGGCACAGTGAGCCGTGGTTCATACTCCTATGACGAAGTTGATGATGCAAGACGCATTGTGCCAAATCAAGTACCTAAACGATTTTTTAGCGAAATTTTATATGATATAAAACGGACGACAGAATCGAATCTTGGCCATGATGAAAACTGGCGCAGTAAGCGATAAGAAAGGAAATGACATATGCAGTCTATTAAACCATTAATGGAAGAATTGTATGAAATAGAATTGAATGCGTTAGAAGCGAATGATTCGTTTCCAAAACCACCTAATTGGCGATTGTCACCGCGTGCTGTTCGTACATTTATTATCGGACAAGAAGAACCGCTTCTTTTGGAAGGAGAAGAAGTGGAAATTAGCCGTAAGTTTTATGGGAATGATGCGCTTGTGGAACGAGCGATTGTTACATTAGCAGGGAATCGTGGACTTATGTTAATTGGAGAGCCTGGGACTGCAAAGACGATGCTGAGTGAGCTACTTACTGCCGCAATATGCAGAAATAGCCGTAACACTGTGCAAGGAACCGCCGCTACGATGGAAGATACAATTAAGTATTCGTGGAACTATGCACTTCTTCTTGCGAAAGGACCTGTAAGGGAGGCGCTTGTGCCAGGGCCTCTCTTCGTTGGGATGGAAAAAGGGATATTAACTAGATTTGAAGAGTTAACGCGTTGTCCACAGGAAGTGCAAGATTCATTGATCAGTGTTCTGAGCGATAAGGTGCTCAATATTCCGGAATTTGGAGAACAAGGAATTCTTACAGCAAAGCCTGGCTTCAATATTATTGCGACGGCTAACACACGCGATCGGGGTGTGAATGAGATGAGTAGTGCATTGAAACGTCGTTTTAATTTTGAAACGGTACATCCAATTCAAGATGTAAAACTTGAAGCAAAAATAATAGAGTCACAAGTAACGCGGTTATTAAGGGCATCAGGCATCAAACCAAAAGTGGATCAAACGGTTGTTCAGCTGTTAGCGACTGTTTTTCATGAACTTCGGGAAGGGGTAACTGCTGAAGGAAAACGAATTGATCAGCCATCTTCTGTTATGAGTACTGCAGAAGCGGTATCTGTATATTATCAAAGTGCAATGGATGCGTACTATTATGGAAGTGGAGAAGTGAAAATGGATGCGCTTGTCCGATATTTGTCAGGGACGATTGCGAAAGAAAACAAGGATGATTTAGAAAAGTTGCGCAGTTATTTTACAAGCATCGTTAAGGCGCGAGGTCAAATAGGAGGAGAGGTATGGAAGTCGTTTTTCGAAGCTCGCAATCAGCTGAAGTAAATGCATTGTTTCAAAGAGCTTACAATTTAGATCGGAACGTCGTATACGTGCCAATTCGCCATCATAGTCCCGCGTGCTCTTTTCATATACAAAAGATTGTTAAATGCTATAAACCAGATGCAATTCTTATAGAAGGCCCGATAGACTGTAACACACTTATTCCGCATATTGTGAGTGCAGATAGTAAAGCTCCGATTTGTATATATTGCAGTTATGATGATAAAACGAATGTGCTTGAAAGAGGAGAAAGTGGAAAGTACCGTGCGTACTATCCCTTTCTCGATTATTCGCCAGAACTTGTCGCGCTACGAAAAGGCGCTGCACAGAACATTCCTGTTTCATTTATTGATCTTCCTTATAAAGAATATTTGTTTTTAACGAAAAATAAGGAAGAGAATGGGAAACATGATGAGCAATATTTCTGGCATAGCCAATATGTCCGTATGCTTTCAGAAAAAACCGGGTGCCGAAATTTCCATGAGTTTTGGGAGAAATACTTTGAGTTGCAAGGCTTTCATATGACGAGCGAGGAGTTTGTCCGTCAGTTATTTCATTATTGTTATTATACACGCGCGGACTATACGCAGGGGATGTTGACAGAAGACGGTTGTGAAGCCAGGGAGATACATATGGCAAGAGAAATTGAAAAAGCGCGTAAAGTGTATGACAAGGTGCTCGTTATTACTGGAGGCTTTCATGTGAAAGGGCTTCTTGAATTGGAAGGGAAAAAGAAAAAATTGCCGAAAAGCCCGTTTCCTAAATTGTATGCTAAAAACTATCTTATGCCGTATTCCTTTTTGGAAAGTGATCAGATGCGTGGCTATGAGAGCGGAATGCCTGCACCTGCTTTTTACCAACATATTTGGGAGAACAGCGATGAATCGGTAGCTGAGCAATTTATGATACGAATTGCTAGACAGCTAAAGGTAGAAGGAATATCAATGGCAGATGAGATTGAGGCTGCACGAATGATACGTGAACTTGCACTGCTTCGTGGAAAGATGCAACCCGGATTGTATGAATTAATGGACGCAGTGCGCAGTACATTTGTGAAAGGTGAGATATTCTCGGCCAATAAGCCTTTAGCATTGCTTCAGAAGAGTTTGCAAGGGACAAAGCGTGGGGAATTGTCAAAAGAAGCAGATGTGCCGCCTCTCGTGCATGATTTTCGTGCTTCTGTTCGGTCGTTTCGTCTACCGGCCCGTTCAACTGTACCGCAGGAGACGATTCTTGACATATACAAGAAAGAAAGGCACTTGGGCTTAAGTCAATTTTTTCATTGCCTCGCTTTTTTAGGAGTTCCATTTTGTGAGAAGCTACGCGGTCCTAACTTAGCTAGAAAACAGAATATTAATCTTATGCGTGAAACTTGGAAATATCGTTTTTCAGCACAAGTAGAAAGTGCTCTGATTGATATATCTGTGTATGGCGGAACGGTGAAAGAAGCGGCGCAGGAAATGCTAAGAGCAAAGCTGCACAAGGCAAAGGGACGGGCTGGAGAGGTGTCCCTTTTATTGCTAGAAGCCTATTTAAGTGGTTTGTTTTCTGACTTTTCCATGTACACCCAATTTATAGATGAAGCTGTGCAAAAGGATGGAGATTTTGCTTCTATGGCAAATTGTGCTTATTATTTATCACAAATAGAAAAAGCAAATCAGCAGGCGGATTACGCTAGGAATAAAGCACTTTCGTTATTTTCTGTTCTAGATGGGGGCGAACCAGCAATTATTGCAGAAAAGCTTATCGATTTGTATACAATGAAGCCTACAGATCAGCAATTTATTGACGCATTGGAGCTTTATTTGCAAAAGGAAAAAAGAGAAAGCCAAGTAGAGGGAGCAGTATTTGGGCTGTTAACTTCTTTAGGAAAGCGGGAAATTGATGAGGTAATGCAAGTGGCAGAAGGGTATTTTTATGGAAGCGGTGATATGCAAAAGCAAGCTCCGATATTTTTGAAGGGTTTGTTTGCTGGCGCCAAAGATATCTTTTTATATAACGAATCGTTGCTTAGCGGAATGTCTCATGTTCTAGAAGAACTTGATGAAGAGATATTTCTACAAGTGTTGCCACATTTACGCCTCTTATTCAGTCAATTCACGCCGCTTGAAGTGGATACGATTGCTAGACAGATTTCCAAGTTATATGGCGCTACAGAAGAAGCGATAAAAGAAGAACCAATTTCCGAAGAGATGCTGATGTATGTAATGCAGTTAGATCGGAAAGCGAAGGGGATTTTAATAAGACGGGGGCTAGAAGATGGAGAATAACATTTCTTTAAATCGCTGGCGTCTTGTTCTTGGGAAACATGCGGATGATCAAATTACATTTCAGGAAGAAGAACCTGTATACAGAGAAATGGACGAGATGCTGGACTTTTTGTACGAGAGAGAACGCGGAGAAGAGCGCGGTGGATCCTTAGATCCCTCTCAGCTAACAGTGCCGACTTGGATTTCGAAAGTGCGGGAGTTATTTCCGAAAGAAACCATTGAAATTATGGAAAATCATGCGTTAGAGAAATATGAATTAACAGCTCTATTACAGGATAAGCAAACGCTTGAAAAAATGGAACCGAATATGAATTTATTAAAATGCATTTTACAATTTAAAGATTATGTAAAACCGGATGTATTAGACACAGCTAAACGCATTGTAGCGAAAGTCACTGAGGAGTTGCGTCGTAATTTAGAGCAAGAAGTGAAGCATGCATTAAGCGGTAGACCGGATCGAAATCGTTCTAGCCGCGTGCGCACGATGCGCAACTTTGATTTTAAGAAAACGATTCGAAAGAACTTAAAGCATTTTGACAAGGAAACAAACGCCATTCATATTGAAAAACCGTACTTTTACGCTGCCACTAAACATGTTAGCACATGGCGTGTAATCCTCGCAGTAGACGAGAGTGGAAGTATGATTGATTCTGTTATCCATAGCGCAGTTATGGCAGGTATTTTCGCAAGCTTACCGACGATTAAGACAGATTTGTTCATCTTTGATACAGCTGTTGTTGATTTAACGGATCGTATTGATGATCCGGTGGAAACGCTTATGAGTGTACAGCTTGGTGGAGGAACATATATTGCTCAGGCGCTGCGCTACGCAACGAATAAAATTGAGATGCCTCATAAAACAATTGTCGTGCTTGTAACGGATTTATATGAAGGTGGCAGTTACGCTGAAATGTACCGAGAAGCGATGAAGATTGTAGAATCAGGAGCAAAACTGATTGTGCTTACTTCTCTTGATCCGACTGCACAGCCTTTTTATGATAAACAGGCAGCAAAAAAAATGACAGCACTCGGTGCTCATGTAGCAGCATTAACACCAGGGAGGTTGGCGCAATGGATCGCAACAATCATTTCTTAAATGTTCTTTCGGCTATTGATGAAACATATTTAATCGCCATGTCCAACAAAGGAACATATAAGAGAGCAATGAAGGATTTGGCTGCTGCAACAAATATCAAAATAGATTTAGAAGAGGATGCAGCGCAAGTGCATCTTGATGATGAAACTACTGTAACGTTTACGGGAGATATACGCAGTTACTCCTGCACTTGTGAAGCGCGCTCGATTTGTAAGCATGTCATTATGGCTTTATTAGAAGCAAAGAAGATGTACGAAGGTAAAGAAAACATAAAAGTTGATTTCTCTGCCCTTTTGAATGTGAACGTTAGCAATATTGTCTCCGAAAAAATGTGGGCTGAAATGATGTTCCGCGAAACATTTCAGCAAAAGTTTGTTTTGGAAGAGGAGGGTGCTTTAATTGCCTCCTTTCCAGAAGAGGATATAACGGTTCGCTTTCTGACAGCTGAATCGATAGCTGATGCGATTTGTACATGTAAAGCAGAGGGAATATGCCGGCATAAGGCGGAAGCAATATATTGGTATCAAAAAGAGAGAGGAATTTCACATGAAACGAAACAGGTGCAATTTCTTATTATTGAGTCGGATAAGCTATCTATTTTCAAAGAGATGATTGAGCAAATTGTTCACTTTGGATTAACACGTCTTACAGAAAAAACAATCTATGAAATAGAACAACTTTCTGTAAAAGCGCGTTCTTTGAAACTAGCAAAGTTAGAAAATTTATTTCGTAAGCTAGGGACTGATATTAGGCTATACCGAATGAAACATGCATCTTTTCAAATGGCATCCTATCGGCAAACGCTGTCCGCGATTTATGAATACATTGTGTTGTTAGAAAATCACCGTCTGCAAGAGAGTCCGTATCGTTCGGAATATTATGAAGTTCCACCGCTAACTTTGCATGCCTTTGGCGCATTCGGCTGGAAAACGAAGTCCGGTTATGTTGGTGTGACATATTATTTCTATAATCGAGAACAGGAAAAGTGGATCACATACACACAGTCACGTCCCATGTTTTATGAAGGGAGCAACACAACTTCTGAAGACCTCCATGAAAAGCAAGTTCCATGGGGGATTGCAGGGAAGGGATACGAACTGTCTCGTTCATCTCTAGGGTTGAAATATGCAAAGCTTAACGCCGATTTCCAATTGTCATCTAGCTCACAGACAGTAGGGGAAGTAGACGGAAAAACAAATGTAACAGAGTGGCAATCGCTCTTTATAACCTCATTGGAAGAACTACTAAAAAAAGTAAAAGCGAACAGGTTAGAGGCAAGTAAACAAGGAGTCTTTTGTATCGAATTTGCTGAGATGGAAGAATGGGAGTTTCAGAAGCAAGAGCGAAAATGGATTATACCTCTTATTGATAAAAAGGGGGAAGTATTACAAATGCAAATGATGAAACAACCAGACAATGAGCGGACGATTCGACTTGTAAAAATATATTTGGACTCATTACATGTAAAGAGAATGTTAGTTCATCCTTATCAGGAAGGAACAAAGCTCGTAGTTACACCTGTTATTTTATATACAGAAGTAGGAGAAATTATAAATATTACACTTAATGAAGGGGAAACATTTTATGATAGAGTTAGTGCGCATAATCGATGAATTGGAACAAGCTCTAGATGAGATGCTTGTCTCAGGAGCAGGGACGGTACCTCCTTCTTTTTTTCAAGATATAAAACGAAAATGCGAAAAGTATGGTCTTTCTTATGCAGCCGCGCAACTACTTGTCATAGAGGAAGAACGAAACACGGCACGCTTTCTTCATAAAGAAGAAAAAGGGAAATTGACGGAAGCGTTTTGCAAGCTGCAGGAATATATTCAAGTTGTAAAGGCTGAAATGCTACATTTATAAAGATGTGATTGAATAGGAATTTAATTTATCGCGTATTAACGGGCAATAAAATTCCTACCTCAAGATTTAGAGAAGCGCAAGGAAGATAGGAACTGTCCGTAAAAGCTCGAATGCTTCAACTAATAATGAGTGGGGAATAAAGAATCCCCCACTCATTACAGTTTCGCTTTATTCATCATATTAGCAGTGGAGAACAAGTAATCGGAATACCCAAGCCTAGACACCCTGACTTTGAAGAAACTTTCTAAACACCTAATCAGTATTTATCGAAAGTCCTTTCGGATAAGAAACCTGTTGATTTGTTATTAAAATGATTATTAAGCCGTTGTAAACCAATATACGGAAAAATAACTTTCTTCCGTTTCCATAACAAAAAATTCATCATTCCATTCTGGTTCATAAGCATAAGCAATTCGGATTCCTTTAATAGGGAACTCGATAGGTTTAATAAGTGGGGCATATCTGTTTCTCAATTCTGTGAATTCTTCTTGGGATATTGTTTTCAGTTCTTCTTGTTCAGCTCTAAATTTTTGTTCGAATTCCCAAATAGGCATATCTTTAACGTGTTTTCCTTTATACCAAAACCAATGCGTATTTCTTCGTTCAATGAATTGGCATGTTGCTGCAAAATCTTCCAAGGTTTTAATCGTGTCGTAACTGTTTTTTCCTTTGCTATGTTCAAAAACATATATTGTCTCTTCACCACAGCTTGATAATTCATCATCTTCTATTACAAAATATTTCATATGTAACATCTCCTAGCTTCTTGTCTTGTAAATAATTAATCTTTTTCTATACCATATTGAACAAGAATAAAAACTAAAAAACTGTTTATGTAAGAATGGATACATTTTTGTTGGGGTTTTCTATATAAAATTATATATATGTTAGCTAGTTTAGCACATTATTAACGTAAGTGAGGATTATGATGAACTGGATAAAATTATTCACGATTTTAACTCATTGTAAAATATGGAATATCGTAAAAAACTTTTTGCAGACTTAAAGCTAATTTTGCACATAGAAGATTGTGGTATGGTTCACGTACTTATTGAAAAATATGGTAAGAGAAAGATGCATGAAGAAAAACTGAAATGGCTAATTCCGAGTGTTTTTGATCATTTCGAACTTAATTAAAGCTATTATAGAATGATTTCAGTTTGGTAATGGATTTTATGTAGCAAGTATATTCATCACGGTGTTTTTAAATAAATTACATGATTAATAGATTGAAAATAAACATACTAAAATTAGTCAAGTAGTGTTAAAAAACATTAGAAGTACTAAATTTGATACTTACTTAAAAATAACACTTTTGGAACAGTTTCACCATTCATTTAGATATTAACGGAATTATATATAATAAAAATTTTGTTAAAATACGTTATTATTCCTTGTGTAAAAGTAATTCATATAAAAGGAAAAAATTGAAAGGTAGGATCAAAATGATTAGTGGCTTAAAAAAAGCGGCCGTATCTTCATTAAAAGACAAATGGGGATTGGCGGTATTGTCATCGTTTCTTTATCATATTATTTCTAGGGTTTGTATGCTAATTATAGGATTTCCACTGTTGTTTCTTGGTATCTTATTAAGTGAAATAATGAATTCTAGTTTTTCCATTTCAGGAGACGAAAAGTTAAATGCAGCAGGTGCTTTTTCTTATTTACTTGTTTTCGTTGTTCTATTTATTTGTTTAATAGGTGCACAAGGCATTATGAATTATGGGTATCTTAAAGTTACATTGCGTTTAGCGAAAAAAGAATCTACTACAATTGGTGAGTTATTTGAAGGATTTCGAAAAAGTAATGTGTTTAGATCTATAAAGGTGACTACTTTAATGACTGTATACACACTTTTATGGAGTGTATTATTAATTGTACCAGGTATTATAAAATTTATCTCTTATTCTATGGCTTACTATATTTTGTTAGATCATCCAGAATATACGGCGAGTGAAGCAATTAAAAAGAGTCAAGAACTGATGAAAGGACATAAATTAGATTTATTCCTGCTATCGTTAAGTTTTATCGGATGGTTTATTTTAGGGATTATCATCGGATTTTTCACATTTGGTATCCCGTTTCTTTGGATCTATCCATACTACATTACAACAGTATCGCATTTCTACTTGAAAATAGTGAATAGAGATACTGTTATGGAGGAAAAAAAGTTAACTGTTTGATTTTAATTTTGATTCGAAATATTGCATGTATCTTGATTTTATGACAAACACAAAGACTCCATTTTGAAAAAGGGATGATTAAAATGGAGTTCTTTCTTGAAAAGTGGTGTAAAGATTTTATAAAAAAGTTTGATTGTTTTGTTATCTGTTATTTCATTGACGCCCCCATAACTTTAAGTGCGCTTCTTCATAATCATAATAGTTGTAATCATTTTAATCATATATTCCCCATTCAAACAAAAAATAATGGCTATCAGATTGTCCGAATATATAATCATAAACATATCCCTTTTGTACTTGTATTGTTTCAATATGATTCAATCTAATTAAGAGTTCTTTAATAACTTGTTCTGGTACATTCACATCAGCTAAATCCCTTTTAAATCTACTTATAAAATCATTTTTGTTTAATAACTCTAAGCTATTACATACTCTTGAATAGTATGCGTTAATCCAGAAATCTTTTAGTGCGGTTAGCCATTGTTTATCTGAAGGGTCTGGTTCATCAATAATATCCCATTCCTCTCCATCGAACAATTCTTTTTTAAATAGTGCAGAAAATGCCTCTTGAATAGTATCAAATTGATTTTTTCTGGCAAATATTAAGTCTACTTGCTTCACATGTCTATCTTTGAATTCGTATACATCGAATGATAAATTTGATAATCTTACTTTTGCGATCTGTCTGGCAAATAAATTGAGATCATCAAACAATTTTTGAATTTCTTTATTCATCATAATCCTCACCCCTTTTTTAGAGTTCTGGTATCTTAATTATTGATATTTAATTAATCCGTGTTGTTGGTCCACTAAGAAAAAATGAAGTGTAAGTAATTCCTTAATTGAAAGAGACAAAATATCGTAAATTTATTTTAAAAACACAAATACAACTTTTCAGTCTACAACTATTTTTTAACAGTCTAATACTTTATTCTATAGTCTAAAACATTTTTTAAATGAAATAAATATTAGATCCTTTTTTATTTGTAATACGGCAAGGTCTACTTTATTGGAGCGTTTATGGGAGTAAACATCGCTTAAACGCTAAATATTACAGAGTAAATAAGGGGGAATCTGGAGTGAAAACATTTTCTATAAACTTTATACATGTTATCATATTTTCAGCAAGTCAATGAAGCAAAAGTCAGAAGAGTTAAAAGAATTATCTAAACTTTATTTAGAGTTGATGGAAAAATAAGTAGGTTATAGTGTGGACAAAAAGATTTCCCAGTACAATATAATGTAGGTAAAGTGATGATTTATGTAAAAGATGGGGTGGAAATCATACAAGGCGGTTTAGATAAAGGTGAAAAAATGGAAGTTGGTATAGGTAGTGAAAGGTAAGAGACAGCTTCTAAGTTAATAGATGCAGCAAACAAAGAAGCAAAAAAATCTAAGTAACCTAACTGTAGGGAAGTGTGATATATCTACAGACTATCCTATAATTAGTGCAACAAAAAATACAGTTAAAGAGGTAATAGTAAGGGAACTCAATTTAAGTAGCTGTAGAATATAAAAGTTTTATACTAGATTTAAGTATAGAGTTATAAAGTAAATTATCTACAGAAAAATTTTATGAATTCTAAAGTTTAATGCATGATAAAAATCCAGTTCAAAGCTTTTTGATTTCACATATATTCTAAAAAATAACTATTACCAACCTACTAAAACAGAGGTAGCACCACATCGCTATCAAGCTAAGAAAAGCAAATAGCCCCTTTAAGTTGATTGGAATTAGCAATACTCCAAACTGGATAGTATAATTATTTATAATAACAACTAAGACAATCAAACAGATTTTAGTTGAAGAACAAGTCATAATAAAAGGCTGTTTAATATATTTAATAGTTTATGTTCTTTTGTTTTCTAAATTTAATAGCTAAGAAGAAAATAGGAATTAGAGGAGGGGGAACATTGAGATTTTTTACGATATTTGCATCAAGGAATGATACAAGTGATGTAGAAGGTTTCATTACTCAAGTTTTCAAAAATGGGTTCAAGGTTGACCGCAATAAAAATGAATATACCATTCAATCGAAAAGACTATTTGGCAAAAATAAAATTATTATTCGGGTGGATTCTGAAGAATCATCTCCTGATTATTTTTCCAATAATATTCCTGGAATGATGCACATGTACGATCAAATTGAATTTCAAGAAGAACATCTTAAGAGGAAGGTTTTGGCACAGATTTCTGTAATTAATACCATAATCGCTATAGAGACGAAGAAGGATTATAGTGATGAATACGTGGAGCTGTTTCTTAAATTACTTAATCAGGTAAACGGTATTGGTTTTATCCCTGATCGAACTCTCATCGGGAATGATGGAAAAGTAATTGTATTTCCGGATGGATCCTCTGGTCCTTCAGAATTTACTCCTCAAGCATGTACGAACAAAATAATGGGACAGAATAGTACTTCTACCGATGGGGAGAAAAGAAAACAGAAATCGATAAGCTACCTGCAAGATAAAGGGATTCCATATATCGAAGGATTGCCTCAATTGCCTCCTTTGACAAGTATTCAGTTAAGAAATCGAGAAGAGATTACGAAGAGAGCGGTAGCTTTGTTGATTGTCATACAATATGCTTGTGATGTTGCCCAAGAAGGAGATTTGGAAAATTCCAAAGAGTTTGTCATGGGGCTGCTGAACAAATTTGATGTGGTTGAATCATTAACGAGGCAGGAAAGAAATTTCCTAACTTCAGAGCAACCTGACGCGAAAGAAGCGATACAGATTGCATGGCAGTATGAAGCCCAATGGGTTTTACTTTGGTCAATTGGTCTCGTGAATACACTGAAATTTCCAAAAGAAATCTGTGACTGTCATTATGCAATTAAACTTGTTTCTGGTTGTAGTTCTTTTAATGAATTTTATCAACAAACAAGATTGCGAAGTGCAGAAGAGATTTTGGATGAGGCCGACCTCATTTATCGGCTTCATTGGGCTTGTGTACATGATAGAATTAATGAGAAAGAAGCAACTGCAGGTATGCAGGAAAGTATTGTTATTGAAAGACGAAGGGGCTTGTTTTGGTTAATCAATTATAAAAATGAAGATTGGGATTGCATCTCCATGGATACATAATCTATATTCTTTGTTCTTTGTTCTGTAGAGCTTTTGTATTTTAGATAATAAAATTATTGCTTCATCAGTTCAATCTCTTACAGAAAAACGGATGGAAATTCCATAGGTATGAGAAAAAACAGTTTTTAATATCCTAGGCCTCATATACAACTTTTCTATGTTAAATCACTTGATTCGTACATTTTGAACGGATTTGTTATCGTTACTGCAGAAAAAGCATGAATTAAATATTAATCGATGTACATGTTTCAAGCGTATCTATATTGAGTTTGTAAATCTACACAATAAGTTACCTTGTATATAATAAGTGTAGTAGAAGTTCAGTTAGATAAAATTCGGTAGTCGAATTTTTTTGCATAAAGCTGTATAATGCTTGTAACGAAAAGGAAATACAGGAAAGGATATGTAATGAGTTACTATGGATAAAGATAAACAACAATTAAGCGTTGAAGTTGCAAGGTTATATTATCAATCAGATTATAGTCAGCAAGAAATTGCTAATAAATTAAATATTTCAAGACCGACTATCTCTAGATTATTAAAGTACGCGAAAGAAAAAGGATTTGTTCAAATTAGCATAGCCGATCCATTTGCTGATTTAGATAACGTTGGAAATTTACTGAAAGAAAAGTACAACTTGTTAGAGGCGCATGTCGTTTTTTCACCAGTGCCAGAATATGCAACGATTACAGAGTATATTAGTAAATATGCAGCTGAGTATATGGAAAAGACGGTTAAAAACGGTGATATCGTTGGTGTAAGTTGGGGAATGACGATGTATGAAATCGCTAGAAAAATCGTACCGCAACATGTAAAAGGTGTAGAAGTTGTTCAGTTAAAAGGTGGTATTAGTCATTCGAGTGTAAATACATATGCGAATGAAACGATTGCTTTATTTGCAGATGCTTTTCAAACGACGCCAAGAAATCTACCCCTTCCAGTTATATTTGATAATGCAGTGACAAAAGAATTAGTAGAGCAGGATCGACATATCCATCACATTATCGAAATGGGGAAACAAGCGAATATTGCAATTTTCACTGTAGGAACAGTGCGAGACGAAGCACTATTATTCCGATTAGGTTATTTTGATAAGGATGAAACGAGTTTACTCAAAAAACAATCGGTCGGTGACATTTGTTCAAGATTCTTTGATGGGAACGGAAATATTAGTAGTGAAGAAATTAATAAGCGGACTATTGGAATTGAGTTAGAAGAACTGAAATTAAAGAAACGCTCTATTTTAGTTGCCGGTGGTAATAGAAAAATAAAATCAATTGATGGTGCGTTACGTGGCGGGTATGCAAATGTATTAATTATTGATCAGCATACGGCGAAGGAATTGTTACATTATCAAAAAGATTAAAAATAAAAGGCTTTCTCAAGATGTTAATTTTGAGAAAGCCTTTTATTTTACTATGTATGAATTATGGGAGTGTTTTTTGAATACAAATTGCCTTTTTAAAAATAATTATGGATATTGAGATACATACTACCATTGTTAATATAAAAGTTTTGATTTTAAATATGAATTGTTTCTTAGTTAGAATGCGCTTTATTTACTACAAGAAAATTCCTTTTTGAAAAGAATGAACAAAATTTCAAAAGTGTATTTACATTTGTTCAACTAAGGGTTAGAATGAAGTTGTTAAAAGATATGAGGAGTGAAGATAATGAATATTGCAAAGTTAATTGACCATACAATTTTAAAAGCTAATTCTACAAAAGAAGATGTTATGAAAGTAATCGAAGAAGCAAAGGAATATAAATTCGCTTCAGTTTGTATTAATCCTACATGGGTAAAGCTAGCTGCTGACGAATTAGCTGGACATGATGTAGATGTTTGTACTGTAATCGGTTTCCCATTAGGAGCAAGCACTACTGAAACAAAAGCATTTGAAACAAAAGATGCTATCGCAAAAGGTGCAACTGAAGTTGACATGGTAATCAACGTAGGCGCTTTAAAAGACGGTGACAATGAGTTCGTTGAAAAAGATATTTATGAAGTAGTACAAGCAGCAAAAGGAAAAGCTCTTGTAAAAGTAATCATTGAAACTTGCCTATTAACAGATGAAGAGAAAGTACTCGCTTGTGAATTATCAGTAAAAGCTGGTGCTGATTTCGTAAAAACTTCAACTGGATTCTCAACTGGCGGAGCAACTGCTGAAGATATCGCATTAATGCGCAAAACAGTTGGACCAAACGTTGGTGTAAAAGCATCTGGTGGCGTTCGTACACGTGAAGATGCAGACAAAATGGTAGCTGCTGGAGCTTCTCGCGTTGGAGCAAGTGCTAGTGTTGCAATCGTATTAAATGATGCAAAAGGTGCTACAGATAACTACTAATCATTAATAAAGTTAAGAGCAATAGATACACAAAGTAAAGTGTATCTATTGCTTTAACAATTGAAAAGAATGTAAGCGGATACGAATGGGAGGAAACGGCTTATGAAATACTTAATCGGTATTTTTGGCCTCGTATTGATTTTAGGTATCGCTTGGCTTGCTAGTAATGATAGAAAGAAAGTCAAATATCGCCCAATCATAACGATGGTTATATTACAATTCATTTTGGGGTTTTTATTATTAAATACAAGTGTAGGGAATATATTAATTAGCGGAATAGCAGATGGTTTTGGAGAGCTATTAAAATATGCCGCTGACGGTGTGAATTTCGTATTTGGTGGATTAGTAAATCAAAAAGAGTTTTCATTCTTTTTAAGTGTATTAATGCCAATAGTATTTATATCAGCATTAATCGGTATTTTGCAACACATTAAAGTATTACCTATTATTGTGAAATCTATCGGTCTAGCATTAAGTAAAGTAAATGGAATGGGGAAACTAGAATCATATAACGCTGTTGCTTCTGCGATTTTAGGACAATCTGAAGTGTTTATTTCAGTTAAGAAACAACTAGGATTATTGCCAGAGAAAAGAATGTATACATTATGTGCATCTGCAATGTCTACCGTTTCAATGTCTATCGTTGGATCGTATATGGTGTTATTAAAACCACAATATGTTGTAACCGCTTTAGTGCTTAACTTATTCGGTGGTTTTATTATCGCTTCTATCATTAACCCTTATGAAGTTACTGAAGAAGAAGATATGTTAGAAGTACAAGAAGAAGAGAAAAAGACTTTCTTTGAAGTATTAGGGGAATACATTATAGACGGATTTAAAGTTGCGATTACAGTAGCAGCTATGTTAGTCGGTTTCGTTGCTCTTATCGCATTCATTAATGCAGTATTTAAAGGTGTAATCGGTATTTCATTCCAAGAAATTCTTGGTTATGTATTTGCACCATTTGCATTTATTATGGGTGTACCTTGGCATGAAGCAGTTAATGCTGGAAATATTATGGCAACAAAATTAGTATCAAATGAATTTGTCGCTATGACAGATTTAGCACAAGGAAACTTTAATTTCTCAGATAGAACGACAGCGATTATATCTGTATTCTTAGTTTCATTTGCAAACTTCTCTTCAATTGGAATTATTGCAGGGGCAGTTAAGAGCTTAAATGAAAAACAAGGGAATGTAGTCGCAAGATTTGGTTTGAAATTACTTTTCGGTGCAACATTAGTAAGTTTCTTATCAGCAACAATCGTAGGCTTATTATTTTAATAGATTCATATCATATAAAAAGGAATGGTGATTGTAATGAGAATGGTAGATATTATTGCGAAAAAACGTGACGGCAAAGAATTAACGACTGAAGAAATCAAATTCTTTATTAATGGATATACAGACGGAAGTATTCCTGATTATCAAGTGAGTGCACTTGCAATGGCAATCTTCTTTAAAGATATGACAGATCGCGAACGTGCAGATTTAACGATGGCGATGGTGGAGTCTGGAGAAACGATCGACTTATCAGCAATTGAAGGAATTAAAGTAGACAAACATTCAACTGGTGGTGTTGGTGATACAACAACATTAGTATTAGGACCATTAGTGGCTGCTTTAGATGTACCAGTAGCAAAAATGTCTGGTCGTGGTTTAGGACATACGGGTGGAACAATTGATAAATTAGAAGCGGTAGAAGGATTCCACGTTGAAATTACGAAAGAGCAGTTTATTGATATTGTAAACCGTGACAAAGTAGCTGTTATTGGACAAACAGGAAACTTAACACCTGCAGATAAAAAGATTTATGCATTACGCGATGTAACAGGGACAGTAAACTCAATTCCTTTAATCGCAAGTTCAATTATGAGTAAAAAAATTGCAGCTGGTGCTGACGCAATCGTACTTGATGTAAAAACAGGTGCTGGCGCATTTATGAAAACAGAAGAAGATGCAAAAGAATTAGCACATGCAATGGTACGTATCGGAAATAATGTAGGACGTCAAACAATGGCTGTTATTTCAGACATGTCACAACCTCTTGGATTTGCGATTGGTAACGCTCTAGAAGTGAAAGAAGCGATTGATACGTTAAAAGGCGAAGGTCCAGAAGATTTAACAGAATTAGTACTCGTATTAGGAAGTCAAATGGTCGTACTTGCGAAAAAAGCAAATACGTTAGAAGAAGCTCGTGAAATGCTAATTGAAGTTATGAAAAACGGAAAAGCAACTGAGAAGTTTAAAGAGTTCTTAAGCAATCAAGGCGGAGATAGCTCAATTGTAGACAATCCAGAAAAAATGCCACAGGCGAAGTATGTAATTGATGTACCTGCTAAAACTTCAGGTGTTATTTCTAACATTGTTGCAGATGAAATTGGTATCGCAGCTATGCTTCTTGGTGCTGGTCGTGCAACGAAAGAAGATGAAATCGATTTAGCGGTAGGATTAATGTTACGTAAAAAAGTGGGCGATGCAGTAAAAGAAGGCGAGCCGTTCGTAACGATTTATGCAAATCGCGAAAATGTAGAAGATGTAAAAGCTAAAATTTATGAAAACATTTCTATCGCTGAAACAGCAGTGGCTCCTAAATTAGTTCATACAGTTATTACTGACTAATCATAATTACACTTACTTTAAGGAGGAAATAATATGGATAAGAAAAAATATATCGAAGAAGCAAATAAGATGTTATCAAAAGCATATATTCCGTATTCGAAATTTCCTGTTGGTGCAGCGTTAGTTACGAAAGAAGGTAAAATCTATACTGGTTGTAATATAGAAAATGCTTCTTATGGTTTATGTAACTGTGCAGAAAGAACAGCAATCTTTAAAGCAGTATCAGAAGGTGAGCGCGATTTTAGTTACTTAGTTATTACAGGCGAAACAGACGGACCGATTTCACCATGTGGTGCTTGTAGACAAGTGATTGCTGAATTCTGTGAACCGAAAATGCCAGTTTTACTAACGAATGTAAAAGGCGATGAAAAAGAAGTGACTGTAGAGCAGTTACTGCCTGGTGCCTTTTCAATTGAAGACTTAAAATAAATTAAAAGGTCATTCCACAATTAATAGTTGTGGAATGGCTTTTTTATTTTCAAAAGTTGAATGTAATATTTTGTTCATATTCCGTTCATAAACTTTGCGTAAAATGATTGCAGCGAATATAGAAAGTTTACAGCAGGAGGAATAGAATGAAGAAATTATATAATGCAGCATTCATTTACTTAATTATCGGTTTATTATCAGGAGTATTTGCAAGAGAGTATTCGAAAGCACAAGGGATTAAAGGATCCACAATGTTGCAATTAGTGCATACACACGTATTGGTGCTCGGCTTCGTCTTCTTTTTAATCGCTTTGGCTCTATTTAAAGTATTTCATGTCCATGAAACAAAGAGTTTTCATGCATGGTTTGTTGTTTATAATATAGGATTAATGTTTACTATTGCTACAATGTTATGGAGAGGTCTTCTACAAGTAAACGGAACTGACTTTAACGGTCTAAGCCATATGGCTGGATTAGGTCATGTCATTATAAGTATCGGGCTCGTTTGGTTTATGATTTTACTTAAAAAGTCTTTTAAATAGATAGGAGTGGATAGTATGATAGCACTTTTATCAAGTATTGTAGCAGTTTGTATGGCTGTTGGTGTCATGTTTCTTCGCTTTAAAGCAGCGAAAAAACCGGTAACGAAAAAGAAAATTATATTACCACCAATCTTTATGAGTACTGGCGCAATGATGTACTTCTTACCGGAGTTTCGATTAACATCGTTAGAAATAGTAGAGGCGATTAGCATAGGACTTATTTTCTCTATATTGCTTATTAAAACAACTAAGTTTGAAATAAGAAGTGAACATATATATATGAAACCGTCAAAAGCATTCATATTTATTTTAGTCGGGTTATTGGCTGTACGAGTAGCGTTAAAATCATATTTAAGTCAATCAATTGATTTAGCAGAGTTAAGTGGAATGTTTTTCTTACTCGCATTTGCGATGATTGTGTCGTGGCGAATTGCGATGTATCGCTCATTTACGAAATTGGAAAAGATAATAAAAAGAGCTGGAATTTCTAAATAGGAATTCCGGCTCTTTTTATGTTTTATACGATTGTTTTTTTAGCTTTGATTTCATTTGCTTAATTTTAAACGTATTTGAGCATCTTGTAATGCGGCTGGTGTAACGTTAAGACCATGTTGATCAACAATTTTTGTGTTTAATAAAATGGAATCTAAACTTCCACGAAATGTTTTTGTATAGTTTTGACGCAACATTTGTTGTTCTTGTTTTTCATCAACTGTTAATCCAGATGCTTTTTCTTTTTTTGATAATTCGTTAATACGGAATAAAATGTTTTTCATTTTGTTCACCTCTTACTTTAAATTAAATTAGTTACTTACTAATTTATAGTTATTTTAACTTTTTTATATGAATATGTCAAGAAGGGTAAAAGAAAAGTAGACACCCGTATTACAGTAAGTAGGTGTCTACAAGGAAAATATAAACCTTAGCTTAATCCATGTAAGTGACTAACAAGTTCTGATGTTTTAGAGAAGAATGGAGAATGATCAGCTTCCAAAGTAATTATTTTCGTGCAAGGAGTTTCTGTATTCATTCGGCGCTGAAAATCAATGGGAATCGCTCTATCTAGAGTCGTTTCGATATAAATACGATCTATAGTTTCGAAGTTCTCTGCAGATATTTTTATCTCTTGCTGGAATGGACCTAGTGGTTGAGGACGCATTTGTTTGAAAGAAGATTCTTTAATAGCTGCATTTTCTGTAGCATTTAAAAATGTTTGTTCAGTCAACTCTGGTATAAGTTCTGCAGTCATGTCATTCTCATTAATTGAGAATTGTGGACCAGCTTCACCATCTAATTTACTACCAAGACTTTCTCCGTTTTGTGGTAAGAATGCACAAAGATATACTAATTTATCGATTTTATTTGGTATAAGTTCAGCTGTTTGCGTGATTACAATTCCACCCATACTATGTCCAACAAGAATAACTTTTTCATTTTGTTGATCTATAGTAGCTGTTACTGCATCAACATAGGAATCTAACGTTACATTTTGGGAGGGAGTCATATCTTTTCCGCTTCCAGGTAAATCTAGTGTAACAACTGTGTGACCTAAAGCCTCAAGCTGAGGTTTTACTAATTCCCATGCCCATTCACCTTGCCAGGCTCCATGTATTAAAATGTAAGTACTCATTTAATCAACACTCCTCTAATGTTTATATGCCTTATTTTTTCGTAATATTGATGGTGTATACTTAGTGTATAGGAAGTGGTTTGATAAATACAATGAAGGTTATTTATAGATGATATAAATATCTTTTATATAAGGAGAACAGAATGAACGTTTTTGATTTTAAAGTTTTTAAAAATGTGGCTCGGTTGAACAGCATTAGTTTAGCAGCGAAAGAATTACATATGACACAGCCGGCTATAACTCATATCATAAACAAATTAGAGAAACGATATGCTTTAACTTTATTTGATCGCTCTAGACAAGGAACGATGTTAACTGAAAATGGAAAGGAATTTTTAGTTTGTGTAGATCGACTTCTAATGGAGTATGAAAACCTTGAAGAAACAGCTTTACAATTAAAAAATAGAAGCTTGTATAAGATTGTACTAGCTACGTATCCTTCCGTTACTGTATATTGTTTGGCGGAGTGTATCCAGCTAGGTAATATTGATCAAAGTCAGTACGTGCTTGCAGTTCGAGAAGGAAGCTATCAAGAAGTATTAGATTGGCTGTCTTCTGGAAGTGCTGATTTTTCTATTTCTATAAAAGAAAATTTAATACCAGGATTTCATTATGAAGTTATTGGTGAAGATCCTTATGTTATGGTTTCTTCAAAGACAATTCCACCTAACCTTACTATTAAAGAGTTGAAAAATTATCCTTTCATTATGCCGCTTTCTGGTTGTAAAGAAGTACTTGAACCATATTTGATGAAAAATGAAATAACAGTTAATAAAGTGATGGAGTCAGAGTCAATTAGCTCGGCATTAGCACTTACTGTACAAGTTAACGGTATAACAATCGTTCCGTTATCAGGGCTGCATAAACAAATCATTCATGACTTTATCGTGCAACCGATAGAAATAAAAATTCCACGACAACTTATTATGCAATGGTCACCTAAAAAAGAGAATGATCCGCTGTTCTTAGCGTTTGTTAAGAATTTACTAAATCAACTACAACAAAAGAAAAAATGATACAAAAGGTAAGCTCATTTCACTGAAGCTTACCTTTTGTATGTATTACCAATAAAGAGTAGTATCATAAAGTCCGATTAATATCAGAAGAACACCGGCTATAAGCTGAATAATTCCCCCTATTTTTCGGCTCTTTTTCAGTAATGCTCCGTTTAATCCCAGGTAGAAGATGATGAACATAAGGACAACGATTGGTAGAGCAGTTCCTATTGAAAAGAATGTCGGAAACAAGTACCCATAATTAGATGATAAAGATAAAGGGATTAATGTTCCGAAAAATAGAACGAACATAGTCGGACAGAAAGCTAACGAAAAGAAAAATCCAAGTAAAAATGAGTTGACTTCACTTTGTTTTCTTATAAATTTGATCGAGAAGAAATTTCTGCTCTTTATAATACCTGCCAACATTAGCCCCATTAAAATTAATAAAAGGTCCGATCATTTTCCTTAACCACGGGAAATACAAAGTTAATATTTGCTGAATCTCTTTTCCTAAGACCCATACTAATAGTCCAAGCGTTGTAAAAGCTATTATTTTTCCTGAAATGAATAACAATATATGTTTCCATGCATGTCCCTTTTGTAAAGATTGATTGCCATAAAGTGTAATAGCACTAATGTTTCCTGTTAATTGGCAAGGAGCAAGGGTACCTACTACGCCTAATAAAAACGCAAATAAAAGAGGTACTGATTTCGTAGCATTCGCGACATCCATTAAAGGAGACATGAGTTGATAGCTCCATTCACTAATTGTTGAAAACACGTTATATTCACCTTTCTAATTAAATTGGAATGCTCCCTCTTTAGTAATCTGCTTCCACGTTTTACCCTCATCTGTAGAAAGGAACACATTTGCTTTCAGTGTAGCAAATACTATTTCAGCTGAATTTTGAGGGTTTTGTGATATGTACATAATTGCATCTTTAGCATCTAAAGATGGAGTTTGTATATTTGTCTCTTCATTTGTAGCAATTGATTTCTTCGTTATGATTTGTTTATTGATAGGGGCGTAAATAACATCTTCATTACTTAATGTAACTGCTGTCGATTCAAGTGATGTAGATAATAGTTCAAATGTATTTCCGTAATCTGTAGATAAGTAAACACCGTCTTTAGCACTTACCGCGACTACACTAGCTTGATCCGGATGTACGGAAAAGGAATGAATCGTACTCGAAAGACCTTTTAACTTACTATTTTTCCAATCTTGTCCGTTGTTTGTACTGAAATAAAAACCTTGTTGTAATTTAGAATTTGGACGCTCATTGTATAAATAAATTGCTTCCGTATTGTATCCGACAGCAAGGTTATGAAAATCAGATTCTCCATAAAATGCTAGCTTTTCAAGGGTATTACCGCCATCAGAGCTTTTCATTAACCCTAAAGGATTTTTTAAATTTGCACCTGGTTCAGGATGTCCGCTGGCAAAAAATCCATTTTTCGTTGCCTGAAAGCCCATATAATCGTGTAGCTGTGTAGTAGTCTCAAACCATTTTCCATTTTGATAAGCTTTTATACCACTATGAGTTGCGATAGAAATACCCGGCATATTTCCTGCATAGCCAATTCCGTGAATGTGCGCGATTTTTCCGGATGTAATTTCTTTATAGAAGTTGGATGGTACTGCAGTTGCAGTTTCTTTATTTTTCGGTTGAGATTGAACCGTTTCTTTTTTCACTGGTGCTGTTTCGGCGTTGCTAGAACATCCTGAAATTATGAATAAAGAAGTAATTGCTAATCCTTTTGCCACATAATGCTTCAAATTTGTAGGCTCCTTTCCTATATATGAGATTTTAAGTATATGGAATAAATGTCAAGAAATTGTGGAGTGTTATGCATAATTAAGCTTGAAAGGGGCCCTAATAATGAAAATTTTCCTTTCTCTATGAGTACTATTAATTGACGAAAAATTATAACAATAATAGAATGAATTGTATTGGATAATTAGATTTACAAGCATACATAGAACGCTAGGGGGATTATTATGAAATCAACATTTTTTGCTCAAAATAGAGAACGATTAGTAAACACATTACCAGATGAATCTATTACTATTTTATTTGCTGGACAAGCACCTCACATGTCAGCGGATGCACATTATAAATTTGTGCCAAATCGAAATTTTTACTATGTAACAGGAATCGATGAACCGAATGTTATTTTCATGTTGAAGAAGTTTGGAAATAGTGTTGAAGAAACACTTTTCATTGAAAAGTCAGATCCAGTAATGGAAAAATGGGTCGGTAAAACAGTTTCTAACGAGGAAGCAGAGAAAATTTCAGGTATAAAGAAAGTTGTATATTTAGATAGCTTTGAAAAGACAATGTCAAATATACTTTTTACAGAAAATGTGAAGCATCTATATTTAGATTTAGAGCGTCGTGAGTGGAATGGGATGGAGACAAAAACGCTAGCGTTTGCTAAACATGTAAGAGAACAGTATCCACACGTTTTAATTGGTAATGTATATCCGAATATTTGTGAATTACGAGTGTTTAAAACAGAAGAAGAAATTGAAATCATTAAAGAGGCAATTGCTGTAACGAAAGAGGG
This sequence comes from Bacillus sp. 5w2, assembly GCF_054353775.1. NCBI lineage: Bacteria > Bacillati > Bacillota > Bacilli > Caryophanales > Bacillaceae > Bacillus > Bacillus sp. 5w2. The sequence continues at coordinate 676,908 of NZ_JBTIWT010000001.1, read as the reverse complement.
TATTTACAACGTACTTAAGCATGCAAAAGCAGACATGATGGAGTATGAATTAGAGGCTCAGTTTGATTTCACACTGAAATCATCTGGCATTAAGCATCATGCGTTCAATACAATTTTGGCAAGTGGGAAAAATGCTACAGTTCTTCATTATGAAGATAATGATGCACAAATTCAAAATGGTGATTTAGTATTACTAGATTTAGGCGCTCAAAAAGACTACTATAACGCTGATATTAGTTATACATTCCCGGCAAATGGAACATTCTCTAGTCGCCAAAAACAAATGTATAATATTGTATTAAAAGCATTGAAAGAAACAACGAAACTCATTAAGCCAGGAGTAAAATTTGCTGCATTAAATGAGCATACAAAAAAGGTACTAGCAGAAGAGTGTAAAGAAATTGGTTTAATTCAAGAAGACGAGGAACTATCTAAATACTATTATCATGGTGTTAGCCATTTCCTTGGTTTAGATACGCATGATGTAGGAACATATAAAGAGAGAGTATTAGAAGAAGGCATGGTTATTACAATTGAACCTGGTCTTTATATTGAAGAAGAATCAATCGGCATTCGTATTGAAGATGATATTCTTGTAACGAAAGACGGACATGAAAACTTGTCAAAAGATATCATTAGAGAAGTTGAAGAGATTGAAGCGTTTATGAGTAAACATAATGTAAATGTAAAAGAAGATGAAGTTGTTACGAAATAATCATTAGTAGAGGCGCTCAATTTTGGGCGTCTTTTTATTTAGCTCATTGCACATCTCCATATTTTCTTGAAAATCATTTTTTATAATGATTTTGAAAAAGAAAAAGGAGGGGTTTTCTATGAAGCGATTTGTATTAACAGCAGTTACAGTCTCTATCATATCTTTAATTGCTGCATGTTCTGCGACCACAAATACAACAAATGAACATAAAAATATGAGCGATAAAAAAACACCACAGACTGAAACAGCTACAAAACCATTGAAGGTTGAAAAAGGACCAGAAGTTACTTTAATAGCGAAAGAAGAAAAGCAAAAATTAAGTAACGGTGTTATTGTTCCAGTCTGGACATTTAATGGCTCATCTCCAGGTCCAGAAATTCGGGTAAAAAAAGGCGAAAAGGTGAAAGTAACATTGAAAAATGAATTATCTGCACCAGTATCTATTCATTGGCATGGATATCCTGTCCCAAATCACATGGATGGAATTCCAGGCGTGACGCAAGATGCGGTTGAACCAGAGAAAAGTTTCACCTACGAATTTGAAGCGAACGTACCAGGAACGTATTGGTATCACTCACATCAAGATTCTGTAAATCAATTAGATAGAGGATTATATGGTTCTCTCGTTGTAGAAGATACAAATGAAAAGTATGATAAAGATTACACATTAATGTTAGATGAATGGATAACAGATAAAGAAGAGATTAATAAACAGTTAAAAGAAATGACAAAAGGGCAAAAAGGTAATAAATCTAAGGATAATGAAAATACGAAAAAGAATGATGATATGAACGGCATGGATCATTCTGGTATGGACATAAAGAGTGATAAAAAAGACTCTAGTAATATGGGAGGAATGGACCATGGAAATATGAAGATGGAAGGTCATGATATGAGTATGTATGACTTATTCACAATCAATGGTAAAAGTGAGGATTTAGTAGAGCCATTAAAAGTGAATAAGGGAGATAAAGTTCGTCTTCGACTCGTTAATGCTGGTTATCTATCACATGATATACATGTTCATGGTCATGATATAAAAGTAATTGCGACAGATGGTCAACCAATTAACGATCCAATAGTTATAAAGGATCAAGTAATTTCAATTGCACCAGGTGAACGTTATGATGTTGAATTTACTGCTAACAATCTTGGGAAATGGTATGTGGAAGACCATTCAGCAAATAAAGGTGTAAAAGGAATGAAAGCTGTTATTAAATATGATGGCAGCAAAGAGATGAAAGATAAAGCAAACGAAAAAGAAAAATTACCGAAATTAGATATGACGAAATACGGTGCTAAAAAATTAGGTAGTTTCACGTTAAATCAGCGGTATACTGCCACATATAATATGGATTTAAATACGCAAATGAATGGAAATGAAATGGTATATACAATTAACGGAAAGGTATTTCCGAATATTGACCCAATTCCAGTAAAAAAGGGTGATTTAGTAAAAGTAAAATTGGTAAATCGTTCTAAAATGGACAATCATCCAATGCATTTACATGGTCACTTCTTCCAGGTGTTGAGTAAAGATGGAAAATTGATAGAAGGTTCTCCAATTGTGAAGGATACTTTGAATCTAAAACCAGGTGAAGAATATGAAGTAGCCTTTGCAGCAGACAATCCGGGTGATTGGATGTTCCACTGTCATGATTTACACCATGCTTCCGCGGGGATGGTAACAGAAGTGAAATATACAGATTATAAATCTGACTATGTTCCCAACCCAAACATTCCTAATAAGCCAGAATAATATGAAGCAGTTACCCTTTGGATAGCTGCTTATTCATTTTCGGTGCAAGAGTCAATGTATATGTTGATCATGCCCGGGTGAAGGTGAAGGAGTATGATCGGGGAATGTTATGAATACCGAAACAATGATTACCACGCTAATTGAAAGCAATAACAAAAAACGCCGCTGAATAAAAGTAGAAAAGGTTTCTGATAAAAGTTGAATTATACATGACATAGTTATTGTTATAGTAAGTAAAAGGCTAATGAATAGTATACTATGAGCTTGTTGAGCGTTTAACATTTCTGTAATCATTGCTCCCATCATACTTGCCATTACCCCAGAGAACATTCCTTCTAAAGCAGTATACAGGTGAAAACGTAGACCGACTAAAAAGCCGATAAATCCACTAATCAAAATAGCAAGCAAAGTAGAATATAGTAATTCCCCTTTAAATAGAATACCTAAATAAAAACCTATACTTAAACCGATACTCATACTAAAAGACATAATAAATACCATATACTCCATTAGGGTACCCTCACGTTTAGAAATATATGATGTAATAATAATCGAGATACAACAAAGTGTTAAGGCAGTTAATGTATAAGCAAACATCATGATACCTCCCTGTCCTATCGTTCACTTCATCATATGTTCATATGGAGAGTACTTATGCTTATTTATATCTGCATATTATCTGCACAATTTAATAAATGTAAGTAAGTAGGTGCTTAATTTTTTGAGCATCTTTTTTATTTGTGAGCATGAGAAAGAAATTGTTATATAACGAGTTTCTATTGTGAAGCCATCAAGAATAAGCGTATAATATTATAGTTATCCCATTACTGGGAGTAACCCGTGAATGATAAATAAGATTGTTCTTTTATCATCGCCTCTAAACAGATAGACAATGAAAGTAACACTGGAATACAGATAGGGAGTTATAAAATGAAATTAATTATTGCCGAGAAACCAGATCAAGGTTTGGCTCTTGTTTCACAATTTAAATATCGCCGGAAAGATGGATATTTAGAAGTAGAAGCGAATGAGTTATTTCCAAATGGAGCGTACTGTACATGGGCAATTGGTCATTTGACGCAGTTATGTAATCCAGAGCACTATCACGCAGAGTGGAAAAAATGGTCACTTAATACGTTACCGATGATTCCAGAGCGTTTTCAATTTGAAGTAACAAAGTCGAAGTATAAACAGTTTAACGTTGTGAAACAGCTGTTACATAATCCGCAGGTAACAGAAATTATTCACGCGGGCGATGCCGGGCGTGAAGGGGAATTAATCGTACGAAACATTATTAATCTTTGCAACGTACAAAAGCCGATGAAGCGTCTTTGGATTTCATCTTTAACGAAGCAAGCTATTTACCAAGGGTTTAAAAACTTGCTTGATGAATCAGATACAATCAATACGTACTATGAGGCGTATACAAGGTCATGTGCGGATTGGGTCGTTGGTATGAATGCATCGCGTGTCTTTAGTATTTTGCTAAAGAAAAAAGGAATGAATGATGTATTTTCAGCTGGTCGTGTACAAACACCGACACTCGCATTAATTGTAAAGCGTGAAAAAGAAATAGAGAACTTTAAGTCAGAGCCATTTTGGGAAGTGTTCGCAACCTTTAATATGGAAGGAAAGAAGTATGAGGGGAAATGGGAGAAGGATAGTGAATCCCGCTTAAAGGACCCTGATATGGCAAATAAAATTGCGGCATTTTGCCAAGGGAAACCAGCTGTAGTAAAAGAAATGAAAACGGAGCGTAAAGAGTTTCAGCCGCCGTTTTTATTTAATTTATCAGCACTGCAAGCGACAGCTAATAAAGCTTTTAAATTTTCACCGAAAAAGACGCTTGATATAACACAAGCACTATATCAAAAAGGGATAGTTTCTTATCCTCGTTCAGATTCTAACTATGTTACACAAGGAGAAGCAGCGACGTTCCCTGATATTTTACAGAAGTTAAGTCAGTTTGATGAATATAAAAATTTATTACCGGCTCCGGTTGAATCAATTATGAATAATAAGCGTTATGTGAATGAAAAGAAAGTAACAGATCACTACGCAATTATACCGACAGAGCAAGTTACAAATCCAAGTAGATTATCAGGTGATGAAAAGAAAATTTACGATATGATCGTAAGAAGACTGATTGCGGCGCATTATGAAGTAGCAATCTTTGACTATACAACGATTGTAACGCTTGTAGATGAACGTGCTGAATTTATTTCAAAAGGAAAACAGCAAATTCAAGAAGGATGGCGTAAAGTTATTTTCCAAGACGATAAAGATGACGAAACAATTCTTCCAATTGTAGCTGAAGGTGAAGAAGGAAAAGTTGTGAAGGTAAAAGTAAAAGAAGGAAAAACACAACCACCGAAACGTTATACAGAAGGACAACTTATTACGTTAATGAAAACGGCAGGTAAGTATTTAGAGAATGAAGAGCTCGAGAAAGTATTAAAGAAAACAGAAGGTTTAGGTACGGAAGCGACTCGTGCAGGTATTATTACGATGCTGAAAGACCGTAAATATATAGATGTGCAGAAGAACCAAGTATATGCAACCGATAAAGGGAAAGTATTAATTACCGCAATCGGTGATAAAATACTAGCTTCACCAGAAATGACAGCGAAATGGGAGCAGCGCCTTGCAGAAATTGGTGAAGGTACAGCATCACCAGCTACATTTATGGAACAGACGAAAAAGTTATCAGCTAAAATTATTGAAGATGCGGTTGAAATGTCTGAGAAGTGGGATTTCACTGGATTACATGTTGAATCGATTGAACGAAAAGGATCGAAATTTACAACGGGTAAAAAAGTTGGAAGCTGTAAAAAATGTGATGGCGATGTGATTGATAAGTCAACGTTTTACGGTTGCTCTAATTACAACACGACACAATGTGACTTTACCATCTCGAAGAAAATATTAAGCAAAACAATTTCGCAAAAGAATATGGCAAAGCTTTTAAAAGGTGAGAAGACCGATTTAATTAAAGGCTTTAAAAAGGGCGAGAAAACATTTGATGCGAAGTTAGAGTGGAAAGATAATAAGATTAATTTTGTGTTTGAGAATTAAGTGTTTTCAACAAATAAAAAAACATGATAATTAAACTGTATCCTATAGAATAGACACTTAAAAAAGTCTATTCTATAGGATATTTTTTTGAATAAGTAGTACTATTTATTTTTATTTAAAATAAAATATACAATAAAAAAATCTTAATAATTGATAATTATTTATTGTAAAACAATAAATTTTGTATTAAAATCAATATCGTGATAAATCAGTGAGTTGCTTTTTATAGAAAGGTAACAACGCTGTTTTTTATTAGAGGAGGTAAAACTATGAACAATCACAATTTGATTATTGAAAATATGGATAATCCTCATGAGTTGGAGAGAATGTATAGAAAAGACCCAAAAGCTTTTAAAAAGTCATTCTCACAAGCATGGGATAAAAATCCTGATTCTCAGGTGCTAGCTGCTTGGTATGAAAGGTTGCATTTCAAGGAGACGGCAAATAAAGAAAAAATATCACTGTTTCAAAAAGGTTTCTTATTCATGGGCATGTTAGCTATTCTAGCTGGGCTAAGCACTAGAATCATTTTCCACTTTGTTGAGCAGGAAGCAATTGCTCCAATAAATTTGGCTTTTGGTGTAATTCCCTTTATTGCTGCTTATTTTATTTACAATAATACTCCGAAAAAAAGTATTATTTATTTTCTTGCAGCGTTGTTCCTAATGGCCGGGTTGTATCTTAATACGTTGCCATTAAATTATAAAGACAGCAGTATCCTTGCGTATTTACATCTTCCTATATTGTTATGGGTCTTATTGGGACTTGCGTTTACAGGAAATGAATATTCAAAAGGCAGTACAAGGTTAGCTTATATTAAATTTAATTTAGAATATGGTATTCTCTACGCGAGCATGGCAGTGAGCGGAATGATACTAGCAGTATTCACCATGAAGTTATTTAGCTTCGTTGATTTGGATATAGGAGAATTCTATTTTAGTAATGTTGTTTTATTTGGAGCTGCGGCTCTCGCTGTAGTGGCTGCATACTTAGTATCATTGAATCTTAAACTTGCTAAAAATATTACACCATACATATCTAAAATTTTTAGTCCTCTCGTCCTGATCACATTGTTTATCTATCTTATAACTGTAATTTTGGTCGGGAAAAATCCATTCTTGGATCGCAATTTCCTAATGGCCTTCAATGGAATACTTCTTGGTGTATTGGCCGTTACCATATTTTCTATCGTTGAGAGTGACTCGGACGAGAAAAAGAGCATTTCAGATTATATAAATTTTGCCTTAATTGTTCTGTCGCTTATTATTGACACTGTCGCTTTGTCAGCCATCGTATTCAGACTCTCTTCTTACGGGATTACACCTAATAGACTTGCTGTTTTAGGCGTAAACATACTGATTTGGGCAAATCTCATTTGGATTATGTTTTCCTATATGCGTTTCTTGCAAAACAAATCAGGACCGACAGCTATCCAAGATGCCGTTACGAAGTATTTGCCAATCTACGGACTTTGGGCAGCTTTCGTAATATTTACTTTTCCTATAATTTTTAAATAGAAAGGCTTTGTTAATGTAATTGCAAGGTAATCTTCTATAATTTCTCGAAAATAAAAAACGTCCTAAAGTAGGACGTTTTTTATTATGTATATTGTTGTTTTCTCTTAATAAGCAACAACACTTGTGAAACACAAGCAAGTACTGGCAGTTCAATCAACGGTCCAATAACTAACGCGAGAGCGATAAGAGGTTCGTCTGGAAAAGCGGTCACAGCAATAGCGAGAGCAACAGGTGAGTTTCTTGCTAATGTTGTTAAGTTTAAACTTACTGTATCTTTATAAGATAAATGCATAATGCGTCCGATAAATTGTCCTAGTACCAAATTAATGATGAAGAACAATAGAACAGGAATGAGTAATAATAAAACGACTTTCATATTTTGTAGTAAATATTTTCCTTGTGATGCAAACATCGCTACTATTGCTAAACTTAAAAATACAATTTGGGCAGAGCTGAAAAACGGAATGAGTTTATTCTCGAGTGTTTCAGCTTTTTTCAGTTTATTCATAATGAATTTTGTAGTGTGTGCAAGTAAAAATGGTAAGACGATTACGATAACAATACTTTCTACTAAAACAGAAACTGCTACAGTCTTCATAACACCAGCAAATAAAAATAAATAAATGGGAAGGAGTAGTACTTGCAAAATTAAATTTACCGGTAAAATCGCTGTAGAAAGTGCTACATTACCTTTCGCTATTTCAGTAAAGATTAAGTACCAATCTGTACATGGAGTAACCATTAACATAATAAATCCAACCCAAAGTGCTGGATGATCGGAAAGAAATAGTGCTCCTAATCCCCAAGCGAGGAGAGGTGTCCATACAAAATTAATAGTAAGGCTCGTTCCAGCAAATTTTAAATTACGAAATCCATTTTTTATTTCTTTTAAAGGGATGCTGAGGAATAATCCATATAGCATGAAAAATAAGAAGGGAACAATAAATTTGTCTGAATACATATGTATGACATTAAATTGTCCAAGTATGATGCCGCATGTAACAGCAAAAAGAATAATAAAAGTTTGAATCTTTTCTATAGTGCTCATGAATAAATCCTTTCTAAATATGAATTTTCCTCTCTAAGTTTATTATACAAGTAATAAAGTCGTATTTGGTGTTCAATTGTATTTTAGTTAATATTTTTAATTCGAGATTTAAATTAATATTAAAAGTTACTTGACTAAAGTAAGTGGCTATATTACAATCACTTACATAAGGTAATTAAATAACAAAAAGTTTTGATTAGCTTTATTTAAGGTATCAATTGGAACTTTTTATTAGAATAAGAATTTTTATGATGATGAATAATGAATATGATAAGAAAGTTTAGGTGAAGAAAGTGGGATTATTTAGCTCGTTATTTGGTAAAAAAGAAGAAAATACAAAAGTAGAGGGGAATAAAAAAATGTCAAAAGTATTATTTGTAAAAGCAAACGATCGTCCAGCGGAGCAAGCAGTTAGTTCAAAAATGTATGAAACATTTGTAAGTACTTATAAAGAAGCAAATCCGAATACAGAAATTACAGAGTTAGATTTATTTGCATTAGATCTTCCTTATTACGGAAATATTGCTATTTCAGGTGGATACAAACGTAGCCAAGGTATGGAGTTAACAGCTGAAGAAGAGAAGGCAGTTGCTACAGTAGATCAATATTTAAATCAGTTTTTAGAAGCGGATAAAGTTGTATTTGCGTTCCCATTATGGAACTTTACAGTACCAGCACCATTAATCACATATATTTCATACTTATCTCAAGCTGGAAAAACGTTTAAATATACAGCTAATGGTCCAGAAGGTTTAGTTGGTGGTAAGAAAGTAGTTGTGTTAGGTGCTCGTGGTTCAGATTACTCTTCAGAACAAATGGCTCCTATGGAAATGGCAGTTAATTACGTAACAACTGTACTTGGATTCTGGGGAATTACAAATCCAGAGACTGTTGTAATTGAAGGGCACAACCAATATCCAGATCGCTCACAACAAATTGTTGAAGAAGGTCTAGAGAACGTTAAGAAAGTAGCGGCAAAATTTTAATTAATTGATAGTAAAATGGAAAAACCAACATGGATGACCATGTTGGTTTTTTAGTCTATTTTTCATGTTAAAAAATGTATATTTATAAAATAAAAGAAAAGTTTGAAAATAGTATTGCAAAATATTATATAGCAAACTATAATGAGTTCAAGAATAGTTGATACTTAAATTAAATATTCAGAAAATTCAATTAGTTAAAATTGGAAAATGAGATAAGGAAATTTGAATGGAGGTTATATTATGACGAATAAAGTACCGTTTTCGTTCATAGTAGTTATTGGTTTAATGTTATTTGCACTATTTTTTGGAGCAGGAAATTTAATTTTCCCGGCAATGCTTGGTCAATCGGCAGGAGAAAATGTATGGATTGCTAACGCTGGATTTTTAGTAACGGGTGTTGGATTACCATTACTAGGTGTACTAGCATTTGGTTTTTCAGGTAAAGATGATTTACAGTCATTAGCAAGTCGTGCTCACCCAGTGTTCGGGATTGTGTTTACAACAGTTTTATACTTAGCGATCGGTCCGTTATTTGCAATACCGAGAACAGGAAATGTATCTTATGAAATTGGTCTTAAGCCGTTTATGCCAGAGGGAGTAGGTTCTACACCTTTAATTCTTTTCACAATTATATTCTTTAGCATCACTTGTTTTTTTTCGCTAAATCCTGCGAAAATTGTCGATATTGTTGGAAAAATCTTAACGCCAATTAAGTTAACTTTCATCGGTATTTTAGTAATCGTTGCTTTTATACATCCGATTGGAGATATGCAAGCACCGGTAGAAGCTTATACATCACATGCATTCTTTAAAGGATTCCAAGAAGGATACTTAACAATGGACACGCTCGCATCATTCGTATTCGGAATCATCATCATTAATGCAATTAAAGAAAAAGGTGCGAAAACGAAAACACAAATTATGGTCGTTTGTGCAAAAGCGACAATCATTGCAGCATCTATTTTAGCAATTATCTATACAGCTCTTTCTTATATGGGTGCTTCAAGTGTTGCGAAGCTTGGACATTTAGAGAACGGTGGAGAAGTATTAGCGAAAGTTTCTAACTACTATTTTGGATCATATGGCGGAGTATTATTAGGATTAATGATTACAGTAGCGTGTTTAACAACTAGTGTGGGACTTGTATCAGCATGTTCTTCATTCTTCCATAAGTTATTCCCAAATGTTCCTTACAAAGCAATTGCAATCACGCTATGTGTATTTAGTGCAATTGTTGCAAACGTAGGATTAACACAATTAATTGCAGTTTCTGTTCCAGTATTAACAGCAATTTATCCACTAGCAATCGTATTGATTTTCTTAACATTCTTCCATTCATTATTCAAAGGAAGAGCTGAAGTTTATCAAGTGAGTTTAATCGTAACATTTATCATCAGCTTATTTGATGGACTAAGTGCAGCTGGAGTTAACATTGAAGTAGTGGGCCAAGTATTCACTAAATTCCTACCGATGCAGGAAGTAGGATTGGGCTGGATCTTCCCAGCGATTATCGGTAGTTTTATCGGATATGGCATTAGCGTTTTAAAAGCAAAAAATCAAGTTCAACCAGCAGCAAATACAAATAAGAAAATTGGTTAAATAAAAAAGTTATAGAATTTTTGATTCTATAACTTTTTTTGTTACTATTAATAATGAGAAAAAATAAAGTAGTAGGGGAAATAAAATGAAAAAAACAATTGATCATATCGGCATCGCAGTTCGAGATATAGATAGTACGATACGTTTTTATGAAAAGGTGTTGTTAGGCACTTTAATAGATCGTTACGTAAGTGAAGCACCTGGTGTTGAAAGCGAAGTAGCCATTCTTGAAGTGGATGGAGATAGAATCGAATTACTTGCACCGACAAATAACACCACTTCACCAATTGCCCGATTTATAAAACAAAAAGGTAAGGGTGTTCATCACGTTGCGTATCGTGTCGATGATTTAGATGTAGCTTTAGAAGAGTTAAAAGAACAAGGTATTCGAACGTTAGAGCATACACTTCGAATTAATAAACACGGCAGAAGATTAATATATCTTAACCCAGCGGATACAGAGGGAACAATCATTGAATATTGTGATTATCCGGAAGAGAAGTAAAGAGACTTTATTATTGAAGAAGGGTATTACGTAATAACGTAATACCTTTTTTATTTATGTATTTCACACTTTCTTCACAAATGATTCACGATAACTTTTCTTCTTCAAGAACTTACATAAATATATTTTATGATATAATAACAATCGACTTTAAAAATGTAAGTTGTATCCGTGAAGGTAGTTACTATTATATTAGAAGTTTAGAGGTGAGAGAGAAATAAAGAGTTATACTGTATAGAAGTTTATATTTAATCAGGTTAATATTTCTTCAAGTAATCGACTTGAGAAGTAGATGTAATGAAAATAGAGCAATGAGGAAGAAAGAAGTGAAATGAGTGTGAAAGTAATGAGAAGGTTAGGGGCATGGTTATTAATTGCATGCGTGCTTATTATATTGATGCCGAAAAGTGCATCTGCTCATGCGTACATTGTGAAATCAAATCCTGCTGAAAATGAAACGTTGAAGAAAGCACCAGCTGTTGTAAAAATTGAATTCGATGAGGATATACAAGTTTCACATTTTAATACATTGTTTGTAAGAGATACCTCAGGTACAAGAGTAGATTTAAAAGATGCTCATATTGATAAAAGAAATAAAAAACTATTAGAAGCTGGATTAAAAGATAATCTCAAAAACGGTCTCTACTCTATTCAGTGGAAAGTGATTTCTGCTGATGGGCATCCCATTCAAGGAGTTATTCCGTTCCGCATTGGGGCAGTAGAAGCTGGAACAGAAGATATACAAGTAGAAGAGATGGGTTATGTCCCGCAAATTGATATGATTATGGAACGTGGAATTCTATATACAAGTTTCTCACTATTTATAGGAGTGCTATTCTTTAACCTTATTATATATAAAGAAAATGCAACCTCGGTTCGATCAAGGAGTAAGAACATAATATGGATCTCCTTATTTGGGATATTTATTAGCTTGTTATTCAATTTACCATTGCAAGCGAAAATAAATGCTGATGTTTCATGGCTAGAAGCATTCGATCCTTTACTATTAAAAGAAACATTACAGCTTTCTGTTTTTAGTTACGTATGGCTCACTCAAATGACTCTTATTAGTTTGCTTATAATCGTTACGTATTTTGCGATGAAGCGTGAGAAGTTGTCGTCGTTTAAGGTATGGAGCATTCCAATAGTATTGTTTATCGGGATACTTGTTATGAAAGCCTTTAATAGTCATGCATATGGTTTAAAGTTTAAAGAAATTGCTGTCGTTATGGATTTTCTACATTTATTTGCAGCTTCATTATGGATTGGCGGTCTATCATCCATTATTCTTCTTTTACATAAAGAGGAAGACAAGTGGAATATGTATTGGGATATGATTAAGCGTTTTTCACCTTGGGCAACAGGTGCTGTCATCGTGATTTTAATAACAGGTCTTTTTAACAGTACATTTTTTATTCCAACAATCCACTCGTTATTTGATACGAAGTATGGATTAGCTTTATTAGCAAAGATAATTTTATTCATTTTCATGGGGATATTGGGAATTATTCATTATGTGAAAGGAAAAATGAGAGCGGAGCAAGGATTAGGCGCTACGGTGAAAGTAGAGTTTATCATTGGAATTATCATTTTCGTAATCGTAGCTTTTATGACAAACGTACAAACACCACCGATGCCTCCTACTGGACCTTTTACAGAGAGTAAACAATTAGATAATGGATATGAACTTACGCTAAATGTAAGTCCTAATAAAGTAGGGCAAAATATATTCCATATTACTTTAAAGGATGAGAACGGACAACCTGTTACTGATATGGAGCAAATTATATTAACGACTCAATCGTTAGATATGAATATGGGAAAAGGATCATTTAAAGTTTCGGCAGTTTCACCGGGAGAATATGAAGCGGAAGGTATGTATATTAACATGACAGGCAACTGGAATATACAGGTACATGGATTAACAAAATCACTTGATAGCTTCGATACTGATTATAAATTTATTGTAGGTGGCAGATAAAGTGAAACTTTAATCAGTAGGGGTATCCCCCACTGTTTATTAGCCCGCACCAATTGGGCTTTTACGGGCAGCCCCCCGCCTAACTTCTTTGCTTTCGCTGAATTTTGAGGTAGTCATACTGCCCGTTAAAGCGGGGGAAAGAGACGTTATAGATGAAAAGGAGTAAATAGAAAATGAAACGTATAAAAAAATTAGGAACAACAATGATAGCAACAGTAATTGCAATGGGAATTTTTTCGTTACCTGTTAGTGCGCACGTAACTGTGAAGCCAGCAACTTCTGACATTGGCTCTTGGGAGACTTACACGATAAAAGTACCAGTTGAAAAAAATGTAGCAACGACAAAAGTTACACTGAAAATACCGTCTGGAGTAGAGTTCCAACAGTATGAACCAGTGCCAGGATGGAAAGTGGAGGAGCAAAAAGATAATGCCGGAAAAGTTAAAACTGTAGTATGGGAAGCGACAGGAGAAGGGATTTTACCCAATCAGTTCCAGCGATTTACTTTCGTCGCTAAAAATCCGGATAAAGAGCAAAAAATAGCTTGGGATGCATACCAACAATATAAAGACGGAGAAATTGTTGAATGGACAGGCGATGAAAAAGCTGAAAAACCACATTCACTTACTACAATTGCAAAAGGTACGTCATTAACAGGAGAACATGGTGAAGTGTCTAATGTAGAAAAGAATGAAGGTACTAGTAATATGCAAGTAATAGCGATTGTTTTATCTATTTTGGCGATTGTATCGTCGGTAGGTGCGTGTGTTTTTGTAGTACGTCGTAAAAAGTAAGATATAAGAAAGAGCCTACAAACAGTAGGCTCTTTCTTATGTTTATTTCACCTCAACCTGCTGCCTTACAGTAAGTGTTTTCGGCTTTATATTTACGAAGCAAATACTCACAACAATAAATAATAGTCCGATGAATAAGCTAATAGTAATGGCCTCATGTAAGAAAATTGAACTTACAATAATAGCGATTAGTGGAATGAGGAATGTATAAGCCCCAACTTTACTTGCTTCACCAGCTCCAACAAGAGTGAAGTATGCAAGCCATCCCATTGCAATAACAAAGAATGAAATGAAGAGCAGTACACTAACAAACGGTATACTCCAAGCGATACTAGACCAGCTTTCAAACTCTGATCCAAATCCAATTAAGCAAAGGCCGCCAATAATAAGTTGCAGTGTTACCATCCAAATGGCATTAACGCGGTGACCAGTCTTCTTAATAAATACTGTGCCAAGCGCCCAGCCAATAGCGCATCCTAATGCGAGAAGGATTCCAATAATAGAAATATGTCCAGTTAAACTACTAGAGCTAATAACACCTACACCAATAAACCCAAGAACAAGGCCGAAAATTTTTAAGCCGTACATAGATTCTTCAAGCCAAATCCATGAGAAAATTCCGAGTAAAACAGGTTGTAGAAAGACAATGGCAGAAAATAACCCAGCAGGCATATATTGAAGGCCAACAGTTTGTAACCCGTAAAATATAATGATGTTAAGTAAAGAAGAAATAACGTATAAATGCCAAGTTTCTTTTAAATGTAACTCTTTGTATTTCGGTAAAGCGAAAAGAAGTAAAATGAATCCTCCAATTAAAGTTCGAACGCCTGCAAATAAAACGGGTGGTGTATAATGCAGGGCAAACTTAGATAAAGGCCAATTGATTCCCCACATGAAAACGAGAAACGTAAGGATTATGGCTGTCTTAGTTCGAGAAAGCTGTGTCACTGTAAAACCTCCTTGGTGTTATTCATCTCACTATGATATGATATCGACTGTGATAAATAAAATGAATCTTTTTTATAAGGAGTATAAGTGATTAGTTATGACCATTACACAACTGCAAGTATTAATAAAAACTGTTGAGTTAGGTAGTTTTACGAAGGCTGCTCGGGTGTTAAATATGACGCAGCCAGCTGTAAGTCATGCCATTTCAAGTATTGAGTCAGAGTTAGGAGTTACTATTCTTATACGTGATAAACGAAAAGGATTACTTGTTACGGATGTAGGAAACAGAATTCTTGTACATATTAGAGAGATTTTGAACGGCGTAGAGAAGATTGAACAAGAAGTTGCGATGGAGAAAGGACACGAAGTTGGGACGATTCGAATTGGTAGTTTTCCGAGTGCATCTGCACATTTCTTACCCAAAATGATAAATCTTTTTAAGGAGAAGTATCCGAACCTAGAAGTAGTTCTTTGTGAAGGGACGATTAAAGAAGTTGAAGATTGGTTAGTATCGAGGGTTGTTGATATAGGAATTGTTATTTTGCCTAATAAAGATATGGAGATTGTCCCATTAACGAAGGGGAAAATGGTTGTTATCTTAAGAGAGGATCATCCTCTTTGTAAGAAGGGATCTATTACAATTAATGATTTAGAGAATGAACCAATCATATTATGTAAGGGCGGATACGAACCACCCATTATTGATATGTTTAAACAAGCCAACGTACCACTTCGGGCTGAATATATAATTTCGACAGTTACTACTGCTTTAAATATGATTCAAGAAGGGTTAGGTATTGCAATATTAGCTGAATTATCTTTAACGAATTTACCAAAGAATGTGCAAACGAGAGAATTGGAACCGCAAGTATGGAGAGAAATTGCTTTAGCTGTTCCTTCATTAAAGGATTCTTCAATCGCTGTGCAACTATTTATTGAAGAATTTCAAGCGCTATTTGCAGAATGAAAAAAAGTGTCTCATATATCATAATGGGACACTTTTTTAATTTACTTATAAAAAATCTATGAAAAGGATTGACTTATCTTTTTGTTGTAACTATAATGATTACATCGAGGTGGTAATCACGATGAAAATTAGTAGCCGCTTTTCTATAGCTGTTCATATTTTATCTATTTTGAAAAACAATCCATCTTCACTTTGTACTTCAGACTATATGGCTGAAAGTGTCAATACAAATCCAGTAGTGATTCGTAAAATTATGTCGTACTTGAAACAAGCTGGTTTTGTTTACGTAAACCGAGGTCCAGGTGGCGCAGGGTTATTAAAGGATTTACATGAAATCACATTGTTAGATGTGTATCATGCAGTAAATGTAGTAGAAGAAGACAAACTATTTCATATTCACGAGCAACCAAATCCAGATTGTCCAATTGGAGCAAATATTCAATCGGTATTAGAAATTATTTTAATTCAAGCACAATCCGCAATGGAAGAGGTTTTGAGAAATATTACGATGGGCCAGCTGTTTGAAACTCTGCAAGAAAAAATGAATGCTTAAATAATATTTATATTTTTTTATCATTAATGTAACTTATTTGATTACAACTAAAAGGTAAGGTGTAAAAGTTATGACTGTAAAAATGAAAGTATACTCAGATTTTATATGTCCATTTTGTTTTTTAGCAAAAGGTCCGTTAGATGAAGTAGCGAAAGAAAAAGGTGTAGAAATTGAATGGATGCCATTTGAATTACGTCCAAGTCCATATTCAAAAATAGATCCATGGAATGAGCCAGAAAAATTAGGTTCATGGGATGCTTTCATTCTACCGACAGCGAAGAAATTAGGAATCGATATGCGCTTGCCGCGTGTTTCACCGCATCCATATACACATTTAGCTTTCGAAGGGTGTCAATTTGCGAAAGAACGTGGACTAGGAAATGAGTATCATCACCGCGTATTCACAGCATTTTTCCAAGAAGAGCAAAACATTGAAGATATTGATGTGTTAACAAAATTAGCGGTAGAAGTAGGTCTTCCTGAAGCTGAATTTAAAGAAGCTTTAGTAACTCGTAAATATAAAGAAAAGCATCAAGAAGCAATTCAACACGCATATGATGAAGCGAATATTATGGCTGTTCCAACTGTCATGATTGGAGATGAAGTCATTCAAGGGCTCGCTAGTAAAGAAACGCTACAAAGAGTCATTGATAAAGAAATTGAAAAAGATAAAAATTCATTTGAAGGTATGCAATGTAATACAGATGGATATTGCTAATTCGCTTGTTATGAAATAACAAAATAAATTATAAAACAAATATTTGGAGGAATTAATATGTCAGCAACTACAACAAACTTAAAAGAAGCAATCGTGAACCGTCGTTCCATTCGTAAAGTAACAAAAAACGATGCAATTACGAAAGAAAGAATTGAAGAGGTTTTAAAAACAGCTCTACACGCACCAACATCTTTCAATATGCAAAGTGGCCGTATGGTCGTATTAATGGACGGAGAGCATGAAAAGTTTTGGGATATTGTTAAAGAAACACTAAGAGCTCGCGTACCAGCAGAAAACTTTGAAGCGACTGTAGAAAGACTAAAAGGTTTCCATGCAGGTGTTGGGACTGTGTTATTCTTTGAAGATCAAGCAACAGTAGAAAAAATGCAAGAAAATGCACCATTATATAAAGATCAGTTCCCATTCTGGTCTCATCAAGGAAATGCAATGTTACAACATACTGTATGGATGTTATTATCAGCTGAAGGAATTGGCGCATCATTACAACATTACAATCCAATTGTAGATGCTGAAGTGAAAGAAACTTGGAATATTCCAGCAGAGTGGAGCTTAGTAGGACAAATGCCATTTGGTGAGTCAAATGAACAACCGGGAGAAAGAACATTCTTACCTACTGAAGATGTAGTGAAATTTTATTAATAAATTTAATATATAAAAATTTAGATAAATGAAAAGACAGTACATATTAGCATATATGTACTGTCTTTTCATATGTAATGTTAAACTCTTACTGCAAGAACAATTTCCTTCATATGAATCGAAGTCTTTCCTTACAAGTAAAAATCTATTATGTTTATTATTTTGAAATGACAGTAAACATCCCTGTCATGTTTGGTGAGTAATCTTTAAAATCAAACTTTTCATAGAACGATTCTTTACCTTCTGATGCAAATAAACCGACAAACGCCTTATCAGGGGCATTCTCATGTAAGTATGCAACTAAACGATGCATGATTTCTTTCCCAATACCATGTTTCTGATAATCTGGATGAACTACTATATCTTGAATATAGAAATAGATAGATCCATCGCCAACAATTCTCCCCATGCCGATAATTTGTTCATTATCTTTGACTGTGATGCAGTGAATAGAATGCTTCAGTGAAGTTTCCGCCACTTCAAAATTCATATAATTAGACCATCCAACAGAATCACACAAATATTTGTACTCTTCCAATGTGGGAATGTTATGTTTAAACTCATATGTTTTCAAAATGTATCCTCCAAGTCCTTAAATTCAACAAGTATATAAATTCGACATTTTTTGATGTTTTCCTTCTCTTACACAACTGAATTCCCTTTTAGCTATTGAATTTCGTACAGTTTCCTTATTTGTATTTGTGTTAATTTATAGGAGTTTAGGGAAGAAATATAAGAAATAATGCAGTAGGAAGGGCCGTGGAAAAATGAATGACGAGAAAAAATATACAGTGGTAGGTACTGATGTTGAGGAAGTAAAGCGTTTAAATAAAAATTCAGGATTAACTTATAATCAAGTAAAGGAATTATTAGCGAAGCGAATGCAAAAAAGAAACGATTAGATTGAAATAATTAAGTTTTTCATTTAGCATTTTGTCTAGAGAGTTACGTAGAATATAACTCTCTTTTTTATATAGAAAGAAGCTACAACTGAGCAACTTTTAGAATGGAGGAAGCAACATGAAGAAATGGGTAAAGATAACGCTTTCTATCACTGGAGGTATTGTCCTATTAGCATGTGTCGGTGGATATTACGTGTATAAAAATTATTTTCCAAAGGAACCTGAGCGAATCGTATATGATAAAGATAGAGTGTTAAAACCGATACATAATCAGCTGAAAGGGATCAACATAGATAATGTAAAGATAAAAGAAAAAGAGGTTGTAAATGCGACTGTAGATGAGCTTCAAAAAATGATTGATGATGGGAAATTATCATATGAAGAATTAACGAGTGTATATCTTTTTAGAATACAAGCGCATGACCAAAATGGAATATCATTAAATGCTGTTACAGAGGTTAATCCAAATGCAATGGAGGAAGCGCGAAAGTTAGATAAAGAAAGGTCTTTCAATAAGAAGTCTAACTTATATGGCATGCCAGTCATCGTAAAAGATAATGTACAAACGGAAAAGGTGATGCCGACAAGCGCGGGAACTTATGTGTTAAAAGATTGGATTGCAGATGAAGATGCGACGATTGTGAAGAAGTTGAAAGAAGAAGGTGCTTTTGTTTTAGGAAAAGCGAATATGTCTGAGTGGGCAAATTATTTATCCTTTACAATGCCTAGCGGATATAGCGGGAAAAAAGGACAAAATTTGAATCCATACGGTCCGATTACGTTTGATACATCGGGATCAAGTTCAGGATCTGCTACAGTAGTTGCGGCAGATTTTTCACCACTTGCAATCGGGACGGAAACGACTGGATCAATTGTCGCACCAGCGACGCAGCAATCAGTAGTTGGGTTACGCCCATCACTAGGTATGGTGAGTAGATCAGGCATAATTCCGTTAGCTGAAACACTTGATACTGCAGGACCGATGGCAAGAACGGTAAGGGATGGGGCAACATTATTTAACGCAATGGTAAGTTATGATGAAAAAGATGCTATGACAGAAAAAATGAAAGATAAAGAAAGAATTGATTATACGAAGGATTTATCAATAGATGGATTGAAAGGGAAAAAAATAGGGGTTCTTTTTTCAATAGATCAACAAGATGAGAATAGAAAGGAAGTAGCAGAAAAGATTAGAAAAGACCTTCAAGACGCCGGTGCGATATTGACTGATGACATTCAGTTAAACGATGAGGGTGTAGATAATCTGCAAACATTAGAATATGAGTTCAAACATAATGTGAACGATTATCTTTCACAGCACAAAAATGTACCAGTAAAATCGTTAGAAGAAATTATAGCGTTTAATAAAAAGGATAGTAAAAGACGAATGAAATATGGACAAACATTAATTGAGGGCTCTGAAAAATCTGCTATAACGAAAGATGATTTTGAAAAAGTAGTGCAAACGAGTCAAGAAAATGCAAGAAAAGAGCTAGATAGGTATTTAGTAGAAAAAGGTTTGGATGCTTTAGTCATGATTAACAATGATGAAGTTTTGCTATCAGCTGTAGCTGGCTATCCAGAATTAGCGGTGCCAGCAGGATATGATAACAATGGAGAGCCGGTAGGTGCGGTGTTTGTTGGGAAGCAATTCAGTGAGAAGGAACTATTCAATATTGGTTATGCGTATGAACAGCAGTCTAAAAATAGAAAATCACCTAAATTGTAAAAGGTTAAACGAAAAAAAGAGCTCCACTGAAGTAAGTAGGGGGGCTAATATAAATAGAATCTAACAATATAAAAGAAAAAAAGGATTCTTCTCAATTAGTAAGAAAGATTGTCTATAGAAGTTCATAAAATGTAATATATTCAATTTCCATCCACTGAAGGGGGAGGTTAAATCTTAATGAATGAAGTGAAAAATTTCTTTCGAAGTAGAGGGTTTCAACGGTTTCTCGTTTTAATAATAGTAGCGTTAGTATTATATGGTTTAAAAAGTATGATCAATTTAATATTAATTACGTTTATACTGACATTTTTAATGGATCGATTTCAACGTTTTATTTCAAAGAAATTGAAAGTGAACCGGAAAATTGTTATCGCCTGTTTGTATATCATATTAGTTTCCTTTATTGGCACGACATTGTATAAATATTTACCTGTGTTAACGATACAAATTTCACAATTGATTTATCAATTTAAATTGTTTTTTCAAAATCCACCTGATAATGAAATCATTAAATATGCACTTTCGACAATTAACGGAATGGAAGTATCAAAGTATATAGAACAAGGTGTAGATGTTATCTATCAATCGATAGCAAACATAGGGAAGGTAAGTTTACAAATATTATTGTCTCTCATATTAAGCTTATTTTTCTTGTTAGAAAAAGAGCGTATTATTACCTTTACTTCTAAATTTAAAGAGAGTAAGCTAAAGATTTTTTATGAGGAGATTGCATATTTTGGCGAAAGGTTTGCAAGATCGTTCGGTAAAGTAATAGAAGCACAGTTTTTAATTGCAGTTGTAAATTGTATTCTTACTGTCATTGTATTAATTGTTTTAGGATTTCCGCAGCTACTCGTATTAGCTGTTATGATTTTCCTACTCGGATTGATTCCAGTTGCAGGTGTGATTATTTCTTTATTTCCACTTTGTATCATTGCTTATAACGTAGGCGGAGTTATGTATGTAGTATACATACTTGTGTTCATTACAGTCATCCATGCTCTTGAAAGTTATTTTTTAAATCCGAAGTTTATGTCTGCGAAAACGAATTTACCAATCTTTTATACATTTATGATTCTCATCTTTTCAGAACATTTCCTTGGAATATGGGGGCTTATTATCGGGATACCGATTTTTATCTTTTTCTTAGATGTACTTGATGTAAATAATGAGAAAGCGATTAAAAAATAATGGAAAACAACCGATGTTTTCAAGGAACGAATACATCGGTTGTTTTTATTCTAAAAAATGTTAATTGACAGTGGTTAATAAATAGTAAGGGTGGGACGCCACTGATTAAAGCTTCACTTTATTCTTTCTTAGCAGGTGGAAGTTTAATAAATCTATTTGCAATTAAAGCTATAATAACAGCAGTAA
Source organism: Bacillus sp. 5w2 (assembly GCF_054353775.1). Lineage (NCBI taxonomy): Bacteria > Bacillati > Bacillota > Bacilli > Caryophanales > Bacillaceae > Bacillus > Bacillus sp. 5w2. Next base: position 655,075 of record NZ_JBTIWT010000001.1, on the reverse strand, counting down.
AAAGAAATAATGCGATTATGCCAATTCCCATACCTGCCCATCCTCCGATAAGGAAGATACTAATCGGTATTGTTAATAAGCATATAATAAGTAGAATGAATCCGAGATTTTTTTCATATTTTTGAGTTGGAAATAGAGTCCTGATGATTAAAAAGAGGAAAAGTATTAGGGATGAAATAGCCAATAAGAGGACTACAATTGTCCAAGAGTCATTCATGAAATCACTCCTTAATATTATGAATAATATTAACCTATATCATAGGGAGAGGGATAGTCAAAATAAAAAAGCAATCCAAAATAAATTGGATTGCTTTTTACTATACATATTAAAGAACTGGAGCCATTGTTTCTTTCAACACTTGAACAGAGTGATCGAATTTTAATTCTTCTTCTTCACTTAATTCCACTTCTAAAATTTCACGAACACCGCCGCGATTTAAAACAGCAGGTACACCGATATAAACATCTTTTTGACCGTATTGACCTTCTAAGTAAGCTGATACTGTTAATACGCTATTTTCGTCGTTTAAAATTGCCTTTGTAACACGTAGAAGTGACATACCAATACCATAGTAAGTTGCACCTTTTCGCTCAATAATATGGTAAGCCGCATCACGAACGTTTATGAAGATTTTGTCTAAATCTTCTTGCGTGTATGTGTTGTCTTTATCAAGAAGCGTTTGTAGTTTTTGAATACCAACTGATACGTGACTCCAAACAGGAAGTTCCGTATCACCATGTTCTCCGATAATATAAGCATGAATGTTGTGTGGACCAATATTGAAGTACTCACCTAACATATAGCGGAAACGAGCAGAATCAAGTGTTGTACCAGAACCAATTACGCGTTCTTTTGGTAAACCAGATTCTTTCCAAGTTACGTAAGTTAAAATATCAACAGGGTTAGTTGCGATTAAGAAGATACCATCAAATCCGCTATCCATAATACTACGAACGATTTGTTTAAAGATTTTCGCGTTTTTCTCAACTAAATCTAAACGTGTTTCGCCTGGTTTCTGTGGTAATCCAGCTGTAATGACTACAAGATCAGCATCTTTACAATCTTCGTAGCTGCCTTTCCATACTCTAGTTGGAGCTGGTGCAAAAGGAACAGCATGACTTAAATCCATTGCTTCTCCTTCAGCTTTTGCCTCGTTTACATCAACTAAAACAAATTCTTCAGCTACAGCTTGGTTAATCATGCAGTAAGCATAACTACATCCAACTGCTCCTGTTCCTACTAATACAACACGGTTAATACCTTTTTTCATTTCAAAATTCCTCGCAATTTCATTGATTTTATTATGTAAGATAATACGTCTTACTTCTATAGATTCATATCTAGTTTATTACATTTTATAAAAGATATTCAAGTATTTGAAAATCTATCCGTGCAATTTCTTGCACGAAACATAGGAAGTAAGTTAACCGAATATAATGCAATAAAATCCTTTATCGAAGGGGAAAAGGGCATGATGCAGCCATTAACGATGGAAAGAATGCTCCATATTATTAATGTGGGGCTCGTTAAAACGAATAATCCAAAGCAGATTATTATTGCTGGTGCAGGAATTTCAGGATTAGTTGCAGCATCGTTATTGAAAGAAGCAGGGCATAACATAACAATTTTAGAAGCGAATAATCGAATAGGCGGAAGGATATATACGATTCGTGAACCATTTAGCTCTGGTTTATATTTTAATGCAGGACCAATGAGAATTCCTGAAACACACGAGTTAACTTTAGCTTACATTCGTAAATTTAAATTACCGTTAAATCTTTTTATAAATAAAACCGCTTCCGATATTATATATACGAATAATATTAAAACGAGATTGAGCGTGTTTGAAAAAAATCCAAGTATACTTGGGTATCCCATTTTAGAGAACGAAAAAGGAAAAACGGCAGAAGAGCTAATGTTAGTAGTATTAGAACCAATACTTAATTTTATAAAAAAAGATCCTAATAAAAACTGGATCATCGTTGAAAAAAAGTATAAAACATATGCACTCGGATCATTTTTAAGTGAGTATTATTCAGATGGAGCAATAGATATGATTGGGGTACTTCTAGATATGGAAGCATATATGGGAATGTCTTTAATTGAAGTATTACGTGAAATGCTCTTTTTTACTTCAACGACAAAATATTATGAGATAACGGGCGGAATGGATGCATTACCCAATTCATTTTTGCCACAGCTAAAGGATAATATTTTTATGTCGTATAAAGTAGAAAAAATTATACAGGAAGATAATAAAGTGATGATGCAAGTAACAAATGAACAAACGTTAAATCCATTTATGGTAACAGGCGACATTGCTATTATCACAATTCCATTTTCAGCGTTACGATTTGTAGAAGTTCAGCCATATTGTGTATTCTCTTATTTTAAAAGACGAGCAATTCGTGAATTAAATTATATTGATGCAACTAAAATTGCGATAGAGTTTAAAAGTAGATTTTGGGAGAAAGCGGGACAGTGTGGTGGGAAATCTATTACAGATTTACCTATACGGTTTACATATTATCCGAGTTATGGCATTCATACACCAGGGAAAGCTATCGTTTTAGCGAGTTATACGTGGGCAGATGAGGCGTTAACATGGGATAGTCTTCCGCAAAGAGAGCGTATTCGTTACGCATTAAAAAATTTAGCGAAAATATACGGCGACATCGTCTATAGTGAGTTTGTTACTGGAACATCTTTTAGCTGGGGTCAAAATCCGTATTCTTGCGGAGCATTTACGGCCTTCGAACCAGACCAAGAGCTAGAGTTATTTCCGTATATTACGCCGCCAGCTGGCAAAGTACACTTTGCAGGAGAGCATACAACATTAACCCACGGATGGATGCAAGGAGCAATAGAGTCTGGAATTAGAGTTGCTTATGAAGTAAACGAACAATGAAGATATATTTACAAATCACTACTCTTTTAATAAAATAATAAATATAAATCGTAATTATTACGCTTTGAATATGTTTGAAATAAAGAAATGGATGGTCGATCAAATGAATAAAGTAGAAATTCATATATTAGGTGGCTTTTTAGGCAGTGGAAAATCAACATTATTACAAAATTTATTGTTAGCGGAGAAAAAGAAAAATAGAAAAGTTGCAGTATTAATGAATGAAATTGGTGAATACTCGGTAGATACAGATATTATTGGAAAAGAGAATGTTTTAAGGGAACTTCTAAAAGGATGTATTTGTTGTACGTTGAAAGAAGAGCTTGAAATACAGTTGCATTCGTTATATCAGCAAGAAAGACCAGATGTCATTTATATAGAAACGACAGGTGTTGCGCATCCAATTGAAGTATTAGATGCGTGTGTATCACCAATTTTAGCACCTTTCCTAGAAGTGAAATCAATTGTCGTCGTTTTAGATGCAGTAAGGTGGTTAAATCGAAGAGTATTAAGTGCAAACGTTCAGCAATTATTGCATGAGCAACTGAAGTTTGGTAGCCACATTTTAATTAACAAATCAGACTTACTAACAGATGCGGATAAGAACAAAGTAATTGAAGAAGTGAAAGCAATAAATAATCATGCGAAATTGTTTGAAACAAAATATTGTAATATATCTTTAGAAGACATAGAAGAAGCTGAATTTACGAATGTTGGGGAGCATGAGACACTACATGTAAAACAGCATTTACATATACAAACGATGACATATCAATTTACGAAATCGATTGATCAAGATAAATTATACGAATGGCTTTCGAATTTACCAGATAGTATTTATCGTGTAAAAGGATTTGTGAAATTCCATGGAGATAAATACCCGCATCTATTCCAATATTCATTTGGGGTACCAACTTTACTGGAACAAGATTTCGGTTTCCCGACGAACTTGGTAGTAATAGGAGAAGGGCTAGATAAGAAACAATTGGCTGAAGGGTTGGAGAAAGTAGAACTCAATTCTAATTAAGATTAAAGGACTAACTTCAAAATAAGTTAGTCCTTTTTTGTATGTAGAAAAACGCTTGCGGATTTTGTCTAATGAAAATAATTGAAAAATTCAGAAATATATTTATAATCAAATCTAAGAGGTGATTCAGGTGTCAGAAAAAATAATAATGGATGTAAAAAACCTAACAACAAAAGGGTTAGAAACGAGAGAGAAATTATTGTGTGCTGCAGAAGAGGTGTTTGGTAGTAAAGGGTATTACGAGGCTTCTATCGTGAATATTACACAAGAAGCAAAGGTAGCGCACGGAACTTTCTATAATTACTTTCCATCTAAAAAAGATATATTTGATGAATTGATCCGCAGATTGAACCGTGAGTTACGCTTAATTATTAAAGAAGAAATGAAGGGAATATCAAGTTATGAAGAGGCACAAAGAAGAGGTTTTCAGGCTTTTTTTCGGTGGGTGAAAGATCGACCTAATCTATATAACATTGTACAACAGGCAGTAGTTGTTGATGATAACTTATATAGATGGTACTATGCAAAGCTCGCAAATGGATTTTTAAAAAGTTTATCGGCTGGTATGGAAGCGGGAGAGTTTAAACAACTTGAGAAAGAAACAATTGCGTATTGTCTTATGTCAATTGGGCAATTTCTAGGGATGCGATGGGGTTATTGGGAAGAGAAAGATGTTCCGGAAGATGTATTTGAAGCAGCGATGTCATTAATATTTGAAGGATTGAGAAAGAGATAAGGGAGTGGGAAAATATGCAAGGCATTGCTTATTGGATTGAAAAACGGTCCTATTTACATCCAGATCGCATTGCCATTATTACAGAAGAGGAGGAAATAACATATAAACAGTTACATGAGTATGTAAGTAAAGTAGCAGCATATTTAATTTACGACTTACATGTGCAAAAAGGAGAAAGGATAGCTATTTTATCACAAAATAGCTTGGAATATATTGTACTTTTGTTTGCTGTAGCAAAGGTAGAATGTATTGCTGTTCCACTTAATATACGGTTAACAGAAAATGAACTTATATTCCAGTTAAAAGATAGTGGAACTACAGTTTTATTTGTAGAGGAAACATTTCAAAATATGGCACTGTCAATGCATAAGGTATCGTGCGTACAAAGAGTTATTTCGATTGAAAGTTTAAAAGAAATAGAAGATAGAAAAAGTTACAACTTTGAAGAGATAAATGAAAGCGCATCCTTTATTATATGTTATACATCAGGTACAACAGGAAAACCGAAAGGAGCTGTACTTACACAAGAAAATATGTTTTGGAATGCGCTTAATAATACATTTGCGATTGACTTAACTATTCACGACCGCTCCATTGTATTATTACCTTTATTTCATATTGGTGGGATTGGTTTATTCGCATTTCCAACTTTATTTGCAGGTGGCGTAATCATTATTCCAAGAAAATTCGAACCAACTGCAGCTCTTTCCATGATAGAAACACATAAAGTGACTATAGTGATGGGAGTACCTACAATTCATCAAGCATTAATGAATTGCGCAAAGTTTGAAACTACAAATTTACAATCAGTTCGCTGGTTTTATAACGGTGGTGCACCATGTCCAGAAGAGTTGATGAGAGAGTTTATAGATAGAGGATTTTTATTTGGGCAAGGCTTTGGCATGACTGAAACATCACCAACCGTATTTATGCTTTCAGAAGAAGATGCAAGACGTAAAGTAGGTTCAATTGGGAAACCGGTTCTGTTTTGTGATTATGTACTTATTGATGAAAACAAAAATAAAGTTGAGATTGGTGAGGTTGGAGAGTTACTTATAAGAGGACCAAATGTAATGAAAGGGTATTGGAATCGGCCAGATGCAACAGAAGAAACGATTCAAGATGGTTGGTTATATACGGGAGATTTAGCTAAAGTTGATGAAGATGGTTTTGTATATATTGTCGGCAGAAAAAAAGAAATGATAATTTCCGGTGGTGAAAATATTTATCCACTTGAAGTAGAGCAGGCCATTAATAAGATTTCGGGGGTATATGAGGTAGCGGTCGTTGGTAGGCAACATGTAAAGTGGGGAGAGATTCCAATTGCCTTTATTGTGAAAAAGAGTAGCAGTGAATTAACTGAAAAGGAAGTCATTGAACATTGTCGTTTATTTCTAGCAAAATATAAACTTCCAAAAGAAATTGTGTTTCTAGAGGAATTGCCTAAAAATGCAACTGGTAAAATTCAAAAAGTACAGTTAGCAAATCAATTGAAAAGTTGGTGAAGAGATGACGATGTATAGCACAGGTCAACAGGCATCATGTAGTAAAACAATAACAGAAACGGATTTTGTATTATTTGCAGGTTTGAGTGGGGATTTTAATCCAATTCATATTGATCATGAGTATGCGAAACAAACTAGATTTAATCAAAGAATAGCACATGGTTTACTAACTTCAAGTCTATTATCACAATTGTTAGGTGTTCATTTACCAGGAAAGGGTTCTGTTTATATGGAACAAACTATTAAATTTACAGCACCAGTTTTTATAGGAGATACGATTACAGCTACGGCAACAGTACAAGAATTTATGATAGAAAAGAGAGTTTTGAAATTGTTAACGGAGTGTCATAACCAAAAAGGAGATTTAGTATTAACTGGTGTAGCGACTATGATGGTGCCAAAAGAAGGAGGAGTAGTCTAATGAATATTGGGATTGAAGCGACTGGTGTTTTCTTCCCAAAAGACGTAGAGACGGCCGCAGACCTATCTCAAAAAACAGGTATCCCTGAGAATATTATTATAGAAAAGTTTGGATTATATGAAAAACATGTCGCAGACGAAACGATGCATGCATCAGATTTAGCTATTGCTGCTGCAAAGCCAATATTATTACAAGTAGATCCTCAATCTATTGATGTAGTCATTTATTTTGGCAGTCCACATAAAGATTACCACGTATGGTCAAGTGCCCCAAAAATTCAGCATGAACTTGGATTAAAAAATGCTTATGCTTTTGAAATTATGAATGTTAGTTCTTGCTTTCCTATTGCTCTCAAAGTCGCAAAAGATATGCTCTACTCCGATAACTCAATTGAAAATATATTATTAGTAGGTGGGTGTAAAGAATCTCAAATTGTAGATTATGATAATCCACGCTCACGTTTTATGTTTAATTTCGCTGATGGCGGAAGTGCAGCTTTAGTGAAAAAAGACGCTAGAAACGGTGAAATATTAGGAAGTGCGATTATAACAGATGGTTCATTTCATGAAGATGTTCGTATCCCCGCTGGTGGATCGAAGCAGGTTGCGAGCTATGATACAGTTGAGAATCGACAACATTATATTGATGTAATAGATCCTATTAGTATGAAAGAACGTCTAGACCGGGTTTCAATCTCTAATTTTGATAAGGTTATTCGGGAGGCGTTAAGAAAAAGTGGATATACTCCTAAAGATATTAAAGTATTGTTACCACTGCATACAAAACGTTCTATGTTAATAGAATTGATACAGGGGCTAGGGCTAGCAGAAGAACAAGTTGTATATTTAGATCATTATGGACATATGTCAGCGCTTGATCCTTGCATTGGTCTTCACTTTGCAAATGAACAAGGAAAATTACAGGCCGGAGATATTGCAGTAGTAGTTAGTGCAGGGACTGGGTATACGTGGGCAGCTACTGTGATTAGGTGGTGAAAAAAACTAGATGAGTATATGCTAAATGGAGGTATTTGGAAAGAGGCGGCGAATGTAAAGGTACTTCATTAAATTTTTTTAACAGATTTGTTTGTATGATTCAAAGGAAAAGTCATAATTACGGATGGGTAACTTTGGCGTGTTTGACTCTATCAGAAAGTAAAGTATGGGGAGGATCACAATGTCGATGAAAAAACGTAAATGGCTAAGAATGATGGCTACTGGTTGTGTGTTAGGTTCGTTATTAATAACGGCAGCTTGTTCAGGAAAGAAAACAAGTACAGAGGATGAAAAGACGATTAAGGTAGGGGTTCTTGCATCATTAACAGGTCCATTAGAATCGTATGGAAAACAAACCATGAACGGATTTGAATTAGGCTTAGACTATGCAACGGGTGGAACAGGGAAAGTGGAAGGGAAGAAGATTAAGTTTGTTGTAGAAGACACGGAAACGAAAGCAGATGTAGCAGTTAAAAAAGCTACGAAGTTATTAGAAGAAGAGAAGGTCGATTTTTTAGTCGGATCGTCTAGTTCAAGTGATACATTAGCTGTTCTACCACTAGCTGAAGAATATGAAAAAATAATGGTTGTAGAACCGGCAGTAGCTGATAGTATTACCGGGAAGAACTGGAATAAATATATTTTTAGAACAGGTAGAAATTCATCTCAAGATGCAGTCGCTGGTGCTGCGGCAATTGCTAAAAAAGATGTGAAAATAGCAACGTTAGCACAAGATAATGCTTACGGCCGTGAGGGAATTGCGGCATTTAAAGCTGGAGCGAAGAAATTAGGGGCAAATATTGTAAACGAGCAATACGCAGATACAAATTCGACTGACTTCACTGCAAATATTCAAAATATCATTAGCTCAAAACCAGATTATTTATTTATCGTTTGGGCAGGGGCAAACTCACCTTGGAAACAGTTAAAAGATATGAATGTGGAAGCGCAAGGCATTAAAATTTCTACAGGTGCACCAGATATACCGGCATTAAAAACGATGGATGCGTTAGTAGGAATGCAAGGTTTTTCTGTTTATTACCATACACTTCCGAAAAATAAGGTGAATGATTGGTTAGTGGAAGAACATAAAAAACGATTTAATGGTGCGGTGCCAGATTTATTTACAGCAGGAGGAATGTCTGCGGCAATTTCAATTGTAGAAGCTTTAAAGAAGACAAAAGGTGATACAGATGTAGATACATTAATTAAGAAAATGGAAGGAATGGAATTTGATACACCGAAAGGAAAGATGAAGTTTAGAGAAAAGGATCACCAAGCGATGCAGACACTGTATTCTATCACATTGAAAAAGCAAGATGGTGTTGATTATCCGGTGCCAGTATTAGAGCGAGAATTAACGATGAAAGAGACAGAACCACCAGTTCAAAATAAATAGACTGAATTTTCTGTTGTTTTCGTATAAAGAGGGGATACCCTCTTTATACGTATTTCTTTCATACTCAAAGCTTTAAAGGGAGGGATTTCGTGACACATTTGCTGGAAACGAAAAATCTTAGCGTATCTTTTGGTGAACATCATGTTATTAAGGATGTGAATTTAACAGTACAAAAAGGAAAGCTCATTTCCATTATTGGACCAAATGGTGCAGGAAAAACAACGTTATTTAATTTACTTAGTGGACAAATTTCTCCAACAAAGGGTGAAGTATATTTTAAAGGACAAGAGATTACAAAGTTATCAATTTCGGATCGAACTCGATTAGGAATTGGTCGTTCTTTTCAACTTACAAATATATTCCCAGAGTTAACGGTACTTGAAAATGTTCGTTTAAGTGTTCAATCATTCGTGCAAGATTACTATAGTTTTTTTCCGAGTTCGGCAAAATTTAAGCAACAAGTTGGAGAGGCAAGACGTTTCTTAAAAACAGTATTACTTCAGGAGAAAGAACATGTATTAGCGAAAGATTTAGCGCATGGAGAAAAACGAAAGTTAGAGCTTGCGATGTTATTAGCTTTAAAAACAGATGTGTTACTACTTGATGAGCCGACGGCAGGTATATCAGTTGAGGAGGTACCGGCAATCTTACAAGTAATTGAAAATATTAAGAAACATCCAGAGAGTACAATTGTACTAATTGAACACAAAATGGATATGGTACTAGGTTTATCAGACCACCTTATCGTTTTATTCCATGGAGAGTTATTGGCTGAAGGTTTGCCCGAAGAAATGATGAAAGATGAGCGTGTACAAAGTGCTTATTTAGGGGGATTATATAGTGGCACTATTACAAGTGAATAATATAGAGACGTATTTAGATCAGTTTCATATTTTACAAGGGGTTTCTCTTGCTGTTGAGAAAGGAACGATTACTGTACTGTTTGGAAGAAATGGGGCAGGGAAGACTACGACATTACGTTCGGTTATGGGGTTTCACCATATCGCACATGGTGAAATTTATTATGATCGTACACAAGTAAATGGATTATCTACACATTTAATTTCAAGGAAAGGAATAGGGTATGTACCAGAAAATCAAGGTATTTTTCACGATCTGACAGTAGAAGAAACATTCGCTCTTGCTAGGGGGAAGGGCGAAGAAGCGGAAGAAAAAATAGAGTGGATGCTTGAATTATTTCCGGATTTAAAGCAGTTTTGGCACAAAAAAAGCGGACTCTTAAGCGGAGGACAAAAACAAATGCTAGCAATTTCAAGAGCATTTATTAATAGTGATGGTTTATTACTTATTGATGAGCCGAGTAAAGGCTTGTCCCCTATTATGATAGAAAAATTAATGATAGCCATTTTAAAAATGAAGGAGAAAACAACAGTTTTACTCGTTGAACAAAACTTTATGATGGCTAGTCAAATTGGCGATTACTTTTATATTATGGATAACGGAAGAATTGTTCATAACGGTTTTATGCATGAATTAAAAGAGGATAAGGAAATGTGTCACAAATATTTAGGAATCTCTTAACATGAATCCGGGGTGAGAAGGATGGATGTGTTAATCAATTTATTTGTAAATGGGATTTCAACAGGGATGCTCATTTTTTTATTAGCATCAGGTCTTTCACTTATTTTCGGTCTAATGAGCGTTCTAAACTTCGCACATGGTGGTTTATTTGCGTGGGGAGCGTTTACAGGTGTTTGGCTATTTAATATGACAGGTAGTTATGTATTAGCATTAATTGGAGCAATAGCTATGGGCATGTTCCTTGGGTTCATTTTAGAAAGATTTCTAATTAGACCGGTATATGGAAATCATGTTCGCCAGCTTCTAGTTACGCTTGGGGGAATGCTTGTACTTAGTGAATGTATTAAAGTATTTTGGGGACCAAATCCAATTGGAGCAAAATTACCGTTATGGTTACAAGGAAGTTTTACATTTGACGGCGTTATATTGATTAAATATCGTCTATTCGTTATTTTAATTGGGATCATCATTTACATTGCCTTACTATTATTGCTCAAAAAAACAAAGATAGGTCTTATGATACGCGCAGGTGTAATAGATAAAGAGATGGTTCAAGCGCTCGGTATTAACATAAAAGCGATATTTTCTTTCGTCTTTTTATTAGGAGCAGGGATGGCAGCGTTGGGAGGCTTCTTATTAGCACCGTATTCAGGCGTTATTTTCGCCGAGATGGGTATGCAGTATGCGATTTTAGCTTTCATAGTAGTAATCATTGGAGGGCTAGGAAGCGTACAAGGTTCAGCAATCGCTTCTTTAATTGTCGGATTAGCGGGTGCTTTTACAGCGTATTTTATACCGGATTTATCACTTGCAATCAATATGTTAATGTTACTATTTTTCTTAATAGTGAAGCCAACTGGTCTTGTTGGTGAAAAGGGGTGAAATGGTGAACAGCACATCAAATCGAATTAAAGTATACTTCGGAGTATTTATGCTCATTTGTTTAAGTGTATTTCCATTCGTAAATGATTCACGGAGCTTGTTAATTTTGTTCACTCAAATCTTCATCTTTGCTATTTTTGCAATGAGTTTTGATGTATTGCTTGGATATACAGGAATTGTATCGTTCGGTCACTGTATGTTCTTTGGAATAGGAGCATATGGCGTAGCGCTTTTATTTGATCGGCAAGGAGTATCCATAACGAATTTTTTTATAGGGATAGTAGCTGCAATTATCATTTCAGCCATTGTTAGTTATATAATCGGTTTGCTTTCTTTACGGCTGAAAAGTCATTTTTATGCAATGTTAACACTTGCTATTTCACAGTTATTTTTCGTACTTGCTGAAAAGTGGCGCGGGCTTACTCATGGAGGGGATGGTTTTACATTTGGTGTACCAGACTTATTCCGTGATCGTTTTAACTTTTATTATGTAACCCTTATATGTTTAATTGTCATTTTTATTCTGTTACGTCTTTTCACCAAATCTTCTATTGGAAAAGTATTAAAGGCAATTTCACAAAATGAACAACGTGTTGAAGCACTAGGATATAAAGTGCTTCATTATAAAATTATTGCTAGCATTGTTGCAGGAGTAGTAGCTGCGATTAGCGGTGGTTTATTTGTTATCACATTGCGTTTTGTTAATACGACAGTATTTTCAATTGAAATGACATTAAATGCATTGTTGATGACGATGATTGGCGGAGTTGGAACGTTAATTGGAGCGATTGCTGGAGCAGGAATTATTGAATCACTGAAATATTATTTATCAGAACTAGCCACAGAGTTTCCAATTTTTGAACGATGGACGATTATTCTCGGTTTATTGTACATTATCGTATTGCTAGTTTTCCCGAAAGGATTAGTTGGCACGGTTAAGGGACTGAAGAGTATGAAACGGAATAAGAAGGAGAAAAGTGCAGAAGTGGAGCAAAATGTGTGAAAAATCAATTGTATAGAATATGAAAATCCCTCTTTTAGATTCGTAAAGGAGGGATTTTTATTGGCGTATGTAATTAGTTAATTTGATAGCTCTTCTATTAATCAAATAGTTCATCAGGGATTTGTTTTAAAGAGTTATGATTTGTAAAAAAATGAACAGCTAATTTCTCAACTGGAATATCTTCAATTGGTTCCAATTTATCCTTTCTGATCGGTAAAAAGGCTATTCCGTTGCCATCGTTTATAAAATCTTCAATGAGTGAATAAGAATCTAATTGTTGAAGTTGATGCTGAGATAGATTATTTTCTTTTAGAAATTGTATCGTCCTATTTCTAAAAGGGCACTTTTTGTCATTGCTAACGAAGAAGAGTTCCTTTGAAAAGTCAATGGTACACTTTTCTTTCGCTTTTAATAAGCCTATAGAAATTGAAGTGGAAAATACTTTTTTAAACGCTGTGTCCGGGTAATCCTCATAAGTAATGACCATATCAACTTTTTGTTGCTGCAGTAATTTTTGCAAATGACTACTATTTTCTACATATATTTGATAATTCCTGAAATTTTCTTTAATGCGCTTACTTAAATAATTAGTCAAAATAGATTGTGACGTCGCGATTATATAAGAAGAACCACTCATTTTAATTTGATCTTTCGCTTCTTCTACTAGAGTTAATATTTGATTCGTGTAGTCTAATAAAATGTCTCCAGAAGGTAGTAAGGAAACGCCTTTGTTATCTCTATGTAGTAAAGGTGTTTCTAACTCTTGTTCTAATTTTTTGATTCGCTCAGTTACGTTTGGTTGAACATACCCTAACTCTTTCGCAGCTTTACTAATAGAACCTTCGCTAGCTACAGTTTTGAATATAATAAGATCATTTATTTCCATTTATCACAGCCCCTTATACGATATCATTATAAATGATACCAATCATAATTTATACCTATTTTACGTTAGTCAATCATCGCCTTATCATTGTGTATATAAGATGGAAAGTGAGTGATAAACATGATTGGAATGCAATATAAGGTCATTTTGCCAAAAGATTATGATATGGAGATTATTAGGAAAAGGGTAGAGGATAATGGGTATAAAACGGATGGTTTTCAAGAATTGAATTTCAAAGCATATTTAATGACTGAGGCAGGTAAGCATGGGAATTTCTATAACTGTTATGCACCTTTATATATTTGGAATGGTCATGAAGGGATGAATAAATTTATTTTTGAAGGGTATTACGATAATATTTTACAATCGTTTGGGTGGCAACAAATAAATATAGGTGTTCCATTAGTTGTTAATCTAAGTGATGATTTTAAAAAATGCAGATATGTTGTCGAATATACGGGGAGTATCCCTCAAAAGAATTCATTGATTGGGACTCAATTTAACATTTTGAATAAGAATGCCCAGAATACAGAAAATTGTAAAGGGAATGTAATAGTGTATAACCCAGATAAGTGGGGATATAGTCAGTTTGAATTTTATGAAGTAAAGCCTGAAATTGAAGAGATGGAGGATATTACAATATATGAGGTTTTACACATTTCACAGTAGATGCGGAATTGAAATATAAATAAATTATTTATAAAAAATCCATGTTGATTCATGTAATAATGTTCAAAATGGATTTTTCTTAAGTATCTTATGTATATTCAAAACAAATTACTGCTTTTCTTAATTCTTTATTAAAGAATAAGTAAATACGATCGGCACCATAAGCTTGAAAATAATATCCTGTAACAAATCCAACATATGTAAATGGACGTCCATATTCATCTTTTGGTACATATAGAAGATTCGTAAAGTCAAAAATTTCGTCTTCGTTATCGCAGTCTTCTAATAATTCTTTACCTTCTTCTGTCATAAAACGAACATCATTTAGGATACCATTTACCACGGGATAATTTAATCCCCAGCCATTTGTTTGTTTTTCGGCAAACTCTTCTTCTAATACTTCTACAGATGTAAATTCTTTTCCAAAGCTAGAATAAGGATAAATTTTTTGATTACGTTGAAAATATTCTTTACGGATTTGATAATTTCTTTCATTACTCTCGTAGGCTTGTTCTATTATGTCAGAATTATTTTGTTCGATTTTGAAATAATTCCAATCCGCTTCAAATTTATATTTTCCATTAATGACATCGAACCCTAATGTATCTGCTTTCGTAAAATTTGTGTGAAATGGTTTGGTAAAATCACCAACGCAACCATCATGGATTTCTTTTGCTGACACAATATGTAACCATTCTTCTGATTCTGGTTCAACACATTGTAAATTAATAGAGCAAATGGGTAAAAAGTGTTTTTTATGCTGTTCCAAATCATCATAAAATATGTCCTCATATTCAGGAAATGGTTTTATAAATCGTTTAGAAATTTGCATGTTATCCCCACCTTTTTATGATTGTTTTATTTAATTGTATCATTATATTTAGTTTTTTGTTCGCAAATTAAAAACACTCATACTTATGAGGGGGAAAGAGTACGTTAATAAGGTTGTATATTTCATTTTGGAGATAATAAAATGTAACTATTTAATGATGTGAATTCCCGAACAAATTGTGTCAGAAAGCAAAAAAATGCATAATAAGGATTAGGTATTTGAGCTTAAATCTTTTTACATAGAAAGGTAGACCAGATATTACACAAGTGATGCATTTGGGTATAACATATTGTTTTAAGTTAGGTGTATGAAAAATATAATTATCTCTTGCATTACTATCACTTGAGTGGTAAAGTGATAGTAAGATTCACGATAGGAAGTGATCAAACATGCGTGATAATACGATAGGGTCATTAATATGGTTACGTTTAATACGATTCACGAACCAAAGTAATCAGATGTCAAATGAGTTTTTAAAACGTTTTGATTTAACGACAGCTCAATTTGATGTTCTTTTGCAAATACGTACGTATCAGCCATTAACACAAATGGAGTTAGCTGAAAAGGTAACTGTTACACAAGGCGGTATTTCTCGAATGTTAACTCGTCTTGAAAAAGAAGGATATATTGTACGAAAACAGGATTGGAAAACGAAAACAATTAGTCTTACAGAGCAAGGGGAAGCAGCTTTAGAGAGAGCATTGCCAGAGCAACTTGCATTTCAATCTTCGTTTTTTGATGATGTATTAAATGAAGAAGAGCAAAAAATATTATACGAGCTGATGACGAAAGTTCATAAGCATAGTGAAAAAAAAGAATTACCACAAGAGTAATTTTTTTTACGAAATCAATTGACTAATCAAGTGATGTTGTAAGGAATAGAGAGATACATTTGAATTACCGACGTTTTTAGAAGAGAAACTAATACCACTTCATTAAAGGAGAGAGTAATGATGGAAAAATACCGTATGGATATAAGTAAAGGAATGGAGTTTGGATTATATTCGATTGGGGATCATGTTTTAAATCCGCATAATGGAGAGAAAATTAGTGCAGAACAAAGAATTCATGAATTAATTGAAACAGCTAAGTTAGCGGATGAAGCTGGACTGGATGTATTTGCTGTCGGTGAAAGTCATCAAACGCATTTTACGACGCAAGCTCATACAGTTATTTTAGGAGCTATTGCACAAGCTACGAAAAATATAAAAATTGCAAGTTCAGCAACGATAGTAAGTACATCTGATCCGGTACGAGTATATGAGGACTTTGCTACAATTGATTTGATTTCTAATGGACGTGCAGAAATTGTGGCTGGCCGTGGATCGCGTATTGGAGGATATAGTTTACTTGGTTATGACGTGAATGATTATGAAGAGTTATTTGAAGAGAAGATGGATCTTTTATTAAAAATTAATAATGAGGAACATGTAACATGGAATGGACAGTTCAGAGCACCACTTGCACATGCATCGGTTATTCCAAGAGCTAAAAATAATAACTTACCAATTTGGCGTGCAGTTGGTGGCCCACCAGCTAGTGCGATTAAAGCAGGACGTGCAGGTGTACCAATGATGATAACAACACTAGGTGGTCCAGCTATTAACTTTAAAGGATCAGTAGATGCTTACCATGAGGCTGCTGAGAAAAGTGGGTTTGATCCAGCAAGTTTGCCAGTTGCAACAACGAGTTTATTTTATACAGCAAAAAATTCACAAGATGCACTTAGTGAATACTATCCTTACATTAATGCTGGTATGCTTACACTACGCGGTGGTGGGTATCCGAAACACCAATTTACAAATGCAATAGATTACCGTGACGCGTTAATGGTTGGTAGTCCGCAACAAATTATTGAAAAAATGCTTTACCAATATGAATTGTTTGGGCAACAACGCTTTATGGCACAAATTGATTTTGGTGGTGTACCATTTGATAAAATTGAGAAAAACATCGAATTAATTGCTACTGAAATTTTACCGGCTATTAGAAAACATACAGCAAAATAATTTAAAAAATACCGAGAGTCTAATCGATTCTCGGTATTTTTTATATATTAATTTAGTTTGAAAAAATGACAAAAAATGAATTTTTAGTATAGAGAGAGCGCGGGTGTTTTCTATTTTTGAATAACATTATTTTGTGTTTGAATTTTAAAAATACATTTTTCTCTTGACAAAAAACTAACTAATTTCCTTGTTGGTTCAGAGGACATTTTTTTGCGTAAAAGTCAAGTGTATGAAGAGAAAAACGATTATTTTATTGATATGAAAGTAAGTCTTATATTAAAAAAATACATTTTATTAATGAGAAAAATCTAATTCAAAAAAATGACAAAAGACATATTTCAGACAAAATGATGTCAATAATACGTCAAAAATCAGCTGAATTTACTATGCAGGTATATTATACAATTCGATTAACGGATAAAACACTACTGAAATAGTGAAAAGGTAAATTTTATGAGAAAGTTCTTTTGTAATTATCTTAAAAACTGAAAATTTATATTTTCTAAAAGTACATAAACAAATTTATCTTTCTATATTTCTAAGATTTGAGTTGTTTTATTCATACAACTCAATCGAAAATACGATATAAAAAATTATGAAGGAAGTGATTGTAGTATGGAAACGCTCGAATTGGCACGAATACAATTCGCATCAACAACGATTTTCCATTACTTTTTTGTTCCGCTGTCTATTGGTTTAGCTTTTATCATTGCGTTAATGCAAACGTTATATGTGGTAAAGGGACAAGAAATTTATAAGAAGATGACGAAGTTTTGGACGCAAATATTCCTTGTAAACTTTGCGGTAGGTGTAGTAACTGGTATTCTACAAGAATTCCAGTTTGGTATGAACTGGTCAACCTATTCACGTTTCGTAGGTGATGTGTTTGGTCCATCACTTGCGATTGAAGGTTTATTAGCATTTTTCATTGAGTCTACATTCTTAGGTTTATGGGTATTCGGTGAGGATAAATTACCGAAGCGAATTCACCTTTTATGTATTTGGCTCCTTTCAATTGGAACAATGTTATCAGCATTTTGGATTTTAACTGCAAGTGCATTTATGCAATCGCCAGTAGGATATGAAATGGCAGCAGATGGACGTGCACAAATGAATGATTTCTTAGCAATTATCCAAAACCCACAATTATGGGTACAATTCCCGCATACAATTACAGCGGCAATTGCAACTGGTGCCTTCTTTATTGCAGGTGTGAGTGCATGGAAAATAACGAAAGCTCAAGAAACTGAAGTGTTTAAAAAATCGTTCCGCATTTCTATCATTGTTGGAACACTTACGACAGCGCTTGTATTATTCTTCGGTCATGCGCAAGCACAACAATTAATTAAAACACATCCAATGAAAATGGCAGCAGCTGAAGCGTTATGGAATACGAGTGAAGATCCAGCGCCATTTACAGTATTTGCGAAAATTGATGCAGAGAAGAAAGAAAATTCGTTTGAAATTCAAATCCCTTATATGCTAAGTCTATTATCATATGATAAATTTAGCGGTCAAGTAGAAGGGATGAATCAAATTCAAAAGCAATATGAAGAAAAATATGGGCCTGGAGATTATATTCCACCAGTACACACAATGTTCTGGAGTTTTAGAGCGATGGTAATGAGTGGCACATTTATGCTTCTTCTAGGAGTATACGGATGGTTCTTATCAAGAAAAGATCGTTTAGCTGAAAAAACTTGGTATTTAAAATTAATGGTGTATGCAATTTCACTACCGTTTATCGGTAATACAGTAGGATGGATTATGACTGAAATGGGACGTCAGCCTTGGGTAGTTTTCGGTGTTATGAAAACGGAAGATGCTGTATCTCCAAATGTTACGTTCGGAGAAGTGTTATTCTCTTTAGTTTCATTCACATCACTATATTTAATTATAGGTGGAACTACTATTTACTTATTCGTTCGTATCATTAAAGGACATGAGAATAAGAAAACGAAACAGGATTCTCAAAGCCATGATCCATTTGATAAGGAGGAAGAGTATGTTATCTCTTAATGTGTTGTGGTTTATCATTATTGCAGTTTTATTCGTAGGCTTCTTTGTACTTGAAGGTTTCGATTTCGGTGTAGGTATAGTTTCAAGGTTTTTAGGGGAAAACGATTTAGAGAAAAGAATATACTTAAATACAATTGGTCCATTTTGGCACGCGAATGAAGTATGGCTTGTTTGTGCTGGTGGAGCTATGTTCGCGGCATTCCCGCACTGGTATGCAACTTTATTTAGCGGGTTTTACATTCCGTTTGTATTTATGCTTCTTGCTTTAATTATTAGAGGTGTTTCCTTTAAATTCCGTGCGAAAATAGATAATCATAAATGGAAAGGTTTTTGGGATTGGGGTATGTTTTTAGGAAGTTTGCTACCGCCTATCCTTTGGGGAGTTGCCATTGCTAATTTTATGGTAGGTATTCCAATTGATGAGACGAAAAATGCTGTAGGTGGATTCTTACAATTACTTCATCCATTTGCATTACTTGGAGGAGTTATGTTCCTTCTGCTATGTATTGTTCACGGCTTGCAATTCCTTACTATACGTACAACTGGTAAGTTAAGAGAACGTGCACGTATTGCTGCGTTGAAAATTGCACCGCTTGCAATTATAGCACTTCTTATTTTTGCCGGTGTAGGGTTATGGAAAACAGATATATTCACTGGTCATGGTACAGAGTGGATTATGGTTCCGATCGGAGCTTTTGTAGCATTATGTGCGTCAACATTATTAAATAAACGAAGAAGAGATGGTTGGGCTTTCGTTATGACGAGTTTAACAATCATTTTACTAAGTGCGAGTGTGTTTGCCGGCATGTTCCCACGTGTCTTAATTAGCTCGTTAGGGTCAATATACGATTTAACAATTTATAATGCAGCATCAGGAGATTATGCACTAAAACTGATGACGTATTTTTCAATTGCTATATTGCCATTTGTTTTGGGAAGTCAAATATGGAGTTTCTATGTGTTTAGACAACCTGTTAAGTCAGATAAAGATTTGGAGTACTAATGAAAAGAAAAAGAGGACTTCCGTCGTATCCTGGTAGCCGAGTTTTATATGTAGTGTTAACAATCATTAGCATTTTAGAAGCTTTTAGTATTATTGCACAAACAGTGTTTTTAGCACGGGCTATTACGTTCTTATTTCAGGGAGAAACAGTACAATCTGTGTTAAATGAAACTGTTTATTTTGGAATCACGTTTGCAGTACGTCACATGTTGGTTCGAATATCGCAAATATTAGTGGAACGTTTTGCTGAAAAAACAGGATCGCTACTGAGAAAACAATTAATAGAGGCGTATTTCACGTTAGGTCCACGGTATGTTCAAACTGCTGGAACAGGTCATCTGGTTACCTTATCGATAGAAGGTATTGAGAAATTTAAAACATATATTGAATTAACAATTCCTAAAATGATTAGAAGTAGTATCATACCGGGACTAATTGTACTATATGTTTTTACGTTAGATATTGAGTCTGGAATCATTTTAGTTGTAACGATTCCTATCGTAATTATATTTATGATCCTACTAGGATTAGCAGCACAGAAAATGGCGGATAGCCAATATGAAACATATCGTGTACTTTCTAATCATTTTGTAGATACGTTAAAAGGATTAGAAACATTAAAGTATTTAGGTAAAAGTAAACAGCACGAAGGAAAGATTGAAAAGGTAAGTAAAAGATATAGAAAAGCAACGATGCGTACTTTGCGAGTTGCTTTTCTTTCTTCTTTTGCATTAGATTTCTTTACGAGTTTATCAATCGCATTTGTGGCGGTCGGATTAGGGATACGTTTAATAGACGGGACAATTGTACTATTGCCAGCCCTTACGATTTTAATTTTAGCTCCGGAATATTTCTTGCCGATTAAACAAGTTGGAGCAAATTACCATGCTACGTTAGATGGACAACTTGCAATGGAGCAAATAGAAAAGATTTTACAGCAACAAAAAGAAATAGGAAAGAAAGAATCTAATGTAGATATCATATGGAATTCATCTAGTAACTTGAAATTACAAGATGTAAAAGTAAAGAATGATGAATCTGAAAAAGAGATATTAGAGAGAATTGATTTTACTTGGAAAGGTAACGGTGCTATTGGTGTTATTGGTGAGAGTGGAGCGGGGAAATCAACACTAATCGACGTATTAGCAGGATTTTTAACTCCTTCTGGTGGAAAGTTGATTGTAAATGGTGTTGAAATTGACGGGTCTACTCGTGAAGATTGGCAAAAGAATATTGCTTATATTCCGCAGCAACCTTATATTTTCCCGCTTTCATTAAAAGATAACATTTGTTTCTATGAAACAAATACAACTGATGAAGAAGTGGAAAGAGTTATTAATGAAGTTGGTCTTCGTTCACTTGTTGCATCGCTTCCGAATGGAATGTACGAAAGAATTGGAGAAGGTGGACGTATGCTTAGTGGTGGACAAGAACAACGTGTCGCTATGGCACGCGCACTTCTAAGTAAAAAGCCAATTATTTTATTAGAC
The DNA here is from genome assembly GCF_054353775.1 of Bacillus sp. 5w2. NCBI lineage: Bacteria > Bacillati > Bacillota > Bacilli > Caryophanales > Bacillaceae > Bacillus > Bacillus sp. 5w2. Next base: position 633,748 of record NZ_JBTIWT010000001.1, on the reverse strand, counting down.
GAGCCTACGGCACATCTTGATATTGAAACTGAATTTGAAATAAAACAAGCGATGTTACGTCTGTTTGAAGGTAAGTTAGTATTTCTTGCAACACATCGTCTTCACTGGATGAAACAGATGGATCATATTCTTATTTTAAATAAAGGGGAAATGATAGAAAGTGGAACATATGAAGAACTTTTAAAGAATGCGGCACTACATTTTCACAGGAAAGAGAGGGAATAGAGATGAGTAACTGGATTAAACCTTATATACAGCAAAATAAAGGTAGAATGACTTTAACTATTTTCCTTGGTCTTCTTGGAGTTAGTTCAGGTGCGATGTTACTTTTCATTTCAGGTTATTTAATCTCTAAATCTGCTCTTAGACCAGAAAATGTAATGGCTGTATATGTTCCTATCGTTGCAACACGTGCGTTTAGTATAGGACAAGCGGTATTTCATTATTTGGAGCGTTTAGTTGGACACGATGTCGTACTACGCATATTAGAAAAGATGAGAACGAAACTATACAGAATAGTAGAACCGCAGGCGTTATTTTTCCGTTCACGATTTCAAACGGGCGATATGTTAGGTATATTATCCGAAGATATAGAGCATTTGCAAAACCTATATTTACGTACAATATTTCCTAGTCTATTAGCATTAGTTGTATATAGCATATTCGTACTTGTTATCGGTGCATTTGACGTAGTATTTGCACTTATTGCAGCATGTATGTTGGCTATTATCGTCTTTCTGCTTCCGTTTGTATCATTACTTTTAATGAAGCAACATCATGTTACTTTAAAACAAGGAAGAAGCCGTTTGTATCAACAATTAACAGACGCTGTTTTTGGATTATCAGATTGGCAAGCAAGTGGTAGAAAAGATGAATTCATCGATAAGTATGTAGAGCAAAATGCTCAGTTGTTAAAAACGGAAAAAAGAATGAAGCGCTGGAATCATATTAGGGACAGTATCATTCAATTAGTAGTGGGGATTGTAGTTATTTCAATGATCATATGGACTGGAAATGAGGCGGCAAGTGAACAGATTGCACCTACCGTTATTGCGGCTTTCGTCTTAATGACGTTATCAGTCACAAACGCGCTTATTCCTCTTTCAGATGCTATCGATCGAATTCCATCATATGTAGAATCTGCTCATCGTCTAAATAGAGTAGAAGCTAATGATGTTTTACAGGATGAAAAGGAATTACATGGAGATAAAGATTATGTTGCATCAAAACATATAGACATTGAATTAAATAATGTATCGTATCGTTACCCAGATAGTAATGAATTTGTATTGAAAGAAGTATCACTGCAAATAAAGGCAGGAAAGAAAATCGCCATTTTAGGAAGAAGTGGAACAGGAAAATCTACTTTGTTAAAATTGTTAGCAGGTGCGCTAAGCCCGTTACATGGTGAAGTTTTATTGAATAGTGAACAGGCTCATACGAATCTTTTATCAAAATATATTTCTGTATTGAATCAAAAGCCGCATTTATTTGATACGACAATTGGAAATAATGTGCGAATCGGTAAACCAGAGGCTGCGGATGAAGAGATATGGACAGCTTTAGAGAAAGCACAATTAGCTTCGCATATAGCTTCTCTTCCAGATGGATTGCAAACAAAAATGTATGAAATGGGAAAAAGGTTTTCTGGTGGAGAAAGACAACGGGTTGCTTTTGCTAGAACGCTAATGCAAGAGGCTCCAATTATTGTACTTGATGAACCTACGATCGGCTTAGATCCAAAGACAGAACTATCTTTAATAGAAACAATGTTTTCTGCAACAGAAGAAAAGACTGTTATTTGGATTACACACCACCTTGTAGGAATTGAACATGTAGATGAAGTTATATTCCTTGATCGTGGTCAAATTGTGATGCAAGGTAGTCATGAACAACTTCTGAAAGAAAACGAGAAGTATCGTAAGCTGTATGAGTTAGATAAAGGAATATAGTTTGAATAAGTAATAGTTGTAAAATAGCTACGCCTAATGGTGCAGCTATTTTTTTGTTAAGAAATATATATTCTTTTTAAGGTATAGATTTATCCCGCTATTTGCAGGGAGTAAGACTCCTATCTTAAGATCCGGCTGATGTGAGGAAGTTAGGTGGGAGATTAACTGTACGTAAAAAAACGATTGGTGAGGGGGCTAATTAGAAAGGATGGAGAAGCCCCCTCTAATTAAAGTTTCGTTTTATTTGCCTGACATTACTTTACGATAGAAATCAAATGAATAAAAAGCAGCTAATCAAATGCTTATGTTATTGAATATGTATATTTAGGAGTGAAAAGTAGGATATTTTGTTATGGGCTTGCATAAAAGTATAAAGGTTTCATACGGTTTAAGTAATGTGATATTATGTCGCGTATATAACTAATATGCGAAAAGGTGGAGGGAAAAGATGGGGAATCGTTTTGAAAAAAGTGAAGAGTCGATAGAGCGAATTCCATTGGTAAGTGTATTAATTCCTACTTATAATCGTCCTGGCTACTTTGAAAAAGCATTGTGTAGTGTATTACAACAAACATATTCTAATATAGAAATTATTGTTGGAGATGATAGCACGAATGACGAAACGGAAAATGTGTTACAAAAATACTTATGTGATCATTCAAATATTATTTATATAAAAAACAGGTCAACTCTCGGACAATTTGAAAATGCGCTAATGTTATTTAATGAAGCGAACGGTGAGTATATAAATTTTTTAATGGATGATGATATATTTCATATGAATAAAATTGAAAAAATGATGAAGTATTTTTTCAATGATTTAGATAATGAAATCAAGCTTGTAACATCTCATCGTCAAGTAATTGATGATAAAGGGAAAGAACTACGACATATTTATTCAACTGTCCGTTTATTTGAAGAGGATACGATTATAGAGGGAACAGAATTAGGAAATAGGGTAATTGTGGATCAAAAAAATTATATTGGAGAACCGACAACAGTTTTATTTCGTAAAAATGATTTACAAGAACCGTATGGGATTTTTGATAAGAGAAGGTATCTATGTAATGTAGATATAGCCTCATGGTTATCTTTATTAAGTAAAGGAAAAGCAGTATATATAGCGGAGACACTTAGTTACTTCCGATTACATTCAGGTCAACAGTTGAATGAATCTAATAAACTTATGGATGGAGTAGAGGATTTTTCACATAGTATTATAGTTGGAGAAAAGTATGGTTTTTTATCTACTGAAAAAGAGTTATATAAAGCGATAACTAATTTTCTAGATTATGCAAGAAAATTTGTTCCACCATCAACATTATATACATTAGACTATTACCGAAAAATTAAGCGAAAGGAAATAAATATAGAAAAGAAAAAACAGTATCGGAATAACAACTCTCATTTACCGAAAGTCAGTATACTAATTCCTGCCTATAATAAACCACATTACTTGGAATTAGCTCTCAAAAGTGCTTTGAATCAAACATATGAAAATATCGAAATAATAATTTCTGACGATAGTACAAACGGTGAAGTTCAATCGATGATCCAACCATATTTAAGTGAATATGAATGTATTACATATGTTAAAAATAAACCTCGATTAGAAGCAGAGAACTTTAATAAGTGTATAGAACTTGCAAATGGAGATTATATAAACTTTTTATTAGATGATGACTTATTTCATCCTGAAAAGATTAAAAGAATGATGTACTGTTTTTTTAGTCTAGAAAACATTTCGTTTGTGACGTCATATCGTGAATTAATTGATGAGAATGGAAAAGTATTATCACCATCAACATTGAATGTGAAAATCGCCAAAGAAACTACACTTTTTGAAGGGAAAGAATTAGGGGATTATATGTTAAAAAACTTAAAAAATGTAGTTGGTGAGCCTACAACAGTTCTGTTTAATCGAAAATTTTTGGGAGGGGATTTTGGGTGTTTTAAGGGGAAGGGTTACTCTGCTATTAATGACATTGCAACATGGCTAGATATGATGAGGAAAGGGAAAGTAGTTTATATAGAGGAACCTCTTAGTTATTTTAGACAACATAGTGGGGAAAATCAAAAACAAATGCAATTTACATTAAAGACAATTGAAGAATGGATTGAATTAATAATAGATGCATATAATAGTGGGTTTTTAAATTGTGAGCAAGATTATAAAGAGTGTTTAACTCATTGTTTGGAAAATGCCGTTTTAATAATTAAGGATGTGGTAAAAAATAGTCAATTAAATCAAATTGATAATGAAAAGATAGAGAAGGAACTAAATAAGTTAGTTAATCGTATATTTGAGAAAGACGTCTGCTATTGTCAATTTTGCAATCAACAATTTGAAAAATTTTCTCCTTGGCCAGAACATTACGCTTTTCCAAAATACAAATTCGAGATGTGGAATAAAGATACGGGGATTTGTCCGGTATGTGATTCGATGGACCGTGAAAGGTTATATCGTATATATATTGAAATGGAAACGGATTTATTAAGTGGAAATGATACTATGCTTCATATTGCACCAGAAGCGAAGTTAAGAAGTTGGTTTGCTCAGTATAAAAATATTATATATGTGTGTGGAGATATTGAACCAAAGGATCCATTAATGCAGGAAATTGATGTTACTAGAATTCCATATGAAAATGATACATTTGATGTGATTTTATGTGGTCATGTATTACAGTACGTTCAAGATGATGAAAAAGCGATGAGAGAGTTATATAGAGTTTTAAAAACAAATGGATGGGGAATTATTCAAGCTCCAATCGTAATGAATGTAGATATTATTATAGAGAATGAATTAATTTTAACGCCAAAATTGAGAAAATTAGCTTTTGGTCATGAAGAACATGTAAGGATTTATAATCAATCGGGATTTATACAACGATTAATGAATGTAGGATTTAAGGTTGAATTGTATAACATAGCTGAAAAACAAGGAATGAGAAGTGCGAGGAAATTTGGTTTATCTGAAACTGATGTACTCTATATTGTCCGGAAATGAAGAATTGAGGGGAATTGAAATAATTCGCATAATACGGATTATGGACAGTTAAATCAAAGTTTTGAAGAAGCATTAAACTTTAAAAACAGAATTAATGCTTCTTAATTTTAATTATAGAGCGATGTGCATCTTATTTTTAGGTTTTAAATTTAGCTGACAAAGGCAATACTGAGCCATAGTGAATGTAAAGTTGGAGGGCGAGTGTATATGTTTGAAGAGGATGGAATTGTTTTAATTATGGAGCCTGCTGATGAAAGAAACTTGAGGAGATTTATTTTTTCAGTGCCAAAGTCAGTGTATGAAAAGAAGGGGCTTACATTACACTATGGAGCAGCTATAGGACAAGGATATATGGATATAATTGAAGATATTATTAGCGTACACATAGAAGTAGATGTTGTAACGATTATAGGACATGTAAGAGTCTAGATAGTCATTTGAAAAAGGGTATAGGCAATTTGGCTAGAAGTTATGATAGAGAAAATTGTAGACAATTATAAAGACGAAGGGAGTCTAAAATGAAAATCAAATCAATTTTATTAGCTTGTATAGTTTCAATTGGTTTAATGGGATGTTCACTAGTAGAGCAAGGAAGGAACTCCATAGATTATGCTCAAAAAGCTACAGACTATGTAAATGAAATAAGTGCATTTGCAAATGATGCACCAGCATTAGCTGAAAAGGCTGTTAATGATAGTGAGGCTCGAAAAGAGTTAGAAACGAAGCTTAGTGAAATTAAACAAGATATACCCGCTTTCAATGAATTAACACCACCTGATGTAGCAAAGGATCTTCATCAGCAAATCGTCGGATATAACGAAAAGTTAAATACATTAATTGATACGGCAATGACGAAGATAGAAGAAGGAAAAGTGGATGTAGAGCAATTTAAAAACTCTGAGCTTATGCAGACGATAGATCAAGTTCGTGATTTGAAAGAGAAGGTTCAAAATTTAGGGCAATAATAAAAAGCTCCGGTTGTAATAACGGAGCTTTTTTATGTTTTCTTCCTATAATATAAGCTTTTTTATCCGCCAATTTGCCAGGCAGCCCAATTGGTGAGGGCTGATTAAAGTTTCAATTTATATCTTCCATTTTTCTAAAATATGTATTGTTTTATTAGTTGCATTCATGTTCACTTGAACACCTATAGGCATAGTAATCATTGGATGGGTATGACAACAATCAAAGTCAGCTAGTAAAGGGATTCTTTGGTTTTGCAGTACTTCTAATAATATTTCGTAAGGTTTGCGATTTGTACCACAATCATCAAATTGCTCATGTTTTCCAAGAATAATACCTGAAACTTTATCAAATACACCGCTAACCTTAAGTGATGAAAAGCTTCTTTCAATAGTAGCTGCATCTTTTGAGCTATCCTCAATAAATAGAATATCGCCTTCTTGAATACATGGCATATAAGGGCTGCCCAAAATTCCTTGTATTGTATTTAAGTTGCCGCCAATAACACGTCCAGTAGCTTGTCCGTTTGTTACAGAAATCCAATTATTTTGTCTAAGTTCTTTTTCTTTTGTTTTCTCTTCCCAATTAATAAATTCATCTGACCAAAATAAAGGTTGTTCTATGTTGTAAGGAAGCACTTGATCATGCAGTAATGTTTCTGCAAAATATTTGTATGTATAATCTACAAAAGGCTCAAATTCTCCAAAGGAGGGAACGAGCGCCGGACCGTAAAAGGTAGGAATTCCTGTTTTTGCATAGATCCCTAGTAATAAAGCTGTGGCGTCTGAATAGCCAATCATTATTTTAGGGTTATTTTGAAAAGTGTCATAATCAATATAAGGTAATAAGGAATTAGAATTCATACCGCCAATAGTTGACATGATACAAGAAACATCAGGGTTTCTTATCAAGTCATTTAGTTCCTCTGCACGTTCTTGTATGCTTCCAGAACGATAATAATCATATCGACCTGTTAGTGAACCTTCTAATATATGAAATCCTTTTTGAAGTAAGTAAGATTTTGCACGTTCGAATCTTTTGGGAGAAGTGTAGGTTACTGGTGAAGAAGGTGAGTAGATCCCAATTGTGTCTCCGTATTTTAATGATTTTGGAAGTATCATTTGCATGAATCCCTTCTATTTAAAAAATTTTATTTATGAGGATTTATCGGTGAATATTCTTATATTTCAGTGTTTTCATTGTAACATAAATGCATTGAAATAATAATTGCTATAGATGAATAAATATGCTTTTTACCTTGACGATATAAAGGGAAAGTTGTTATGGTTGAGTGTGAGTGTATAAAAGGTTTGCTAAAGGAGTTTTGAAATGAAGCGGTTAAAATGGGGAAGGATAACGATCCTATTAGTTTTTATTTTAGGGGTATGTTGGTTCTTATTCCAAGGAACTCAAAAGAGTACAGCAAGTGCAGAGGGACCACCTTTACAAGTGGCAGAATTACCTGAAACAGGATTAACTGAAAAAGTAGTGCCACCAAAGTACATCCCACCCGAAATTGATGCAAAAGCAGCTATGATTATCGATGCGAGTAATGGAGATATTATTTATCAACATAATGAAAATGAAGCTTTTGCGCCAGCTAGTATGTCCAAGATGATGACAGCGTACCTTTTATTAGAAAATGTACATAATGGGAAAGTTCGTTGGGAAGATCCAGTGAAAATGAGTGCGAAAGCGGCACAAACAGAAGGTGCGAGAATCCCAGTTCAAGTGAATGACACATTGACTGTTAAAGATCTGTTCCATGCATTAATGATTGAATCAGCAAATAATTCGGCTGTGGCGCTAGCGGAACATATGGCAAAAACGGAGAAAGATTTCGTTCAAATTATGAATGCAAAAGCGAAGCAGTTAAAAATGTCGGATTATGCTAAATTCGCAAATGCATCAGGACTACAGGAACCTGATGGAAGTGAGACGAAGATGACAGCTGCTGATGTAGCAAACTTGGCGTATCATCTTATAAAAGATTATCCAGAAATATTAGAAGTGACTCACTTACGTCAAAGTCAGTTAGCATTTAATAATATTAATGTTATAAGTACAAATGATATGTTAAATAAAAATAATAAAGCTTTATATATAGAAGGAATAGACGGATTAAAAACAGGATTTACAGATAGCGCAGGGTATTGTTTTACGGGTACAGCAAAACAAGGTGATACTCGTATTATTACAGTTGTAATGGGAACGAAAGGTAAAACGAAGCGTTTTACAGAGACGAATAAGCTAATGTCTTATGCATTTGGCTTAGTTAATTAAGTGAAATACTGAGTTAGATCATCATATCAGAAAGGCAGTTTGTTGTTACCTATTATCGGTAACAATAAATTGCCTTTTTATTTTTAGCATTAGGAAATAAAAAGGTAAAAAATGTGAGTGTTATTATTTGAGTTTATTATTGTTTGTTGATAGTCTAAAGTTAGAAGCTTATTAATGATAAGTTTTAAGAGGCGGAACATGATGTATACATATGAAAAAGCCTCAAATGAAAATTGGAGGGAATTATGATGGCAAAAGATTTTTACTCAGCAATTGAAGACAGAAGATCTATTTATGCAATTAGTAAAGAGCAAGTAGTTTCTGATGAAAGAATTCAAGAAGTGATCTATCATGCTGTAAAACATACACCTTCAGCTTTTAACTCTCAGAGCGCTCGCGTTGTCGTCTTGTTAGGAGAACAGCATGATAAGTTATGGGATATTACGAAAGAAGCGTTACGAAAAATTGTACCTGAAAATAACTTTGCATCTACTGAAGAAAAAATGAATGCATTTAAAAGTGGCTATGGAACAGTTTTATACTTTGAAGACAGTCAAGTAGTGGAAAAACTACAAGAAAACTTTGCATTATACAAAGAGAATTTCCCAACGTGGTCACAGCAATCCTCAGGAATGTTACAATTTGCAATTTGGACAGCTTTAGAAATCGAAGGATTTGGTGCTACATTGCAGCATTACAATCCGTTAATTGATGAAGAAGTAAGAAAAGAATGGGAAGTTCCAGAAACTTGGAAACTTACTGCACAAATGCCGTTTGGTAAACCGGCGGTACCTGCAGGCGAAAAAGAATACCAACCTTTAGAAAATCGTGTGAAAATTTATAAATAATGTAGGAATGATAAAAGGTGAACAGGGGTACAACCTGTTCACCTTTTATAAGTAATAAGGATTTTTTTGATAGGAATTTTTCATCTGATTTTTTAATTCGATTTTACGTGTTTCAATAGTTGATATTTTTTGTAAGGTAATAATTGAAACGAATTGAAAAAAAGCATAGTACAGTTCTATATTTTTATTTATAGGATCATCTATTATGTTTTTCATACATATACCTCCTTCTTTAATCCCAATATTTGTAGGCAATAAGACTTCCATTTCAAAATTTAATGCTACGTGGAGAATACCGACCTGTAAAAGTTCGATAGGTTTCAGTGTAGGGTAAATAAAATATGTATTGGTTAAAATACCACTAAATATATGATAATATAAATATCCTAGAAATTCCATAGTTAGTGAAAAATAGGTAGTGGAATGTGTATTTTCGTCAAATTAGAACACGATTTTTGAAGTTAAATCTTACAAAATGTCAAATCTTTTAAAAGTGATAGATAGTATCAAAAATAGTTTTTTAAAAATATTATACTATTGATAAAAAAAGTATTTTTTGTCATGATAAGAGTATGCTTCATGGCAGGAACTTTACTAGGAAATACATTCTTTGCATTGTATTAGATGAATAGAGTTTTTAAAAGTGGATAGAAAATATATATTAAGATAATGAATGAAATGTCGAATTTTCAATGAAATACATAAAAGAATTGAAAAAAGCATTGCAAAAACAATAAGTTTAATGGTAAAGTTCACATGAAGTTCACACGGAATTCACTTCATTCGTTTAAAATGAACTCTGTGTGAAAAATAAAACTCTTGTTAAAAAATGGAACTTGATGAATATTTTACTTTGATAATATTGTAAAGTATTAAGTTTATAATTTTTTTTTAAGAGGATAGTAGGGAAAGGAAGTAAAGACAACTTATGAAAAAAGTAATTGCAGGTTTAGCAGCAGCTTCTGTAGTAGGTGTTGCAGTTCCAGGTATGGATTCTGCTCATGCACAAGTTTCAAACGAAGCGCTAAAAGAAATTAATGGACAAACTCAAACTCAAACGACTGTAACTGAAACAAAAACTGTAGAAACAAAATCCGACTTAAAATACACAGTAACCGCTGATGTATTAAATGTTCGTTCAGGTGCTGGTACAGGACATAACGTGATTTCTAAAGTGAAATCAGGTCAAGTACTACAAGTAATTGGACAAGAAAACGGTTGGTTCAAAGTAACTGTAAACGGCCAAACTGGTTATGTAAGTGGTGACTTCGTAACGACTGGTGGTAAAACAGGAACTACTGTTCAACAAGGAACAGGTACTTACACAGTAAACGTTTCTTCACTTAACGTACGTACAGGCCCAAGTACATCTCATACAGTATTAGGTTCTGTAAATAAAGGTAAAACAGTACAAGTTGTAGGTGAAGTACAAGATTGGTTTAAAATCAACTTCAATGGTGGAACTGGATACGTAAGCAAAGACTTCGTAACAAAAGGTGGTTCTGCTGTATCTAACCAAACACAACAACCAACTACAAACAACAATACTACTACAGTTCAAACTGGTGGTTCTTATGTTGTTAACACTGGTGCTTTAAAAGTACGTACAGGCCCAGCTACATACAACGCTGTAATCGGTGGCGTAACACAAGGTAAAGTATTAAACGTTACTGGCGCTGAAAATGGTTGGTACAAAATTAACCATAATGGCCGCACAGGTTACGTAAGTGCAGACTTCGTTAAGTTTGTAAAAGGCGGAGTAAACAACGTTACGAATAACAATAACGTTACAAATAACGTTCAACAACCAGGTAAAGACGTACAAAAACCATCAACAGGTGGAGATACATCTTCAATCGCTGGATTCGCTAGATCTTTAAATGGTTCACCATACAGAACTGCTGGTACAACACCTGCTGGTTTTGACTGCAGTGGATTCATTCACTACGTATTAAATCAAACTGGTCATAAAGGCGCTCGTCAAACAGTTGCTGGATACTGGAGCTCTAAAACAAAAACTAGCAATCCACAACCAGGTGATTTAGTATACTTCCAAAATACTTATAAATCAGGTCCTTCTCACATGGGTGTTTACTTAGGAAACGGTCAGTTCATTAGTGCAGAAACTGATGCAACTGGTGTACGTATTAGTTCTGTAAACAACTCTTACTGGAGCAAGCACATGTTAGGTTACACAAAAGCATACTAAGAAAAAGTAGTTTTATATACTTTTCGTATAGAGAAAAGGCTTTCCAGGGAAACTTGGGAAGCCTTTTTATAGTTGAATAGATTGGGAATGTCGTAGTTTTTACTGTAATTTCCCATTCAAAAATCGGGCGTATAGGTCATGAAAGTAGTTGGGACGAAATAGGTTTGCTGCATGTCCTGCTAACGGTATTTCTTTATATAAAACGTTAGGAAGAATGGACTTTAAATCAAAAAGACAAGATTTATAGAGATGATCATGTTCACCCATTACCCATAATATAGGGTGGGGAAGTGATTTTAATTTCGATTTTAAATCGAATTCTAAACGATGTCGTAATGATTGCGCAATAATTGATGAATGTAATTGTAATCCGAAACGGTAATAAATATTTCTAGAAATGACAGCGAATGGATTAGCCTTCAGTATGCCACTTGGGAAAATGGTATTTGCGTATTGAGAGAGCCATTTAGAGTATTCGTCTCCGCGCTTCTCCCAAAATTTTTGAAATACGTTATATAAAAGGGATGGATTATTATAATGTCCACCAATATGACAAATGCTTACTACTTTTTCTGGGTGCATTTGTGCAAAGATTGTAGAAATATAACAGCCATAACTTAGAGCGCAAATATGAGCTTTTTGAATACCTTCTTTTTCATATAAGTTCAATAGTTGATCTACGAGGCGCTGTAATGAAAATTCGATAGCTTCTCCTTTATCATCGCCGTGACCTAATAAGTCATAAGTAATAATGTTGTAAGCGGCGGAAAATCGTTTATGCTCTTTTTTGAAGGCACGACGATTGCCAACTAAGCCGTGAATAAAAATGATTGTTTCCTTTTCGGAATGTATATTTGTTTGCAAAAAGGATACTCCTTTCAATAACGGGAGATTTATACAGTATTGTAAATTGGTTATCTATAATCCACATAGAATAATATTAAGTACCAGGTAATAATATCAGATGTTTATATCTGTTGTAAAGATGCGTTGACATGTATATTTTGTAAAAACAGAAAAAGTGTGTTTACATTCAGTTTACATTTGTATTGTATTCTATTTTTAGAAAGAACAGTTTGGTTTAACACGAGGAGATGAACATAAATGGAAGTTAGAGATGAGATGAAGAAAAAAGGGAGCTGGAGGCAGTTTTTACGCCTTATTCAAGATACAAATCCTCCAAAAGGGATTCTTGCTTTTGCGTTATTAATGAGTTTGCTTTCTACGGGAGCGAGTTTATTTATTCCAATGTTAACGAAAGGGCTAGTAGATAATTTTTCACTTTCGTCAATTAGTACAGGACAAATTGTTGGGCTAGTTGCCTTCTTTATTATGCAAACTATAGCGGCAGGATTGTCTATATATTTATTAAATTATATAGGACAGAAGATTGTAGCTGGATTGAGAGAACGTTTGTGGAAAAAGGTGCTTATTTTACCGGTAACTTATTATGATCAAAATAGAACAGGGGATACAATTAGCCGTATGACAAATGATACAGGAGTTGTGAAAACATTAATTTCTGAGCATTTGTCAAACTTATTAACAGGCGGTATTTCAATTGTCGGTTCATTAATTGTATTATTTGTTTTAGATTGGAAAATGACACTTTTACTTTTAACGGTTATTCCATTATCAGTACTCATTTTAGTTCCACTTGGACGAAAAATGTATAAGATTTCAAAAGCACTTCAAGATGAAACGGCTTCTTTTACTAGTGTATTAACACAAGTGTTATCAGAAATTCGTTTGGTGAAATCTTCAAATACAGAAAAAAGAGAATATGAAACTGGAAATAAAGGTATCGAAAAGTTATTACAATTTGGTTTGAAAGAAGGAAAAGTGCAAGCGTTAATTTCACCAGTTATGTCGTTTGTTTTAATGGCATTGCTTGTTATTATCGTAGGGTATGGTGGAATGCGTGTTTCTAGCGGTGCATTAACAACAGGGGAACTAGTAGCGTTTATTTTATATTTAGTTCAAATTATAATGCCAATGAGTCAATTATCTATGTTCTTTACACAATTCCAAAAGGCAATTGGTGCAACGGAAAGAATTAATACAATTTTAGAATATGAAGTAGAAGATCATGAAACTGGTGTGAAGGTTACAAATGCTAAGCAGCCAATCGTACTTGAAAATATACATTTCGAGTATAACGAAGAAGAGCAAGTTTTAAAGAATATTGATTTCACAATTGAATCAGGAAAAGTAACAGCAATCGTAGGACCAAGTGGTAGCGGGAAAACGACGTTATTCTCACTATTAGAACGTTTTTACGAGCCAACTAGCGGTGCTATTAAATTAGGGAAAGACTCAATTACGAGTTATTCATTGCAATCATGGCGACGTCAAATTGGTTACGTTTCACAAGATAGTCCGTTAATTGATGGAACGATTCGTGATAATATTTGTTACGGTGTAGAGGGTGAAGTGACAGATGAAGAAATTGAAAAAGTAGCAGCGATGGCATATGTTGATGCATTTATTCATGACTTACCAAATGGATATGCAACAGAAGTTGGAGAACGTGGTGTGAAGCTTTCTGGAGGACAAAGACAGCGAATTGCGATTGCTCGGGCGTTACTTCGAAATCCACAAATTCTTATGTTAGATGAAGCAACTTCCAGTCTAGATAGTAAATCAGAGTCTGTTGTTCAAAAGGCTTTAAATAACTTAATGAAAGGCAGAACAACGTTAGTTATTGCACATAGACTTTCTACTGTTGTAGATGCAGATAAAATCATTTTTATTGAAAAAGGGAATCTTACAGGAAGCGGTACACATGATGAATTATTACAGACGCATGATATGTATCGTGAATTTGCAACGCAACAATTGAAAATTAAAGAGGGAGCATTATAAAATGAATAATCAGTGGGGAGTGTACTCCGCTGATTATTTATTTGTAAAAACTGTATAAAGGATGCTAAGTAGAAAGGAAATGGTTCCTTTGATACCTAAAATTTTAATCGTAGACGACGACCCGCATATTAGAGAACTTGTTTCTGTTTTTTTAGAGCGGGAAGGTTTTCAAACATTAGAGGCGATTGATGGACTAGATGCACTTCGAAAAATAGACGAAGTGAAAGTCGATATGGTTATTCTTGATATCATGATGCCGAATATGGATGGATTTGATGTATGTTTTGAATTAAGAAAATACTATGATATCCCGATTTTGATGCTAACTGCTAAAGGGGAAACGTCTCAAAAAGTAAAAGGATTTCACCTTGGAACGGATGATTATCTTGTAAAACCATTTGATCCTATAGAACTAGTAGTGAGAGTTAAGGCGTTATTGAAACGTTACCAAATTACAGTTTCGCAATCGATTCAAATTGGGAATGTACTGTTAAATCGTAAAACATTTGAAGTTACAGCTGGAGAACAAACGGTTACGTTACCGTTAAAAGAATTCGAATTGCTCTTTACTTTAGGTTCTAAAGCAGGGAGAACTTGTTCAAGAGAGCAATTAATTGAAGATGTATGGGGATATGATTTTGAAGGGAATGAACGTACATTAGATGTTCATATTAATCGGTTACGAGAGAAGTTCCAAGAAGAGAAGTCGAAATTTAGTATTAAAACAATAAGAGGATTAGGGTATCGTTTAGAGGTAAGTAGATGAGAAAAAGAAAACGAATGAGTAAGTTGAAGATGCTGAAAGTAATGGGAGCGGTAATAGCACTTTTTTCTTTTCTCACTATAATTTGGTCTATAGCCTTTTATGTATCATCAAGTGTAATGAATGCTCTTGAAATACAAGTATCGCCTTTTGTTACTTTTCTAATTAGTGATATGGTCGGCTTTATATTTATTGTTCTTATTTGGGTATTAATCGGGGTATTAATGAGACCAAAGCGAGAGGCAATGATTTGGACTATTATTGAACCGATACAAAAAATTGCAAAAGGGGACTTCTCCGTAAAAATAAGGAATGAAGAGAAATATGATGGAGAAATTGGTGTGCTCGTAAAAAGTATAAATGATATGACAGATGAACTGAATGCGATGGAGAAAATGCGCCAGGAATTTGTATCGAATGTTTCTCATGAAATACAGTCACCATTAACTTCTATAAAAGGATTTGCTAGAGCATTACAAGATAACAATCTTTCCGAGGAAAAAAGAAAGCATTACCTTACTATTATTGAAACGGAAACAACGAGATTATCTAAACTAAGTCAAAATTTACTGAAACTCACCCTATTAGAGTCGGAAGAGTATACGCCAGAAAGAATGACTTATCGATTAGATCAACAGTTAAAGCAAATTGTGTTAAATAGTGAACCGCTCTGGGCTGAAAAAGAAATTGAGTTAGAACTTAATTTAGAGAAAGTACACATTACTGCTGATCAAGAAAGTATGAGTCAAGTTTGGATTAATTTAATTCATAATAGTATTAAATTTACTCCAAGTGGTGGCACAATTACAATCCAGTTAAAAGAATATGAGAAAGTAGTGGAAGTGTTTATTCGCGATTCGGGAATTGGTATATCCAAAGAACAGAAGCAGCATATTTTTGAACGTTTTTATAAAGCGGACACTTCACGAAATCGTACGTATGGAGGGAGTGGCTTAGGGTTGGCCATCGTAAAAAAAGTACTCGATCTTCATCAAGGAGAAATAAAAGTCGAGAGTGAGGAAGGGAATGGGACGGAATTTATTGTGTGTATTCCTAAATATAAAGAGAAATAGTGTTAGGAGGATATCTTCTAACACTATTTCTCTTTATACATACATTTACCATTGCTGCAGCTATATTGATAAGCTTTTCCTTCGCTATTCATACGATATGAGTAATCAGATTCTTTATCTTTCTTAAAGTCAACGTATGCTTCTGCACCGTTTTTATCATCATCTATATCAATGAATTGAACGCTTCGTATAGAATAATCCTTTTTTTCACTTAAACCTCTTTCTTGTAAGTTTGTATGAATACCTTTTATTAATTGGTCGAACAGTGACCAATTTAAATTAAGATGCTCAAATGATTCAGTATGTCTTCCTAAAATGCCATTGTCTTGTATTATTTTATTATTATTATCGTATGTATAAGAGTATGTAAAATAGGGTTCGTCTTTATATACTACCTCTGCATAATAGCCGATATTATAAATGGGAGTATATTTTCCAGTTATGCTTTGTATTTCTTCTTGCTTATAGTTTTTTATAGTATGGAGATAATTGCTAGTATCTTTTTCTATTACTTTATAATTTAGTGGATTACCAAATATAAAGTACATCGCAAAAAATATGATACATAGTCCGACTGCAGTTAGTGACAAGAACCATTTTTTTCTCTTCATACACATACACTCCCCTATGCTGGATTTATTTTTATTTTACATGAATAATGATAAAAATATGAGACTTATAAATAAAAAAGTTTCTATCATGCCTTTCGAGAGGACTCCCACCTCTAAACGTAAGTGAAGGTGGTGAGGTGAATCGAAAGAAATATTTTATTTTCAAGAAAAACAGAAACATACGTTCTATTTTTGCTATAATATCCTTAACAAGGAGGTGAATAAAATGGCAAAAGAAAATCCATCAAACTATAAAACTCTTCAAATCTGGATTAAAAAAGGGCATCGTATGTATTCTTATTTTCAAGAATGTTGTCATAACGCTAAGAACATGTACAACACCACAAACTTTTATATACGCCAGGTGTACACTGGATTAACACAAGAAAAAGAGTTGCAGCCTTTGCAAAAAGAAGTTCTGGCTAATATTCATAAAAATATTGGTAAGATGAATGACACACAACTTCTTGCCTATCAGAAGAAATTGGAAAAAGAGAAATTAAAGCCTAAAGAAGAACAGAAAGAGATTACATGTAATTTGTTTTCAGAACCTAATTTTGAAAAACCTTATGTAGATTACAACTTTCTAGATGCACTATTTAAGGCTATGATTCAAAATGATTATCGAACTTTGCCTACGCAATGTAGCCAGTCAATCATGAAAGGTTTGTTCCAAAATTGGAAATCTTTTTTTGCTAGTTTAAAAGACTATAAAAAGAATCCAAACAAATATGCTGGAACGCCTAGGATTCCAAAGTATATTCGTTCTTCTGAAAAAGAGATTCTGTATACAAACCAAGATTGCATCATTAAAAACGGTAGATTTTTAAAGTTTCCAAAGACGAAATTGCAATTAAATATTGGGAAACTAGGTTTCACTGAAGGTAAACTGAAACAAGTTCGTGTGATTCCAAAATACAATGAATATGTAGTGGAATTGGTAATTGATGTTCCTTCTGAACAACAAATGATTGAAGAGAATGCACGTTATATGAGTATTGATTTAGGGATTGATAACCTTGCAACCATCGTAACAAACACAGGTATGAAACCTGTCCTTGTTAAGGGCAAACATGTCAAAAGCATAAATCAATATTACAACAAAATGAAGAGTCATTTTACAAGCATTCTTAGAAATGGGAAACAAACTAATGAAGGACCTTTTACTTCTAAAAGGATAGAAAAACTTCATCAAAAACGTTACTTGAAAATAAAAGACGTCTTCCATAAAGTTAGTCACCATATCGTAAAACTAGCTCAAGAAGAAGTTTGTAAAATCGTTATTGGTCAAAACAAAAGTTGGAAACAAGAAACGAATATGGGAAAAAGAAATAACCAATCGTTTTGTCATATCCCACATAGTTTATTGATTCAAATGATTACATACAAAGCAAATGCTGTAGGCATTCAAGTTGTTGTAACTGAAGAATCATATACATCGAAAGCAAGTTTTCTGGATAACGACTTCATTCCAACGTATGGAGAAAATGACCAAAATACAACTTTTTCAGGAAAACGAATAAAGCGCGGCATATATCGTTCAGCAAATAAAACTTTAATTCATGCAGATGTAAATGCTGCGGCTAACATTTTACGAAAAGTAATCCCAAATGCATGGACAAATGGGATAGAGGGGTTAGGCGTGAAACAGCTCGCTAATGTGTTAACTCCCCTGACGTTAATCGTCCGTTAGGTCAAAACGTTAGAAACCCCCACTTCAAGCTTTGCTAAGTGGGGGAGTGTTCATAGTTACCTACAAGTAACCTACGCACATGAAAGTGCATCATTGCCTTTTTACATAAATATAGTTACACTTTTAATATAATAATAAACAACTGAGACGATTAAGGAGTGTTATACTTGGCAGAATTATTACAAGGTAAAAATGCTTTAATTACAGGCGCAGGTAGAGGTATTGGTCGTGCTGTAGCAATTGCATTAGCCAAAGAAGGCGTAAACGTAGGTCTTTTAGCTCGTTCAGAAGAAAACTTAAAAGCTGTAGCGAAAGAAGTAGAAGCAGAAGGCGTAAAAGCTGTTATTGCGACTGCTGATGTTTCTTCATATGAAGAAGTGACTACTGCGATTGAGACATTAAAAAACGGTTTAGGCTCTATCGATATTTTAATTAATAACGCTGGTATTTCTAAATTTGGTAAGTTTTTAGAATTAGACGTTGCTGATTGGGAAAAAATCATTCAAGTAAACTTAATGGGTGTATACTATGCAACTCGTGCAGCTTTACCAAGCATGATTGAACAACAATCTGGTGATATCATTAACATTTCATCTACAGCAGGACAAAAAGGTGCACCTGTAACAAGTGCATATAGTGCTTCTAAATTTGGTGTTCTTGGCTTAACAGAATCGTTAGCGATGGAAGTTCGTAAACATAATATTCGTGTAACAGCTTTAACACCAAGTACAGTAGCAACTGATATGGCTGTAGATTTAGGATTAACTGATGGAAATCCAGATAAAGTAATGCAAGCAGAAGATATTGCAGAGTTTATCGTAGCGCAGCTGAAATTAAATAAACGTACATTTATTAAATCAGCTGGACTTTGGTCTACTAATCCGTAAGGGATAAATGTATAAACAAAAGAAGGGACATCTATTCTGTAATGGAGGAGATGTCCTTTCTTTATTTTTGTATATGAGACGAAATTTTCGGTATAATCGAAAGTGAATGGTAAAAAAGTATTGAGAAATTGAAGGGGATGGTATTTACATGAGTACGATTGAGAAATGGACGGCTGTTGATCAGTATGTGAGTGATGTATTAATACCGAGAGATTCTACATTAGAAGAAGCTCTTCAAGCAAATGCTGCAGCTAATTTGCCGGCACATGATGTATCGCCAACGCAAGGTAAGTTTTTAAAACTATTAGTACAAATTCAAGGAGCGCGTAACATTTTAGAAATTGGTACGCTAGGCGGATATAGTACGATATGGCTTGCGAGGGGGTTGCTATCTGGGGGCCGAGTTGTTACATTGGAAGCAAATGAAAAACATGCAGAAATTGCACGTAGCAATATTGAGCATGCCAATTTGAATGATAGAATTGAAATACGAGTAGGATTAGCGTTAGATTCTTTAAAACAAATAGAAAATGAGAAGTATGAACCATTTGATTTTATTTTCATAGATGCTGATAAACAAAATAACCCTGCTTATTTTGAGTGGGCACTGAAACTATCACGCCCTGGTACTGTAATTATTGGGGATAACGTAGTACGTGAAGGAGAAGTTATTGACAATACTAGTAATGACCCTCGTGTACAAGGGATACGCCGTTTCTATGAGCTAATAGCTGCGGAGCCTCGTGTAAGTGCTACAGCGCTTCAAACTGTCGGAAGTAAAGGGTATGATGGATTTGTAATGGCAGTCGTAAAAGAGTGATGTAAGGAGGTAAAAGGGATGAAAAAGAAGTTTCAAAAATTATAACATGTATTGTGTGCAACGCAGTTAGCTCGAGGACCTCCAACGTACATAACAATATAAGTTTGTATAAAAATTGGAGGTTAGGAATAGATGAGAACTGAAAAAGAAATGCTAGACTTAATTATAAATACAGCAAAAGAGGATGAAAGAATCCGAGCAGTTATCATGAATGGATCACGTGTAAATCCAAATGTGAAAAGAGATTGTTTTCAAGATTATGATATTATTTATGTGGTAAGAGATATACAATCTTTTACGTCTAATCATAATTGGATTCATAGATTTGGAGAATTAATGATTGTACAAATGCCGGAGGAAATGTCGTTACTTCCAGCAGACGAAGACGGGAAATTTCCGTATTTAATGCAGTTTATGGATGGGAACCGAATCGATTTAACGTTAGTTCCAGTTGATTTGATAGATACATTCGTTGGGCAAGATAGTTTAAGTAAACGTCTTCTTGATAAAGATGATTGTATGGATGAATTTCCACCAGCAAGCGATAGGGATTACTTAATAAAAAAGCCTACTGAAAAAGAGTTTTTGGATTGCTGTAATGAATTTTGGTGGTGTAGTACGAATATAGCAAAAGGGTTATGGAGAGAGGAACTTTCTTATGCGAAAGGAATGCTTGATGGTCCGGTGCGAGATATGTTTATCGTAATGCTAGAATGGCATATTGGTATGAAAACAGAATTTACAGTTAATGCAGGGAAGTTTGGAAAGCATTTTGAGCAATATATTGAAAAAGATATGTGGGAGCAATTTAAAAGGACCTATTCGAATGCTGAATATGAAAACATATGGGAGTCATTTTTTGTAATGGGAGATATGTTTAGGAAAGTTGCGAACGAATTTGCTAACGCTTATGGATATCAATATCCGCAAGTTGATGATGACAGAGTGACAAGTTATTTAAAACATGTGAGAACATTACTGAGAGATAGTAAAGTAATTTATTAGTTTTAATGAGTAATAAGACTGTCCTAATTAAGGACAGTCTTATTTTTGTTTATGAATAAGAATTTCTCTAACAAAGTGCAGATGAATCACATATGAAATTTTAGGGAGGTTTTTATCATGTATTATTTTTATTCGCCAGAAATGTTTGCTCCATATCAATGGGGACTAGAACGAGATGTTTCGTATGCTTATATGCCATATCATTCATTTTATTATGGAGACTATGTAAATGCGATGCCATACGCATTACATGTTCCTCAAAATTATGAAGCCCAAATGAAAGAAGAGGATCGAGGGTCATGGACACCATTTTCATGGGTCGAAAAATATGCGTATGCATTTTCAGGACCATACAATAAAGCAGAAGTAGCTCTTACATTTGATGATGGACCAGATTTAGTATTTACTCCAAAAATTTTAGATAAGTTAAAACAACATAATGTGAAAGCTACATTCTTCTTGCTTGGTGAAAATGCAGAAAAGTTTCCGAATGTAGTAAAGCGTATTGCGAATGAAGGGCATGTAATTGGTAATCATACGTACAGCCATCCAAATTTAGCGAAAGTAAATGATGCTGAGTATCGTAATCAAATTATAAAAACAGAAGAAATATTAAATCGTTTAGCTGGTTATGCACCGAAGTTTATACGTCCGCCGTACGGTGAAATACTTGAAAATCAATTGAAGTGGGCGACAGAGCAAAATTTTATGATTGTACAGTGGAGTGTTGATACTGTTGATTGGAAAGGAGTAAGCGCTGAAACGATTACAAATAATGTGTTAGGGAATTCATTTCCAGGTAGTGTCATACTGCAGCATTCCACTCCAGGCGGGCATTTGCAAGGATCTGTAGAGGCGCTAGACAAAATTATTCCGCAGTTAAAAACGAAAGGGGCACGCTTTGTAACGCTACCAAGTATGTTCCAAACATCGAAAGAGAGAAAATAAAGTGAAATGTAAATCAGTCGGGTTTTGTCAATCATCCACTGATTATTAGCCATCGCCAAGCAAATAGCAGGATAAAGAATAGGACACCCATCTTATTTAAGCCGGGTGTCCGTTTTTTATAAACTATTATCTTTTAGCAATTCTTTTCCTTGTTCAACAACAAATTCGTAATATTGAAGGTCATAAGGGTAAATATCTTCAAAAGTTATCATTATCGGTTTATTGTTTAAAACAGAAATAGCCGTTAAAGATGAAATCTCTCTTTTTAATAGTTGTAAAAAAGAAGTTGCATGTATTTTCATCACATCGTCTACTTCTTCACCTGGTGCAAATGGTAGTGGTTGTATTACTTTATGAAAATACATATGACAAAATTCACGATCAGTAAGGTTTGAAATTTCATAATCTATTTTAAATATTCCTTTGTATGCTAAATCAGTAGTTTGAAAGGAAAGCCCTAATTCTTCTTCAATTTCACGAAGACCGCCCATGTCTACTTCTTCATCATGCATAATATGTCCAGCTGAGGTAATATCCCATATATTCGGAGCTTCTTTTTTATTTTTAGAGCGTAATTGGAAATATAAAAACATATCTTCAGCATCTTTTTCTACAAACCAGCAATGAAATGTTTCGTGCCAATCACCGTCACGATGTACTTCATCACGTAATTTCTTCCCAAGTATATTTTTTTCAGTATCAAATATTGTTAACCACTCTGTCATTTTAATTCCCCTTTCTGCAAATTTTATTATACAATATTTGTATTGAATTTTGGGAAAATAAAGAAAAAGGAGTGATTATACGTGGGGATAGAGAGTAAGGAAATAAAGTCGATTATTTCAACAGAGGAAGAATTACGGGAAATATTGGGGCAACCAAGTGAGCGAGCGTTAAAGAAAGTTATTTCATCACTAGACCACCATTGCGTAGATTTTTTGTCTAAATCTCCTTTTCTAGTATTATCTACTGCAAATAAATTAGGAGAGTGTGATGCTTCGCCGAGAGGAGACGCACCTGGATTTGTATACGTATTAAATAATAATAAAATTATCATTCCAGAAAGACCAGGCAACCGTCGTATAGATTCCATTTTGAATATTATTTCAAATCCGCACGTAGGGTTACTCTTTTTGATCCCTGGTCTTGGGGAGACACTCCGAATAAACGGCCGAGCATTCATTACAAACGAGGAAGAAATTTTGCAAGAAATGCAGGCAAATGGACGCAATCCGTTACTTGGAATTGTTGTTGAAATAGAGGAATGCTATATTCATTGCGCGAAAGCTTTTATTCGTTCAAAAATGTGGGATTCAGAGTCATGGCTAAATAAAAAGGAGTTACCTTCAGCAGCAAAAATGTTGCTGGAGCATGCAAAAGTGAATGCTTCAGAAGAAGATGTTGCACGTTCTTTAGAAGAAAGTTATACGAAAAGATTGTATTAAAAAACTTTGTTAATATAGTTTTGGGAGATGAATATCTACGCGTTTTAGAATGGTATATTTATATATGAACCGTTGATTTATAAACTAGAAAAATAACAAAATAGGTAAATCGAGTGGCAATTGCAAAATGTTATTGTGAAATATAATAAAAAATGATTTTGAAAATAGTTAGTAAAAATAGGCTTGCTTTTTAAAAAGTTGGTAACTATAATAAGTTAACAAATAGACATGAACGAAAAAGTAACGATAAGGACACGGAATCATTTTTACGGTTTACAGAGAGGGAAGCCAAGGGTGTGAGCTTCCTAACACGAGAAATGATTTTACCACCTTTGAACTTCAATAGTGAACGAGCAATCTAGTAATTATTGACGGTATCAGCCGTTATCTGAACTTGAGCAATCTAGTGGGAAATCAGTCTAGATTGGAACAAGGGTGGAACCACGAAAACACATTCGTCCCTTTCCTAGGGATGAGTGTGTTTTTTTATGGAATTAAGGATTGAAAATTTAAAATAATTTAAAAATAGTATTGATTTTGTTTTTTATGCGAGTATAATGAGTTAACAAATAAACATGAACGAAAAAGTAACGATAAGGACAAGAAATCATTTTTACGGTTTACAGAGAGGGAAGCCAAGGGTGTGAGCTTCCTAACACGAGAAATGATTTTACCACCTTTGAACTTCAATAGTGAACGAGTAATCTAGTAATTATTGACGGTATCAGCCGTTATCTGAACTTGAGCAATCTAGGAGGGAATACGTCTAGATTGGAACAAGGGTGGAACCACGAAAACACATTCGTCCCTTTCCTAGGGATGAGTGTGTTTTTTTATTACTTTGAAAGGAGGTGCTGTAACATGAAACGATTCGTACGTACGGAAATAACCACCACCTGCATGACCCAAAAGCAGAGTAAGGTGATTTATAGGTGTAACAATTAAACTTTTAGGAGGAGATTAGAAAATGAATAATGTTATTAATGTTGGAGTGTTAGGTTTAGGTACGGTCGGAAGTGGTGTTGTCCATATTTTGAAAGAGCATTATAAAAAAATTGCACTTGATACAGGGTATGAAGTGAAGGTAAAGACAGTCGTTGTACGTGACTTAGAAAAAGAACGTGATGTTTGCATTGATGGAATCGTAGTAACAAGTCATGTCGATGAAGTTCTAAATGATTCAAATATTGATATTGTAGTAGAGGTAATGGGCGGAATTGAAGAGGCAAAACAGCATATTGTTAAGGCTTTACGAAATAAGAAACATGTCGTAACAGCAAATAAAGATTTAATGGCTGTATACGGTGCAGAGCTTCTTCAACTGGCGAACGATAATGATTGTGATTTATGTTATGAAGCAAGTGTAGCGGGCGGTATTCCGGTGTTAAGAGGATTAACAGACGGATTAGCTTCAGATCAAATTGAAAAAATAATGGGAATTGTAAATGGTACAACAAATTATATGTTAACAAAGATGAGTCAAAATGGCTGGTCGTATGAAGAGGCTTTACAGGAAGCGCAAAAATTAGGTTTTGCAGAATCGGATCCAACAGCGGATGTAGATGGACTAGATGCAGCGAGAAAGGTAGCTATTCTTGCAAACTTAGGTTTTTCAATGAATGTTTCTTTAGATGATGTGCAAGTAAGAGGGATTCGAAAGGTCGAAAAAGAAGATTTACAAATGGCTGAAAAGTTAGGGTTTACTATGAAATTAATTGGGAAAGCAGAGAAACAAGGATCAGCCATTCATTTAAGTGTAGAACCGACTCTTTTACCAAATCATCATCCATTATCGAATGTCAATAATGAATTTAATGCAGTATATGTTCATGGTCAAGCAGTAGGAGAAGTAATGTTTTACGGACCTGGAGCTGGGAAATTGCCGACTGGTTCTGCTGTAGTAAGTGATATTATTTCAATCGTTAAAAATATGAATCAAGTTCAGAAAAATAAAAGTGTGTTAAAAGAACCAGAGCCATACGAGTTACAAGGGGATGAAGAAGTCGTTTCGAAGTATTTCTTACGTATTTCATTACGAGATGAACCTGGGATGTTGCAAAAAATAACAGAATGTTTCGTTAATTATTCTGTAAGTTTAAAAGAAGTTATTCAATTACCTTTAAATCGTGAACTTGCAGAAGTCGTTGTTGTGACACATCAAACTTCAAAATATCAATTTGAACGAGTATTAGGAGCGATAGAAGATGTCGCGAGTGAAATAAACAGTTATTACATTATTGAGGAGGAAAAACAATATGTATAAAGGACTATTAAAACAATATGCTTCTTATTTACCGGTAAATGAAAACACACCTGATGTGAGCTTAATGGAAGGAAACACACCTCTTATTCCGTTATTAAATATATCAAAACAATTAGGGATTCAGTTATACGGTAAGTACGAAGGAGCGAATCCAACAGGTTCTTTTAAAGACCGTGGTATGGTAATGGCAGTTGCAAAGGCGAAAGAAGAAGGTTCGGAGGCAATTATTTGTGCATCTACAGGTAATACATCAGCATCGGCCGCAGCATATGCGGCACGCCTCGGAATGAAATGTATTATCGTAATCCCAGAAGGGAAAATTGCACATGGAAAATTAGCTCAAGCAGTCGCCTATGGTGCTGAAATCATTTCAATAGAAGGGAATTTTGATGATGCACTTAAGGCTGTAAGAAATATTGCTGCGGAAGAGCCAATTACATTAGTTAATTCAGTAAATCCTTACCGAATTGAAGGGCAAAAAACAGCAGCGTTTGAAATTTGTGACCAGTTACAAAGTGCACCAGATGTTTTAGCGATTCCTGTTGGGAATGCTGGAAATATTACAGCATACTGGAAAGGTTTCTGTGAATATGAGAAAGAAAAAGGCTATAAGAAGCCAAGAATTCACGGATTTGAAGCGGAAGGAGCAGCAGCAATCGTAAAAGGACATATCATTGAAGAACCTGAAACAATTGCAACAGCGATTCGCATCGGTAACCCAGCAAGTTGGTCGTATGCGGTAGAGGCTGCCGAACAGTCTCACGGTGAAATAGATATGGTATCAGATGAAGAAATATTACATGCGTATAGATTATTAGCAAAAACTGAAGGGGTTTTCGCTGAGCCAGGATCAAATGCTTCATTAGCAGGCGTAATTAAACATGTTCAATCTGGAAAAATCAAAAAAGGAGAAACAGTTGTTGCAGTTTTAACTGGAAACGGCTTGAAAGATCCTGATATCGCAATCTCTTCTAATACATTAGACATTGCAAGTGTTTCAAATAATATAGAACAAATTAAAGAGCATATTAAAGGGGTGATTATGTCGTGATACCATTAAGTATTCGTGTTCCTGCTAGTACAGCGAATGTTGGACCTGGATTTGATTCAGTAGGAATAGCTTTGTCATTGTATTTAAATGTAGTAGTAAAAGAGAAAGCTGATAAATGGCAAGTAATCCATTCCTTTGAAGAGTCGATTCCGACAGACGATAAAAATTTAATCGTTAGCACGGCATGTAAAGTAAGTCCTTCTTTATCACCTTATATAATAGAAGTTACTAGTAATATCCCACTAACAAGAGGGCTAGGAAGTAGTGCTTCAGCAATTGTAGCAGGGATAGAGCTTGCGAATCAACTTGGTAATTTGAACTTAACAGCTGATCAAAAGGTTCAAATTGCTACAAATTTTGAAGGACATCCAGACAATGTTGCTGCTTCCATTCTAGGGGGAACTGTAATCGGGGCACTTGATGGAAAGAATGTTTCGGTTGTAAGAATTGAAAGTAAGGAATTAGGGGTAATTTCTCTTATCCCAAATGAAGAGCTAAATACAGATGAAAGCCGATCTGTATTACCAGATATGTTTCCGTTTCATGAAGCAGTTAAGGCTAGTGCGATAAGTAATGTATTAGTAGCTGCATTTTGTCAAAAGAAGTGGAAAGTTGTAGGTGAAATGATGGAAAGAGATCATTTTCACGAGCCGTATCGTTTAGAACTTGTACCGTTATTACCATCTATTCGTAAATGTGCAAAAGAGTTTGGAGCATACGGTACAGCGCTTAGCGGTGCAGGCCCATCTATTTTTATACTAACGCCATATGATAAACGTCAAGAAATTGCTAAGCAATTAGCGAGAGTATTTACGTCTATGAAAGTGTGTGAGCTAGAAATTGATCATAGAGGGATTACTGTAAATAAGAAAGAACATATTGGATTATAAAGAAAGCTAGCATCGCTAGCTTTCTTTACGTTGTAAATATCTTTTCAGTTGGCATATAAAAGAAGAGTAATAATGTATAATTTAGTAAAGCGTGTATTAATTTTGGAGGTGATTGTATGAAGAAAGAGTCACCAGAAGAAAAAAGAGAACGCATAAGGCAAAGTGAATTGAAAAATAATCCTACCGGTTCTTTAAAAGATGGACTCAACAGAGCTGAAACAGGTAGTCCAGTTGATATGGCGGGTGGTATGAATTGGAGAGGTACAGCGCTAGTAATTTTAGTGCTAGTTTTAGGATATATTATATACACTTATTTTTTTAGTTAAGAAATGCATGTAAAAGTTTTGAATTATTTGCTTTTATAAGTAGTGAGGATGAAAAAACACGATATTGTACTACATATATTTTAAGCAGGTTATAGTAGTCCATATACACTTATTTTTAAGACTCAAAATAGAGCTAGCGTTATGCTGGCTTTATTTTTTTGCCACATTCCTGTAACAAAGCCCCTGTATATTCAGTGGTGGAGGTGCAGAAGATGAAAAAAATGATAGCAATATGTCTTCTTACAACGATGTCATTTTCGACTTTAGTCGGGTGTGATGTAAAAGGTAGCAATGCTGTACAAGAGTCTAAAATAAAGAAAGCGACGTATAAAGAGTTCACTTACGATGTAAATCCAGAGACTTTCACGTTAACTGTAGAACATGATGGCGTAAAGGAACTGGCGTCACAGCCCTTGCCGAAAATGAAGGTGTCGAATGTAAAAAAAGATAAGGATCGTACATCTTGGGAATATCCAGATCAAAAAGTAAAAGTGAATCTAGAGAAGAAAAAAGATCACTTAAATATTGAAGTGGAATCGACTGGTGCAGAAAGCTTTACGTGGCCGAAAGTACAAGCTGAAAATTATACACTTCCGTTATGGGAAGGGAAGCAAATTCCGAGTAATGATGAAAATTGGAAGAAGTTTTTAAAGGATGATGCATATTCATTTGCTGAATCATTTTCTATGAAATTTTTCGCGTTAAATGGTTCGAAATATTCGATTGTATATATTGCGAACAATATATTTAATAATGAATTGAAATTTCATTCGGATCCGAAAATAGGATTTGAGTTTATACATGAATTCCCGCGTATAAATAAAAATAAAACATATGGATTTCAAGTATATGTGACAAATAATGATGTAGTAAGTATTGCTAAACTATATAAAGACAATATCGCTCGAAAAGGTGAATTTAAAACATTACAAGAAAAGGCTAGAAAAAATAAAGAGATAGAAAAGCTTTACGGCGCAGCTCATTTTTATTTTTGGAATCAAAATGGCTTATCAGAAAGTAATGTAAATTGGCCGAAGATAAGAGAGCAAATAAATAGTCCTGTGTTTAGTCATATAAAAGAGCTTATTCAAAAGAATAGTTCGGAGTCTGGAGAACTGATTGTATTTGATCAAGTAAGTAAACAAGATTTCATTGATAAGTACCAAAAAAATGTTATTTTGCGTTATGTAAATGAAGTATTATCAATGAAGGAGTTGTATAAAGAAGATATTTTCCCGAAAGTTGATCAGAAGGCTAGTGAGTTATTAAACAAAGGTGTAGATCATTTATCAAAGATGGAGTTATATAACTTAAATAAGCATGTATTAAAGTCAGTGCTCGGTGATGCGGTTGAAGAAGTAAGTAAATGGGGTAAGGCAGATGGAACGGATATTATAAAGGAAATGAAAGCGGCAGGAATAGACAATGCATGGATTGGATTGCCGAACTGGGAGCAAGGGTATATGCAGCCTGATTTCGTGACAGAAGCTAAGAAAATGGGATATTTAGTTGGTCCGTATGATTCTTACCATTCTATTCACGAAAAAGCTGATAAAAATTGGAATACAGCTTCTTTTACTGATCCATCGTTATATGAAGAGGCAACTGTGACGAAGAAAAATGGAGAAAAGGTGCAAGGGTTTTTAGGTAGAGGGCGAAAATTAAATCCAATTTTATCTCTTCCTAGTGTAAAAGAACGAATGAACGATATATTACAAAATGGACCTAAATACAATTCATGGTTTATTGATTGTGATGCAACAGGTGAAATTTATGATGACTATTCGGCCAAACATATAACGACACAAGAACAAGATTTAAAAGCAAGGTTACAACGAATGGATTATATTGCGCAAGAAAAAGGTATGGTAGTTGGTTCTGAAGGAGGAAATGATTTTGCAAGTAGCACGATTGCATTTGCTCACGGCATTGAAACGCCAGTTATTAAATGGGACGATGAAGATATGAGGAAAAACAAAACCAGTCCGTATTATGTGGGTGGATATTGGTCGCCGAATCAAAATGTTCCAGAAAAATATGCGAAACAAGTACCGTTAAAAGAAGAGTATAAACAAGTATATTTAAATCCTGTATATTCAGTACCATTATATAAATTAGTATACAATGATGCTGTAATTACAACGCACCACTGGGAATGGGGAAGTTTGAAAGTAAAAGATGAGGTTGGAAACCGTATGTTATACGAATTGTTGTATAACGTTCCTCCGTTGTACCATTTAGATGAAGTAGAATGGAATAAGCATAAACAAGAAATTACACAGCATCTGAAAGTTTGGAATGAAGTTCATGCAAAGGCAGTAAAAGAAGAAATGACGAACTTTGCATATTTGTCAGAAGATAAATTAGTCCAATCTGCTTCATATGGAAAAGATATTAAAATTATTGTGAATTTCTCAAATGAAGAGATAGAAATAGATAAGACGAAACTAAAAGCAAAATCCGCTTTCATTTATAATGATGGGAAGAAAACAATGTATACACCGCTTGAGAAATAATAATATGAAATTTATTATTGCATTACTAATTTTGCTCTTTATTCTTGCTGATTTTTTTAGGTGGAAATCGAACGATTCGAAATGAATGAATTTATAAATCTTTAATTTCAGATATTGCGAAGTGTTAAATATTTGAAGTTGGAAAATAGTGACTTGCCAAAAATAAGCACGAGAGTATAATGTGAAATGGGATATATGTTGGATTTATGAAGTAACCTTACAAAATTGTAAGGTAATTGAAAGGAAATTCAATATGAAGATTACTAGACATACATTATACTAGGGAAAGTGAAAGAGAGGCGAATGGATATGAGCTCTGAATTAGAACAAAATACGAGAAGTAGTAAAAAACGTTCTAAAAGAAAATCAATAAAATGGTTCATTATAATTCCATTTTTCTTACTTGTTTTTGGAGGAGTAGGATATGGGTCGTTAATATATAATAAAGCAAAAGCAGTGGTAAGTGATGCATATGCACAAATTGATAAGTCATCGAAGCGTGATAAAGAAGTTGAACCTTTAAAAGATAACATCTCTATTTTAATTATGGGTGTAGACGGTAGTGAAATGCGAAAAAGTCAATATGGTGAAGCAGTTCGAACAGATGCACTTTTATTAGCAACAATTAATAAAGATGATAAATCAGTTAAATTAGTAAGTATTCCGCGTGATTCACGTGTTTATATTCCATCTAGAAAGAAATTAGATAAAATTACACATGCACACGTATTTGGTGGTGTTGAAAGTACACGAGATACGGTGGAAAGGTTCTTAAATGTTCCTGTTGATTATTATGTGAAGTTTAACTTTGAATCATTCGTACAAATTGTCGATTCACTTGGTGGTATTGATATTGATGTACCAGTTACTTTCACAGAACAAGATAGTAAAGACCAAGCTGGTATGATCCATTTAGAAAAAGGCTTCCAACATTTAAATGGAGAACAAGCACTTGCACTTGCAAGAACGCGTAAAATTGATAGTGACGCAATGCGTGGACAAAGACAACAACTTGTAATAGAAGCAATTGCAAAAAAAGCGATGTCTGTCCAATCAATTAGCAAAATGGGTTCTTTACTTGATGCGGTTGATAAAAATATGAAAACGAACTTAACTTTCGATGATATGCTTGCGATTACAAAAAATATGGCAGGATCTAATTTAGAAATGGAAAAAATGCAAATAGAAGGTACGGATAAACGTATCGGAGGTATTTATTATTACATTCCAAACGAAAAAAATGTAAAAGATATTTCAAAAAAATTAAATGAGCATTTAGGTGTAACACCAAAACCAGTTCGAAATGAATAATAAAAAAAAGATTGGCCTTTGCCAATCTTTTTTTATCCCTTTTGGAAAGAAGACTCCATCTGATTTGTGTTACGGGTGAAACCCAACAATTCAGGTGGAGATGAATTGCCGTCAAAAGGTAGGTTGAACTCTTTTGTTTCGTTCATAACAATTTTTCAGGGCGAATGTTTGTTTCTTTTGTCTTACGATATAATCTGTCGTATATAAGGAGGGTATATATTGTAAGACAACGAAATTGGATAATAATCATCATTTGGTTACTTGAGTGAAAAATAATTTTAATGAACTCTCTAAGAAAGGTGGTGAAAACAATGGCTAGAAAGAAAGCAGTGAAAGTATTACGTAAACAAAAGAAAAGAGAAACTATGCAACGTTTCACGCAGAAACAAAATATCGGACGAGCTTGCCTGACTGCAAAAGAATTCCGCTTACTGCAACGCATGTCACATAGTTCAAAAGCATTGCGAAATGTTGGGTTGTACACGATTAAACAAAGTTATTTGAATAATAATAAAACGGCTACTGTAAAAGAAGTGGACACTGCTATGCAAGCCGATATGAATTACTGGGGCATGCAATCAAACTCTGTTCAAGCAATTCGTAGAGCCTTATATGCAGAAGTAAAGAGCTTTTTTAAAGCGTTGGAAAAGTGGAAGGGAAATCCTGAGAAGTTCACAGGACGTCCTAAGTTTCCGAATTATTCTCGTTCAACTGACAAACGAATTATTGAAATCTATCAAGTTCCAAAAGTGGATAATAACGGGTATTGGATAATTCCGATGAATGTTGCATTCAGAAAAAAATTCGGTTCCATTAAAATACGTATGCCTAAAAATGTAAGAAATAAAAAAATCTCCTACATTGAGATTGTACCGAAGCAAAAAGGTCGGTTCTTTGAGGTGCATTACACATATGAAATGCACGTTTCTCAAATGAAGAAACAATCCACGACTACGAGTAACGCTTTGAGTTGCGATTTAGGTGTAGACAGATTAGTAAGTTGCGTGACAAATACAGGTGATACATTCTTAATTGATGGAAAAAAATTAAAATCCATTAACCATTACTTCAACAAAATGATACGTAATCTACAACAGAAAAATGTGGACAATGGAATTTCAAAACGTATTGTAACGAATAAAATGGCTGCACTTTGGCATAAACGGGAAAGGCAAATAAACGGTTACATTTCACAAACTGTAGGTCTGTTGTTCAAAAAAGTGAAAGCATTGGGTATAGATACGGTTGTCGTAGGATATAACGCTCGTTGGAAACAAAAATCTGATATGGGAAAAAAGAATAATCAAACATTTGTTCAAATCCCATTTCATAAACTGCTTGCAGCAATTGAGAATAAATGTGTAAAAGAAGGCATCCGATTTTTGAAACAAGAAGAAAGCTATACTTCAAAAGCCAGTTTCCTAGACAAAGATCCGGTTCCAGTTTGGTCTAAGGAAGATAGGGCGCATTATCGCTTTAGTGGCAAACGAATCACTCGTGGTCTGTACCAAAGTAAAGCAGGAACATGTATCCACGCTGATATTAATGGTGCGTTGAATACATTGCAAAAATCAAGAGTGGTACAATTGGATGAAAATCTTAAAGTAAAAACGCCGATTCTATTAGAAGTGCAAAAACGTAAGGCTGTTGCTTCGCGCATAGCTTAGTGGGTGCGTCAACCATCCATGTGTACTCCACTTGTCGGGGCTTGTAGCACACGCCGGATTCATCTGAGTGGTGGCTTCTTCCATAAGGAAGAATTGCTCTTTTTCGAAAGGGTGGTGCAAATGGGAAAACAATAGTTTGTTGCCAGTACCAACCAAAAACATACTTGGGGTGTTACCGTAAGGTGGCATGAATGCTAGAGCGTCAACTGTCTAGCGATAGACGAAAAGACCTAGCGTTCTAACTCAAGCCCCCACTGAAACGTTTCATCTCAGTGGGGATAGTTGACCGGAATGGATTTGTAACTTTTCTGTAACGATTTTTTATTTTAGAAAAATTATACTCATATGTATGAGAATATTGGAGAAGCAAAAAGTAAAAAGAAATAATTAAAATCTGTAATAAGGAAAGATATCATATGCAGAAATGGATAGGCATTATGGGAATCATTTTTATGTTGACTGGATGTAAAATGTCTGAAGCTCCAACAAATTTAATGGAAGCTCCTGCCAATGAAAAATGGATTAATGAACTAAAAGAGCAAATTGATAAAGATTTGCCTGTTAATTATCGATTGCTTACTCCAATGTCTAATAAAGATAAACAGATGATTTGGTCAATGGATTTTAAACAAGATAATAAGAAAGAAGCCATCATATTTTATAAATTGCCGAATGAAGATCACAGCGTATATTTAGCTGTATACGAAAAAAACTTGAATAGTTGGAAAGAAAAGTCCACACATAGATTTGATGGTGGAGATGTAGATATCGTTGAAGTCGGTGATTTTACAGGGAACGGGAAGCGAGAGTTGTTAATAGGAATCTCTCTAGATCGTGAATCGTTAGAACATGTTATGTATGTTTTTTCAGAAGAAAATGACGATATGAAGGAAATATATAATCGAAATTATACGAAGTTATTCATAGAGGATCTAAATAAAAATGGATTGAAAGATTTAAGTCTTGTTACGTACGAAAAAGATGAGAAGTTGACAGTTGAGTTCATTGAACAATTTAAGACTTTATCTGAAGTGTCATTCGATCCATTTATAAATAGCATTCAAAGAATACAAATGGGACGTATTTCTAAGTCATTAAAGGCGATTGTAATTGATGCGGGAACTGGGGCTCATTCAGGTATAACGTATGTAGCAAAATTTGATGAGGATCATTATGAGGTATTACCTATAGATGGGAAAGAAGATTTGTTCAATGAATATGTTGTAGAAAGTAAAGATGTTAATGAAGACGGCATTATTGAATTTGTTCGTACTGTACGTCCAAAAGGTTGGGAGGATAAACCACATGGTGATAGTTTGCTTTTTGAACGTTACATACAGTGGAGTGAATCTGGAATTAAACCAATTGAAGAAAGATATATCGATATAGAAAAAGGGTATTATGTGAAAATTCCTAAAGAGTTAATAGGAAAAATTACGATACCAGATGAGCAAAAGGAATTAAATTCTCAAAAGTTTTTGGAGACAAGTACAAATGAACTATGGCTTGAAGTTCATATATTTAAGCGAAAAGAATGGTTCAAAATAAAAGGATACGATGCAGCAGTTAAAACAGCTTCTCACGTATACGCTGTACCGAAACAACCGCAATTTGAAAAAGTGAAAAAATATGTAAAGCCGCTAGCGGATTATCAACAAGAGTAGGGAGGTGGAAATGATGCCAACAATTTTAGTTTTAGAAGATGAAATGCCTATTCGTAGTTTTATCGTCTTAAATTTGAAACGTGCTGGATTTTATGTGTTAGAAGCTAGTACTGGAGAAGAGGCGTTACAGATTTTACGTGAACATTCTGTAGATGTAGCACTGCTTGACGTAATGTTACCGGGCATTGATGGTTTTCAAGTTTGTAAAGCAATTCGGGAAGAAAATAAAAAAATAGGTATTATTATGTTAACCGCACGCGTACAAAATGAAGATAAGGTGCAAGGACTAGGAATTGGTGCAGATGATTATATAGCAAAGCCGTTTAGTCCAGTGGAATTAACTGCACGTATACAATCGTTATTAAGAAGAATAGAAGTACATGATGAAAAAGCACATACTATCACATCTGGCCCGTTTTCGTTAAATATAATAGAAGAAAGATTATATAAAAGTGGAAAATTAGTTGATTTAACCCCTACAGAGTATATGATATTACAGTATTTAATGAATCAGGCTTCAAAGCCGGTTTCACGTGATGAGATTTTAAATATGATTTGGGGAACGAATTATGTAGGTGAGACAAAAGTAGTAGATGTAAATATGAGGCGGTTACGTCAAAAGATAGAATGTAATCCATCAGAACCTGAATTTATTCTTACTGTGTGGGGAAAAGGATATGTGTGGAAGGAAAGTATAAGATGAAAAGAAAAGTGACTTTATATTTTATGACGGTCATTATACTTATGCTTGTATTATTTGAAGTAGTATTTTCAGTTTCTATTTATCGATATTATTACAATGGCATTGTACAATATATAGAATCTCATGCGAAGACGAGTACACGATTTTTCTCTGAATACAATTCGTTATACTTTATTCGTTTGCAAGAATATAGTGGTGACATCATTAGTAGTTTTGAATTAGAAGGAACGGAATTGCAATTAATTGATCGGCATGGTTCGGTTATACAATCTTCAAGTGGACAAAAGATAGAAGATAAAGTAGTTATTCCGTATTCGTTACTAGAAGGAGAAATGTATCATCAAGTCACTACTACGAAAGACAATGTGAAACAATTGGAAGTGATTAGTCCACTTATCCATCAAGGGCAAACTATAGGTGTTTTAAAATATACGACTGTATTAACGCATGTAAATGCTAAGATTATTGAAATTATTATGTTTACTATTTCTGTAGGTATTGTTATTTCAGGAATTGTATTCTTAATCAGTAGACGATTAGCAAATTCGTTTGTGAAACCTATCGAATCTATTATTCATGCTTCTTCACAAATTGCAGAAGGCATATTAAAGGAGAAAATTAAAGAGGATTATCCTGGTGAATTAGGGGAGTTAGCACACAGTTTAAATCATATGTCTGATAAAATAGAAAAAGCGGAACAGATGAAAAATGAATTTATTGCTTCTATTTCTCATGAAATACGAACGCCTTTAACAGGCATTAAAGGTTGGAGTGAGACGTTAAAAACGGTAGATCATTTAACGGAAGAAGAGATAAAGCAAGGCATGGGAATTATTTCAGGTGAGACAGACCGATTGATTCACTTAGTAGAAGAATTGCTAGATTTTTCAAGATTACAATCAAATCATTTTAATTTATATAAACAAAAGGTGCAATTATACGATATACTAGAGGAGACGATTTGGCAATTAACTCCTAACGCTGAAGAGAAGCAAATGCAATTTATTAAAACTATAGAACGAATTGAATTGATAGGAGATCGAAATAGGCTAAAGCAAATTTTCTTGAATATTGTTCAAAATGCAATTAAATATTCACATAAAAATGGTACAGTATATATTGAAGCGACCAAAAATGAAGGACAAGCAGTGATAAAGGTGAAAGACGAAGGGATTGGAATTGCTAAAGAGCATTTACCATATATAGAACAGTCATTTTACCAGATTAATAACCACATTACAGGTGCGGGTCTTGGTTTAGCTATCGTTAAAAAAATGGTAGAGCTTCATGGAGGTACACTTGGTATTATAAGTAAAGAAGGAATAGGTACAACCATTTTGATAAAACTCCCATTATAATACATATAAAGTCTGTTTATATAGTGTAATAAAATAAATAGATGTATAATTATATTGGGTGATTTATATATAAGATTAATAGGGAGAGGAATTCGATAGAATGGAAAAAGCTTTTAAAATTAAACGAGTAGTAGTCGTTTTAATAGCGATTGCAGCAGTAGCTATTGGGTATTTCATGTTTCAATCCATTACTTCACCAGCAAAGGCTGTTGCAAAGCAAGAAAACGTAGTACAGCTTGCAAGTGAACAACCGAAAGTAGAAATGAATAAAACGGCACCAAGTCGTTTTAATGGAAAAGAAAGAAAAGTTGCTTATCTTACATTTGATGATGGCCCAGGGAAATATACGGCTGAATTGTTAAATATGTTAAAACAGCATGATGCGAAGGCGACGTTCTTTTTAATTGGAGCGAATGTAAAAGAATTTCCGGATTTAGTGAAACGTGAAAATGCAGAGGGTCATTATGTAGGTATGCATAGTATGACACATAATTTTGCAAAGCTATATAAAAATGGTGAGTATGTAAATGAGATGAAAGAAGATCAAAGCTTAATCGCAAATATTATTGGAAAATCACCTAAATTAACACGTCCACCATACGGTTCGATGCCTGGATTAAATGAAGGACTTCGAAATAAAGTGGTAGAGGGCGGTTTTAAAGTATGGGATTGGACAATTGATTCCTTAGATTGGAAATATAACAAAATGCAAGTTGATGCAGCTGCAGCACAAATTGCTCAAAATGTATTAACAAATGCAACAAAACCACAAGAAGTCATTTTAATGCACGACATTCACCCACAATCAGTTGCTGCTGTGCCAGCAATTTTAAAAGGGTTAAAAGAAAAGGGTTATGAGTTTGAAGCTTATCATGAAGAGAGTCACTTCCCAGTGAATTTCTGGCATGATAACCGTATGTAATGGAGGAATGAACGTTGAAGTATGGAAAAGTAGCAGTAGTCGGAGCACTATCAGTAGGACTATTAACAGGTTGTTTCGGTGAAAAACCAGAAGAAAGTCTATATACAGCTTTTGAAACAGCGGCGACACAAGAAAAATCATTAGTTGATGAAGCGAAGAAGTTAGAGAAGTTAGAGAAGGAAGGTCAAGAACTATATTCTCAAATTTTACAAGAAGGTAAAGATCATAATGACGCTGTTATGAAGAAAATAGAACAAGCTACTGCAAATGTAGATGACCGTGAAAAAGTATTGAAAAATGAGAAAGAAATGCTAGAAAAAGCTCATAAAGAAACGAAATCTGTTCAGGGAAATATAGAGAAACTTGAAGATAAGAAGTTACAAAAACAAGCGAAAGCAGTAGAAGAGTCGTATAAAAACCGTTATGATGCATTCCAAAAGATGAATGAAAATTATACGAAGGCGTTAGCGACTGAAAAAGAACTGTATGAAAAATTAAAAGTAAAAGAAACGAAATTAAAAGAGATTGGTGAAAAAGTTAAAGCTGTTAATGAATTAACTGTGGAAACACAAAAATCAAAAGAGCAATTTAACAATTTTACAAAAGAGTATAATGACAGTAAATTAGCATTCTACAAAGATGCAGAGATTAAGATTAAAGGTCAGAAATAAAGAAGAATCTTAACCGTAATAAAAAGCCGGAGAAACATCGTCATAAATGTTTTTTCGGTTTTTTACGTTAAATGAATAGAAAAGACTGGAATTGATATCATAAAAGAGTTATAGTGAATTATTCTAAGGGAAACATTGTAAAGTAAGGAGAATGGAAATATGTCATATGAATTTTTACTCAAATTAGGTTTAGCACTCTTTTTAGGATTATTCATCGGGATAGATAGGCAGCTAAAGAATAAACCACTTGGTGTGAAAACAAGTATGGTTATTTCTGTAGCAAGTTGTTTAATTACGATGGTTTCAATTGAATCAGTACATGTATATTCTGTTCCAGGGCATACAAATATGGATCCAATGCGTCTAGCTGCTCAAATTGTGAGCGGGATTGGTTTTCTTGGGGCAGGTGTTATTTTACGAAGAAGTAATGACGTTATTTCTGGATTAACGACAGCTTCTATGGTGTGGGCAGCTTCAGCTTTAGGTATAGCAATTGGGGCGGGCTTTTATTTACAAGCGACGGTTGCTATGATTTTAATTATTTTAGCGATTAACGTACTTCCGCAACTTGTGAAAATTGCAGGTCCGTATTCATTAAGACAAAAGGATTTATCTATAAAAATTACAGTAAAAGAGCATCATGAGTTAGATGGTATATTTAAGCAAATTAAAAATTTAGGTATGCATGTGAAACGCGTAAAAATTAAAGATATTGATAATGGAGCATTTCAGCAACTGGAGATGGTTATTTTAGCTCCGGAAAATTTGTATACGACGGAGTTATATAGTTCACTAAAAGAGATTGATCGTGTTGTTTCAGTTGAAGTGGAAAGTAGATAATTGTGAAAAAAAGAGTGAGGTGAATGCACTCTTTTTTTATTTGGATTTTTAAGGGAATGAATTGATATAATGATGAGTAACGAGGGGGAGAAATGATGGGAATCCATATTAGAAGGGCGATAAAAGATGATATACCAGGTATAGCAAAGGTACATGTTGATAGCTGGAAAACAACGTATAAAGGGATATTTGCTGACGAATTTTTAGAAAATATAACATATGAGCAACGAGAAAAACAATGGGAAAACATTTTTCAACAAGAAGATAAATCCCAATATAGATTTGTAGCAGAGACGTTAGATGGTATAATAATCGGATTCATTGACGGGGGAGTTGAAAGAAGCGGTGCATATAATTGTGATGGGGAATTATATGCGATCTACCTTTTACAGTCGTATCAAGGAATGAAAATAGGACAACAGTTATTTCAAGCTTTATTATCGGAATGTATAAACAATGATATGCAATCACTTTTAGTTTGGGTTGTTACGAATAATCCTTCTAAAAAGTTTTATGAAAAATTTAATCCTGAAAAAATTGATACAAAATTTTTAGAGAGAGTACAGGTAGAAGAGACAGCTTATTGCTGGAGAGAGTTGAATTTGTTATACAGACAGTTATATAGCTTAGTATAAATAATAATATTATGTAAATAAAAAGTGGAGAAAGGTATACCAAATAAGGTATACCTTTCTCCATTTTTTGATGGATTTATAAAAATAGTAGGTAATTAGTTTGAAAGCAAGAATTTTTTTAGTGTATTTTTAACTAGATTAAAGAAAAGAGAGAAAAAAAGAAAAATTAAATCAGATAAAAAAATTCTGAAATATACTATTGAATTGAATATCATTATCAATTAGAATCATAATTGATAACGACATTCAATTATCGGTTATTATATAAAATTTCGATAGCTTTAATATAAAGAGGAGGACCAACATGCAGCATGCGAAACAAATCGCAGAACATGCAACATTACAAAGCTTTTTAAACTGTTATTTAAGAGAAACAGGGAGTGGAGAATGGATTACAGAGGATGAAAGAATGGAAAGTATCTTCAGTAATACGTTGAATAGAGATACAGTCCCCACATATTTATGTTGTCGGCTATTGGCACAAAACATTACTTTGTACGGAGAGGTTATATATAAATCACCGACAGATCGTCATTTGTTTGGAGAACAATTTTACTATCAAATGGGAGAAAATAAGAATGTTATAAAAGCAGATTACGTTACTGTTATTACGTTTTTAATAAAAGAAATGTCTATGAACTATGGAGATGGTACAAACCCTGCTGAACTTATGCTTCGAGTTATTTGTAGTTGTCAAAATATTGAAGAATTTACAAAGGAGAGAATAGAAGATACATCTGCATTATACGGTTTCCATACAACTTTTATAGAGGCAGAGCAATCTTTATTATTTGGACATTTAACGCATCCAACCCCAAAGAGTAGACAAGGTATTTTGGAATGGAAAAGTGCAATGTATTCTCCAGAATTAAAAGGAGAATGTCAGCTTCATTATTTTAGGGCACATAAAAGTATAGTAAAGGAAAAATCATTATTATTAGATTCTACAACAGTAATTCTAAAAGAAGAGCTATGTAATGATGAGATGGTTTGTAAAGAATTTATATCGAAGTATTGTAATGAAGATGAATATTCATTACTTCCAATTCATCCGCTTCAGGCAGAATGGCTATTACACCAATCATACGTACAGGATTGGATAGAGCAAGGAGTACTTGAATATATCGGTCCTGTCGGTAAGTATTATATGGCAACATCATCACTTAGGACGTTATATCATCCCCAATCAAAATATATGCTTAAGTTTTCATTTCCAGTAAAAGTAACAAATTCAATGCGTATTAATAAATTGAAGGAACTAGAGAGTGGTCTTGAAGGAAAGGAAATGCTAAATACAGCAATTGGTGAAGTGTTAGATAAGTTTCCAGGTTTTGATTTTATTTGTGATCCAGCATTTATTACATTAAATTACGGGGCAAAAGAATCTGGATTTGAAGTAATTATACGAGAGAACCCTTTTTATGGTGAGCATGCAAATGACGCTACTTTAATTGCTGGATTAGTTCAAGATACTATACCTGGGGAACGTACTCGTTTATCGAATATTATTCATCGACTAGCAGATTTAGAAGGTAGAAGCTGTGAAGAAGTAAGTTTAGATTGGTTTAGACGATATATGAATATTTCTTTAAAGCCAATGGTATGGATGTACTTACGTTATGGTGTTGCATTAGAAGCGCATCAGCAAAATAGCGTTGTTCAGCTAAAGGATGGTTACCCAGTAAAATATTATTTCCGTGATAATCAAGGGTTTTATTTCTGTAATTCAATGAAAGAGATGCTTAATAATGAGTTAGCTGGTATTGGAGAACGTACTGGGAATTTATATGACGACTATATTGTAGATGAAAGATTGCGTTACTACTTAATTTTCAACCATATGTTTGGACTCATTAACGGATTTGGTACAGTTGGATTAATTAAAGAGGAAATTCTTCTCTCGGAATTACGATCTGTACTTGAATCATTCCTTCCTTATAATCGTGAACCTTCTACCTTTTTAAGAGAATTGTTAGAAGAGGATAAGTTGGCATGTAAAGCAAATTTATTAACGAGATTTTTCGAT
Organism: Bacillus sp. 5w2; assembly: GCF_054353775.1. Taxonomy (NCBI): domain Bacteria; kingdom Bacillati; phylum Bacillota; class Bacilli; order Caryophanales; family Bacillaceae; genus Bacillus; species Bacillus sp. 5w2. Next base: position 591,530 of record NZ_JBTIWT010000001.1, on the reverse strand, counting down.
GTCGACGAGTTAAGTAACCCTTTAGAACAAGCAATTTACGTACAGGTACAGAATCCACTCGTTAGAGAAGTGGCTGTTCGTTCATAAGTAGCGTTAAAATTTCACGTAATACAAATAATGGTATTTTTCATAAGGTGGAGGGGGTTATGAGAGTGGACATGTATCATACGAAAATATTGAAAGCGCTTGAATCAGAAGATTACATTTCAGTGCGAAGAAGAGTGTTACGACAAGTAGTAGAGTCGTTAATTTATGAGGGGATCGTTAGGCCAGTTCGTATAGAAAACGAAGAACAAATTCTTTTTCTTATACAAGGACTTGATGAAGACAACAAAAGTGTCACGTACGAATGCTATGGAAGAGAACGAATGACATTTGGACGTATCGCTATAGATTCATTAGTAATAAGAGTTCAAGAGGAACAACAAGAAATAAAATCAGTCTCGCAATTTTTGGAAGAAATTTTTCGGGTTGTTAACGTAGAACGAACGAAATTAGATTCGTTTATTCATGAATTAGAACAAACGATATTTAAAGACACAATTGCACAATATGAAAGACATAATAAGGTGAAATATACTCAAAAGTCGTACGATGACTTTGAAAGCCTTTTAATAGACGGTCATCCATATCACCCTAGCTATAAAGCACGCATTGGATTTCAATATCGTGACAATTTTCAATATGGATATGAATTTATGAGGCCGATAAAACTCATATGGATTGCAGCACATAAGAAGTATGCGACTGTAGGTTATGAAAATGAAGTGATTTATGACAATATTTTAAAAGGTGAGATAGGCGAGCATAAATTAGAAGCGTATATGGAACGAATTCACAGCGCGGGATGTGATCCAAAACAGTACGTGTTTATACCGGTTCATCCTTGGCAGTGGGAGAATTTCATCATTCCAAATTACGCTGATCATATACAGGATAAATATATTATTTATTTAGGAAAATCAGAGGACGATTATTGCGCGCAACAGTCAATGAGAACGTTAAGAAATGTTACGAATCCAAAGAGACCGTATGTAAAGTTATCGCTGAACATACTTAACACTTCAACACTCCGTACGCTGAAACCATATTCAGTTGCGAGTGCACCAGCTATATCGAATTGGTTAAGTGATGTCGTAAGTCAAGATTCTTATTTAAGGGATGGATCACGTGTAATTTTGTTAAAGGAATTTTCGAGTGTAACGTATGATACGAATAAGAAAGCTGCATATGGTTCATTAGGATGCATTTGGCGTGAAAGCGTTCATAAATATTTTGATAAGCAAGAGGATGCTGTTCCCTTTAACGGTTTATATGCAAAAGAGAAAGATGGGATACCAGTTATTGATGCATGGCTAAACAAATATGGGATAGAAAATTGGCTACAATTACTTATTCAAAAAGCCATTATTCCAGTTATACATCTTGTTGTAGAGCATGGGATCGCGTTAGAATCACACGGACAAAATATGATTTTAGTTCATAAAGAAGGGCTACCTGTCCGTATTGCATTAAAAGATTTCCATGAAGGACTTGAGTTTTATCGTCCATTCTTAAAAGAAATGAATAAATGTCCGGACTTTACTAAAATGCATAAAACATATGCGAATGGAAAAATGAATGATTTCTTTGAAATGGATTGCATCGAATGTTTGCAAGAGATGGTACTAGATGCACTGTTCTTATTTAATGTAGGAGAATTAGCTTTCGTACTTGCGGATGAATATGAATGGAAAGAAGAACGTTTTTGGATGATGGTAGTCGAAGAAATCGAAAATCATTTTAGAAAATATCCACACTTGAAAGATAGATTTGAAAGTATTCAACTATACACTCCTACATTCTATGCTGAGCAATTAACGAAGCGTCGATTATATATGGATGTGGAATCGCTTGTTCATGAAGTTCCAAATCCATTGTATAGAGCAAGACAACTTAACAAACAAAAATCAGTTGCTACAGGGGGAAATTATGCTAATCGTTAATAAACAAGAGTATAGCAAAAGTGATTTTGATTTGAGATTACAAGTTTATGAGGAAATGGAACAATTTCAAGAAGCAAAGGGAAATAGATTTGCTCTTTGTCTGAAAGATCCATTCGATATTATTACGCTTGTGTTTTTCTTAAAAGAAAAGAAATCATCAGTATTACTTATACATGAAGATACGCCAAAAGAAACGGCCATTGAAATGGCAAAGCGTGCAAATTGTATAGGAATTTTATATGGAGAATATGGCGATTTTACGAAATTAGATGTAGTGAACGCTTTACTAGAAGAGCCTTCTTTATTGCAATATAGTTCTGGAACTACGGGAGAACCGAAACTGATTCGTAGAGCATGGACGGAGGTTGATACAGAAATTACTGCTTATAATGAAGCTTTAAACTGTGAAGTAGATGAAGAGCCGATCGTTATGGCTCCTGTTTCACATTCATACGGACTAATATGTGGTACGTTATCTGCAATTGCAAGGGGAAGCAAACCTATCATCATTACGAATAAAAATCCTAAATTCGCATTGAATGTAGTTCGCAATACAGAAAAACATATCATATATGCAGTACCACTTATGCTCCATATTATGGGGAGTTTTCCTGTAGGAACGTTTCAATTCCATAAAATTATGACGTCTGGAGCGCCTTTGCCAGAAGCATTGTTTTATAAACTAAAAGAAACGACAACATATATGATGCAACAATACGGTTGTTCTGAAGCAGGTTGTATTAGTATATGTCATGATATGAAAAGCCATTTAGATTTAGGAAATCCACTACCTCATACGAGTATAAGCATAGGTTCAGATGAAAATATACCCGAAGAAATCGTAGTGAAAATGAACGATAAGGAAATTTTCACGAAAGATTTAGGGTATAAAACTGAGCGTGGTCTTCATTTTATGGGGCGTATGGATGATGTAATTAACGTTTCAGGATTAAAAGTTTTTCCTATAGAAGTAGAAGAAACGATGCTTCGACTGGAAGGTGTTCAAGAGGCAATTGTATATCGAGGGAAACATCCTGTCATGGGCGAAATTGTTAAAGCGAAAGTGATCTCACATATTGATCCCGTGCAAATAAGAGAATGGTGTATGCAGCACTTACCTTCTTATAAAGTTCCACATGAAATTGAAAGTGTAACTGAAATTCCGAAAAATAAAACTGGAAAAGTAAGTAGAAAGTTACTAGAGATGGGAGAGGTTACAGCATGAGACGTGAAACATTAAAAAATGAAGTGTTGAAAATTATGACAGAAAAAATGGAACTAAAAAATGTAACGCATTTAGAAGAAACGATGCGTTTAAACCAAGATTTATATATAGATTCGGTAATGATGTTACAACTCATAGTTTACATAGAAATAGATTTAAAACTATGCGTTCCAGAGGATGAGGTAGATCCAAAGGCATTTCTTACTGTAGGATCTTTGCTTGATTTTATGGAGGAGTTACAGCCGCTACAGGAAGTAAATGTGAATAACTAACCTTTAGGAAAGTGGATGAGAGTATGACTTCAATTAAAGTGCACTGTTTAGTGAGTTGTTTTTGTGAAATTATAAAAAGGCGTAGCGATATTGATTTTCGTCCATTTTATTTTGGACTATGGGATGGAGATTTTGATATTACAGAAGGCGGAATTATTTCATATCACTCTGAAAACATTAACCATGATAATTACTTACTATGGTATGAAAAATTGTATGGTATGAAAGTGAACGAATGGTACGATCATGCAAAAGATAAAAATAGCAATGTAGAAATATTTTTAGAATTAGTAGAAAATAAGCCGGAAAATCGTTATGTCATTGTAATGGTTGATATGTCTCTACTACCAGAGAGGGAAAATAAATTTCATCAAAAACCGTTTCCACATTATTTAATGATATCAGAGACAGAGAAAGAAGAAGAGTGGTTCATGCTAGATCCTGATTTTCGCTGGGAAGGGAATATGGAAAGAGAAAAAGTGCTTCACTCTGTTCAAGATAACCCATTTGGTGGAGGTTATTTCATTGATGTAGAAGGAATTCAGGAGCCAACGCTAGAAATGGTAGCAAGTTATTTCCTGGAAACTTTCAAAAGAAACGACAATGAACTGACAATGGAATTGAAAAATATAATTGTAAAAATGGCAAATGAAGAAGAAGGTTATTCGCTTCCGGGTCTTGTAGCGGCAGTGAAGCAAATACCAGTACTTGCAATTCGTAAATATAGTTATGAACATGCCTTTGCATACTTCCGTGAAACGTTGCAATATTCGGAGCAAGAATTTGATTATTGGTGTGATCGGGTAGAAGATATTGTACAAGGATTTACAAATGTACAGTATCGTGCAATCAAAATGGCAATGACGAATAATAAAGGTATGTTAGTATCAATTGTTGAAAAACTGGATGAAATGAATGCAATTGAACTGCAAATTAAGGCTGAATTAGAGAGACAGTTTTTGTTATGGAAAGAAATGAAAACAAACCAGTCTGTCTTAGTGTATTAAAAAGCTAGCTGAATTTAAAATAAGGGAGTTCAAACCTATGAGATATTCGTTATGTACTATTTCCTTTCGTCATCAATTAATTTCATTTACTGATATTGTTCAATTTGCATATGAAAACGGTTTTGAAGGAATTGAATTGTGGGGGACTCATGCACAAAATTTGTATATGCAAGAGTATGAAACGACAGAACGAGAATTGAATTGCTTAAAGGATAAAAACTTGGAAATTACGATGATCAGTGATTATTTAGACATATCATTATCGGCAGATTTTGAAAAAACGATAGAGAAATGTGAACAACTTGCAATACTAGCTAACTGGTTTAAAACGAACAAAATTCGTACGTTTGCTGGACAAAAAGGAAGCGAAGATTTCTCGGAACAGGAAAGGAAAGAGTACGTAAAGCGAATTCGCAACATTTGTGATTTGTTTGCTAAGCATAATATGTATGTACTTTTAGAAACACATCCAAATACATTAACGGATACGTTGCCTTCTACTTTGGAACTATTGGAGGAAGTAAATCATCCGAATTTGAAAATAAACCTTGATTTTCTTCATATATGGGAGTCTGGTGCAAATCCAATAGACAGTTTCCATCGACTAAGGCCGTGGATACAACATTATCATTTTAAGAATATATCGTCAGCAGATTATTTGCATGTATTTGAGCCCAATAATGTATATGCGGCAGCGGGAAGCCGAATTGGTATGGTTCCGTTATTTGAAGGTATCGTAAATTATGATGAGATTATTCAGGTAGTGAGAGATACTGACCATTTTGCTTCACTCGAATGGTTTGGACATAATGCAAAAGATATATTAAAAGAAGAAATGAAAGTATTAAGGAATAGAAATTTAGAAGTAGTAACTTCTTAATATGAAATGATGTAAGAGTCTCTCATTGTAGAGACTCTTTTTTAAAAATATTAATAACCAAAAATTACCATGTATTTAAATTAAAATTTAACACAATTTATATATAAATAAGGAGGTGATTGGTAATGGCTAGAAATCGTAATTCTAATCAATTAGCATCACATGGAGCACAAGCGGCTTTAGATCAAATGAAATATGAAATCGCACAAGAGTTTGGTGTACAACTTGGCGCTGATACTTCTTCACGTGCAAACGGTTCTGTAGGCGGTGAAATTACAAAACGCCTAGTAGCGATGGCAGAACAACAACTTGGTGGCGGATATACTCGCTAATTGTAGAAGGTTATAGGAGAAAGGAAGGATTCTTCCTTTCTTTTTTTTTCAATTAATTGGTATGGATATATTCCGAACTGGATTCAAAGAATAGAAATAATACTATATTTTCCCCAATTTCTTTTGTTGTGAATGGGAAATAGTAAAGATGTAATAGCCCTGGTGGAATGAAAAATTACGTTCCAGCAGGGCTATTATATGGTAAGAAATATATGATGAAAGGTTCCGAAGTCAACATGTTAAAAAAAGAAAACTGTTGTTTAATTGCGCTTGCATCAGTTCCACTTGTTATGACATTAGGGAATTCAATGCTCATTCCAATCCTACCGACTATCGAAAAGAAATTACATATTTCATCGTTTCAAGTATCCATGATTATTACAATTTACTCTATCGTAGCTATTTTACTTATACCGATTGCTGGTTATTTATCAGATAGATGGGGCCGAAAGATGGTAATGGTTCCGAGTTTGCTGATTGCGGCTATAGGAGGAGCGATAACTGGTTGGGTATCTTGGAAAGTTGATAATCCCTACACTTGGATATTGATAGGTAGAGCGATTCAAGGTATTGGTGCTGCTGGTGCAATGCCAGTTGTTATACCGTGTGTTGGTGATTTATACAAGGATGAAAAACAAGTTAGTACAGGTTTAGGAATCATTGAAACATCGAATACATTTGGAAAAGTACTGAGCCCTATTTTAGGATCTGCTCTTGCTGCCATTGTATGGTTCTTACCATTTTGGGCGATTCCAGTTTTATGCGTAGTATCAATCGTTTTATTGCTTGTTCTTGTAAAGGCAAAGAAACAAGAAGACGAAGTACCACCACTTAAAGAGTTTATTCAATCAATTATCTCTACGTTTCGAGAAAAGGGAAGATGGTTAATTGCCATTTTTGTATTGGGTGCAATTATTATGCTTATTTTATTCGGAATTCTCTTTTATTTGTCGACTATACTGGAATCAAAGTATGACATTCATGGTATATGGAAAGGTTGTGTGCTTGCTATTCCGTTACTTGTACTGTCACTTAGTTCATATATGGCTGGTAAAAAAATTGGAGATAATCAAACTGTTATGAAGAAGTGTATTTATATTGGCTTTTTATTGGCAGCTGCAGCAGTCATCATTCCTTTATTTATAAAAGGGATCTATTTACTACTTCTTTGTCTCGTTATTATGGGGTTAGGAATTGGTATGGCACTCCCATGTTTAGACGCCCTAATTACACAAGGAATTGAAAAGGAGCAAAGGGGGACGGTTACGTCATTTTATAGTTCCATGCGATTTATCGGTGTAGCAGCTGGACCACCTCTATATTCTTATTTCATGAAAGGCGCTGACCATGAAGTGTTTTATTTAACAAGTATATTCGCTGGTATTGGTGCTGTTATAGCAATCATTTGGATTAAACCAGCAAAAGATGCAAAGACGGTAAAACAGAGATCGGAACCTACTTCATAATTTGTAAGAGAATTGCATGATGTATTAAGTAACATGCAATTCTCTTTCGTGCATTAAGAATAAATGACTTGTTTTAACATATAAAGCGCGACACCCCATATGATGAGACCAGAAAATTTATTTAATAATACGATTGTCTTTCCAGTTGAGTCTATTCTTTTTAGAAATTTCCCCGCTAAAGCTAAGCTTATAAACCAAATCCAAGAAACGATAATAGTTGTAAGTGTGAAAGCCCATTTTTCACTTCCTATGTATTGAATAGAATTTGTTCCAATTACACCGATTGTATCTAAAATTGCATGTGGATTTAATAGTGAAACCGATGCAGCGAAAAGGATTTGCTTTTTTAATGGCATGCGGTTTTCTTGTTTTATATCGTTGGAAGGGTTACTTCTCCAAATAACAAAGCCCATATATAGGAGGAAGAAAAATCCAATTATATATAACGTGTTAGTTAGCCAAGAAAAAGTAAGGAGTACAAGGGAGACACCCTGCACCGCAATTAATATGAGTAACGTATCACATATAGAGGCAGTTAATACTACAGGGGCTGCCCTCCAAATGTTTGGTTGGCTCGCACCTTGGTTAAAGACGAAAACATTTTGGACACCTAATGGAATGATTAGGCCAAATGCAAGAATGATACCATGAATAATTGCTTCACTCATCATATTACCTCCTATTTTAATTCATTATGATAGTGTATATTGTATAGAAGAAATGAAAATTTGTATCCATCCATATGGTTGGGGAGGTTACCAACCAAAAAGAATATAAGGTGATATGATGGAAAGATTCGTTTGGAAACCTAATATGTCTCTAGAGACTCCTTTGTATAAACAAATAGAAACGTATATAAAAGAAAGAATCGTTAATGGTGAATGGACTGTTGGGACGAAATTACCTTCACAAAGAGATTTGGCGCATACATTTGGTGTGAACCGGAGTACAATTGTAATGGCTTTCGATGAACTAGTGGCAAAGGGGTACATTGAAGGGAATGGCAGGAAAGGAACAATTGTTGTAAATAATAATGAGAATACCTCAACGTACGCACCCCCGCCTAATTGGCAGTCTTATGTAGAAACAGGACTTCATTATCCGAATCTGCCTGCTATTCAAGAGATTAACCAAGCTGAATTTTATCCGCATGTAATTCGTTTAGGAACAGGTGAGCTCGCGCCAAGTCTTTTGCCTGAAAAAAAGATGAAAGATATTATGAATAAGCTTTTAGCATCAAAGGTGACGCTTGGTTATGAAGAGCCGAAAGGAAATCTCTCTTTAAGGGAGAAGATTGCGGACTATTTAAAAGGACATGGTATTTATGTAACTCCTGATTCTATATTAATTGTTTCAGGAGCAATTCAAGCATTGCAACTTATTTCTATGGGGCTTCTTCCAAAAGGGGCATCCATTTTATTAGAAAAACCATCCTATTTATATTCGCTTAATGTTTTTCAATCAGCAGGAATGCGTTTCATTGGAATACCAATGGATGAGAACGGTTTACATGCATCATATATTACAAAATATAAGAAGCAATTTAATGCATCTATTTTATATACAATCCCGTCTTTTCATAATCCGACGAACTTTAGTATGAATGCGAAGAAACGAATAGAAGTGCTGGAAATATGTAACGAAATTGGATTGCCTATTATAGAGGACGCGGTATATCAAGACTTATGGTTTGATGAGCCTGTTTCAAAGCCTTTAAAAGCATATGATAAAAACGGAATTGTACTACATATCGGGAGTATGTCTAAAGTTATTAGCCCAGGATTAAGAATTGGATGGATTGTTGGATCTGAGCCTGTTATTCAAAGATTGGCAGACATAAAAATGCAAACAGATTATGGTTCAAGTTCTATTTCTCAGCAAATTGCAGCGGAATGGTTTACAAATGGATTGTATGATGAACATTTACAGTTTGTAAGAATTAAATTGAAAAAACGCAGAGATTTTATGCTACAAATGTTAGAGAAATATTGTCATGATATAGCAACATGGTATGAACCGACAGGTGGTTTTTATGTTTGGTTACATATGAATGTACCCGTTTCAAACCGTAGCTTATTTGACAAAGCTTTGAAAGAAAAGATTTTATTAAACCCAGGTACTTTGTATGATAGAAGTGCAAACCAATTTTTGCGCCTATCATATTCATACGCAACGTTAGAAGAAATGGAAATAGGTATAAAAAAACTTGCACAACTAATGAAAAAGTAAGAGGAGAAAGTAATGAAACAATATGTAATTTGCCAAATTATCAATGGAGAAAAATATTTAGCTGCATATGCGGAGACAAAGCAGGATGCAATTGAAAAAGCAGAATTGTTAGGATTACGAACGGGAAATCGATACACAGTTATTACTGCGGAGGAAGCGGAAGGGTTAACGTATCCATAAGCAATGTATAATAATTTATGCAGGAAGTAAATAAGCCTAGTAATATATGATATTACTAGGCTTATTTTTTTTGAAAGCGTTATGTGTTCTCGTATGAAAAATAATAGTATTATGAGTCAAGTTGACGGAAATACCGATTTGTTTTTCGGTCTTGATTTCCATTTCTATATTCATCAATATATTGTCTGAAGTTCCAAGATTGTAAAAACTTATTTGCGGCGTTATAGCCAGAATTGTAAAGCCACTCTTTTTCTTCCTTTGTTAACTCAAAGTTTGTACTTGTAATGGATCCCGTTGGAATTGTAATTGTTCTTGCTTTTGATTCCTTATCTAAATGACGTAAATCGTGGGCTTGCATCATTGTTTTAAATAGTCCTTTGAACATAGAGATAGGCTCGTTATAGTGGGCAGGATCAGCTTGAATCTCATCTTTTACAAAGTGAAATCCAAAAGTCGGCCAGCGAGGAGAGTTAGGTGAGTCGAAAATCCAAATTGGGTAATTGCTTAAAATCCCTCCATCAATCATATAACAAGGTTGCTTCCATTTTGGAGTTCTCCATTTTACTGGTTCAAAGAAGAAGGGGATTGTACTACTCATTCTTACAGCTTTAGCAATAGAGAAGCGATAATTTAAAAATCCGTAGTTTGGTAAGTCATCAGGAAAGATAACCATTTTACCATTACTTATATCAGAAGCGATGATTTTAAGCTTATTTAAATCAGGTAAATCTGTAAATAAGTGAACTCCTTTTTTTCGAAGTAATTCTTCAATCCATTCTTCTATAAAAATATTAGAGTAAATACCAAGAGTAGTCCATGCGCTTAATCCTTTTCCAATAAACGGGATTCTGTCAACAAAGGTTCTCTTCGTAAATTTATTATAATCAATGTCAGTTATAATCGTTTTTAGTTCTGAGCAAGAGTATCCTGCTGCTAGGAGCGCAGCGATAATCGAACCAGCTGATGTGCCAGCTACACGTTCCCATTCATAGCCTTTTTCAGCTAACGCGCAAATTGCCCCGACATGCGCAATTCCGCGTACACCGCCTCCTTCAAAAACACCATCAATTTTCATTAATCATACTTCCTTTCGAATAAAAGATTTGAAAATGGCAAAAAAGCACGTATTGTACGTGCTTTTTTACAATAGTTTTTAAATTTACTAGCAGCCTACAAAGCCACCCCAACAGCTAGCTCCGATGATGATTAGAAGGATAAATAAAACGATTAATAAAGCGAAACCTCCATAACCACATCCACCACAACTACCGCCGTAACCGTAACCGCCGCAACTATATCCGTAACCCATGTGGAATTCCTCCTTAAATTAAAAATAAAAATGAACGAGGGGAAAATGTACTGGAAGAAATAATGAACTATCGTGTTTGTAGGAACAATGTATACTATGCTTTTTTATACTTGTTCGCGTATGGAGGAAGAGCCCGTTTTTTGGGAGGCTTGTTGTTTTTACAAAGAATGGAGTATAATCTTTGTGCGATGATACAAATAAGTATGTAAATATAAGGAGAATTTATGAATAATAAAATTGAAGTATTAATTGATAAATATGGGCTGACACATTTAAAAGAGGAACTTATTCATACTGTATTTCCTTGTGTAAAAGTTGTGCCAAAGCAGGAGAAAACAGTTGCGAAAGGTAGTTCGAAAATGGGAGGAGTTCCTGATTTACCAGCTTCATTTGAATATCCAATGTATAAAGGAAATCCGTTACAATTTATCGCTCAATTTAATTTAAATGATTTACAAAATGTTGGTATAGATCACAATCTTCCTAAGACAGGGATGTTATATTTCTTTAGCATTGAAAATTACTTTGAAGAAGATGTGAATCCAACTGAAGCGGGGCGTGTGCTTTATTATGATGTTCCTGTAGAGCAATTACGAAGAGCAGATGAATTGCAAACGAATTATAACCAGTGTGCAACTACTTTTGAACTAACGTATAAATTGCCAGAGCTTTTTATTGAAGATGAGGCTGATTCAGATCGTTTCTTGCAATTACTTGAAGAGCTAATCCCAGACAACTACGATAACCATCAAATGTTTGGCGAGCCATTCTCTGTACAAGATGAGGTATTGTACGAGACTGGACAATATATGGACATAGACCCGCAGCAAATGACGCTTTTATTCCAAATTGATTCAGATACTAAAAATTGTAATATGATGTGGGGAGATTTAGGGATGCTTTATTTCTGTATTGGAAATGAAGACTTGAAAAATCGACGTTTTGAAAATACATGCTGTGTATTACAAACTTGTTAATGAAAAAGGTTGTTCTTGTAAAAAGAACAACCTTTTTACAATGTTAAATATGCATAATCTCATATGACCTATACGAAAAAGTATTGTATACTCTGAAACTATACGATACTTTTTCGTATAGTTATAGAATGTAAGGAGTGACGAGATGGGAAAGACAAGTAAGTATGTGACAGCTGCCGCACTTTGTTCAACTATAGTAATGGGGGGCTTACACGCGTCATCTGTATCTTATGCAGCTACGAATCCAACTGTAGCGACATCACAATCAGATGTAAAGTTGTTAAATGATTTCAGAAAAGAATTAAAAAAACAGATTGATAATCGAGAAGAAAATATTACAATCACATATAAAACAAAAGATAGAAATGCTAGAAATATTATGGACCAATTGTATGGTGAATTTAATAAAATTGTAGATGCAGATGAGTATGTAAAATATAATGTAGCGTCTACTAGATATTCTATTAAAGGGTTACCAGGAAACTATACGTTTACACTGCAAGTGAAATACCGTGAATCAAAAGAGCAAACACAATATGTAAAATCTCAGGCAAAAGCAATTATCGGTTCAATTGTAAAACCAGGGATGGATGAGAATGAGAAAGTAAAAGCTATTCATGATTACGTTGTAAAACACGTATCTTATGATACGTCTTATCAAGCGTACACAGCATATGAAGCGTTAGCGAACCGTTCTGCCGTTTGCCAAGGATATACGTTATTAACGTATGAATTGCTAAAAGAAGCGGGTATCCAAAATCATATTGTAACAGGTACAGGAAATGGACAAGCTCACGCATGGAATTTAGTAAACATTGAAAACAAGTGGTATCATCTTGATACGACATTTGACGATCCAGTGCCAGATAAAGCTGGGCGCGTAACATATTCATATTTTAATATGTCTGATGAGCAATTAAGTAAAGATCATGAATGGGATCGTAGTAAATATCCAGCAGCAACTACAAGTTATTTTGGTGAATTAACAAACAAAATAAAAGCTGGTAGTTCGAAAACTCCCGTATACGAGCAAATGTTAAAAGATACGAATTTAAAATATTTATCAGCACAATATGGGGCTGAAAATTATAATGAATTTAAGCAAAAGTTGCAGCAACAATTCGCTTCTAAGCCAGAAAAAGTAGAAGTACGATATAAGCAGTCTATGGATGGAACAATGCAAGATATAAAAAAAGTGTTAAATGAAATAAATTGGCCAAAAGGTGCCAAGCGTGTATCTTATCAAGTAGCACCATATAGTGCAATGGCAGATTATTCATTAGCGACAATTACATTTACGTATTAAGTAATAAAGGAGAGCATCTTGTAAAAGGTGCTCTTTTTATTATGTATCACTTCAAAAAACAGAATTGTGTGATAAAATTATAAAGGAAGGATGTGGAAACTAAATGAACTTGTTCGAAAGTAATATGTTTACATTGATATATGTTTGTTTAGTAATCGGACTTATCGTTTTGTTTTTCCTATCATTTACTTTGTTTATTAGAAGATTATTGCAAAAGAGCGCTGCAAAAAAACAACAAGTGATGCATATGAATCAGAAGCTAGATCGAATTATTGAATTGCTTGAAAAAGATAAGAAATAGCGATAGAAGATGTATGAAAAGGAGAAGCGGATGGCTAATTATATAAAAGAATTACGTGAAAAAGTAGGGCACGACTGTGTTCTCATAAACTTTGCGGGTGGTTGTGTGTTGAATGAACATGGAGAAGTATTACTGCAAAAAAGAGGTGATTTTAACGCTTGGGGATTTCCTGGCGGTGCAATGGAAATCGGGGAATCTGCCGCAGAAACTGCGATTCGAGAAATAAAGGAAGAAACAGGTTATGATGTAGAAATAAATGAGCTTATCGGAGTGTATACAAAATATTTTCAAACATATCCAAATGGAGACAGAGCTCAGTCCATTTTAATATTCTTTTCATTCTCAATTATCGGAGGAGAGAAAAAAGTAGACGGTGATGAAACCTTGGATTTGAAGTTTTTCCCGCTAAACAAAATGCCACCATTGTTTAATCAACAACATGAGGATTGTTTGCAGGACTTACTAGAGAAAAGAGTAGGGATGTATCGTTAATATAAAAAAAGAAGCTATTGGGATTAGCTTCTTTTTTTATATTGTATTTATTTCCACCAATCATCAAACATTGATGCTGGAACTTGTCTCTTATGTTCACTTACTTTGTAACGCTTCTCAATCTTCTCAGCAACATCAGCTGGAACTGCTTTACCTTCTAAATAGTCATCTAATTGATCATACGTAATACCTAACTCTGTTTCATCAGCTTGACCTGGTTTTTCATCTAATAAATCAGCTGTTGGCATTTTTAAGTAAAGTCGCTCGTCCGCACCTAATTCTTGTAATAGAGCGCGTCCTTGACGTTTTGTTAATCCAGTTAATGGTAATAGGTCTGCACCACCATCTCCGAATTTTGTGAAGAAGCCCGTTACAGCCTCTGCAGCGTGATCTGTTCCAATCACAAGTAATCCTTGTTGACCGCCGATTGCGTACTGCGTAACCATACGAATACGTGCTTTCACGTTACCTTTATTGAAATCAGTTAATGATTCACCCAATAAGTTTTCGTATTGATTTGAGAAAGCATCAACTGTTGAAGCGATATCAAATGCAACAGATTGATCCGCTTGAATAAATTGTAATGCTAATTGCGCATCATCTTCATCTTTTTGCACTTTATAAGGTAGGCGCACAGCGATAAACGTTGCGTTACCACCTTCATTACGAATTTCCTCCACTGCAAGCTGAGCTAAACGTCCAGCTAATGTAGAGTCTTGTCCGCCACTAATTCCAAGTACAAATCCTTTCGCACCCGTTTTTTTTACATAATCTTTTAAGAAATCAACACGTTTACGGATTTCTGCTTTCGGATCAATTACAGGCTGAACATGTAATGCTGCCATAATCTGTTCTTGTAATGTCATTATGTTTCCTCCTATTCGTATTAAAGCGGTAAATAAGTTTATATGTATATTGGTACATACTTCTATCCTTTATTATTTCGCAAAACTAACGAATATACAATAGGATGCGTGTATGAATATGAATGTAGTCATTATAATGAAACTGCTTCGTTTAAGCAATTTTTTTGAAACCTTTCAATAATGTAAGGTTTTTGTCATTTGAATCGATGGAAGGTATTTCCGTACTTTACTAATATAAGAACATAGTTAGTAGAAGGGCGGAGAAGTAATATGAATATTAGAGAACTCGCATATCGGAATGTGACGCGAAATAGACGAACATATTCAGCGTATTTTTTAAGTAGTGCATTTGCTATTATGGCCTTTTTTGTGTATTCATTTTTTGCGTTTCATCCGGCATTAAGTGCTGGAGAATTGGGCCAGTACGTGTTCGTAAGTATGTCTTTTGCACAGTCCATTATTTACTTATTTACATTTTTCTTTATTTTATATTCGATGGGAATGTTTTTAAAAACGAGAAAGCGTGAATTAGGAATTTTAATGATGTTAGGTATGACGAAATATCAATTAAAGCGTCTTATCTTCTTTGAAAATATTATGATTGGGATAGGGGCAATTGTTTTTGGAATTCTTGCAGGAATGTTATTTTCTGGAATGTTAATATTTGTAGCTCCGATGATATTAAAATTAGATATTTCCTTAGCCTATTACATACCAATGAAAGCAATTATTGTAACGAGTATTATGTTTTTCATATTATTTATAATTATTTCATTGTTTAGTGCAGGAATGATTCAAAAAAATAAAATTATGAAATTGTTTAGAGGGTCAGCAGAAGCGAAGCCGGAACCGAAAGCATCTATTATTTCTTCCATATTAGCGGTCATATTGCTTAGTGCCGGATATGCAGGAGCGCTTATGTCACACGGCGCAATGGTATTTATCATGATGATTCCAGTTACAACGGTAGTCATTATTGGTACGTACTTGCTGTACAAGCAGTTGAGTGTCTTTATTATTAGACTATGTAAAAAAAGTAAACGTTTCTATTGGACACAGACAAATATTATTACTTTGTCAGATTTAGCTTACCGTATGAGAGATAACGCAAGAATGTTCTTTATTGTAACCATTATTTCAACTGTAGCGTTTTCAGCAATAGGTACATTAGTTGGTTTCGCATCAATGATGAAAGGAATTATGGAGAGACCAATTGCGTTTCAATATCACTCTAAGCAAGGAAATAGTAATGAATTACAGCATTTGAAGATGATTGATGAAGGATTAAAGAAACATAGTATAGCAGCTTCTAAAACTACTATTTCAACGAAAAAGGCGGAGGAGCAGCCGTTAAGAAGCGCCATTTTCATAAAAGAATCAGATTATGAGGAATATGCGAAATTAACAGGAGAACCATTTCAAACTGTAGCAAATAAAGAAGCTTTATTTTTGTTTGTCGATATACCAGGACCACCAATGAAAGAAAGAAAAGAAATTACTTTACCACATTTGAACGATCCTTTAAAAGTGAAAAAAGTTAATACTTCTTCATTAAGTAAAATACTAAGAGGTAACGTTTATGTAATCTCTAAAAATCAATATGATGCATTACAAGATGGATTTAAAGAGGAAAAAGATTATGTGTACAAAACAGAAGGAACGAAAGATGAAATTGAGGTTGGTAAAGAACTTACTCATCAGATGAAGCCTTATGAAGAACATGCAACGTTTAGTGCAGAAGAGTACGAACAAAACCAAAGTTTACAAATCGCAGGACCAATTTTATTTGTAGGTTTCTTTATTGGTATTGTATTTTTCGTATGCGCAGGAAGCTTCCTTTACTTCCGTTTGTTTTCTGACTTGGAGGATGATACTCGTTTGTTTGAAATGATTCGAAAAGTAGGATTAACGAGTGGGGAATTATCGAAAGTGGTTACAATTCGATTGGCACTTTTATTCTTCGTTCCAATAGGTGTTGCAACATTACATGGGGCAGTAGCGTTAACTGCACTGGGACAGATGTTTGAGTACTCATTATTTAAAGAAAATATGATTGTATTAAGTATTTTCGTAGGAATTCAAGTTGTATATTTCTTACTGATACAATCTCGTTATTTAAAACAATTGAAAGAGAGATTACGTATTCGTTAAATGTGTTTTTTTAACTTGAGTACAAAAATTTCTAAAAAGAGGCAGGTATTACCAAAAAGTGATAAAATGGAAAGAGCGAGGTGGAAAAAATAATAGAAAGTAAGGGGGGGAGTAATATGAAAGCAACAGGAATTATTCGAAAAGTAGACGAATTAGGACGAATTGTTATTCCTAAAGAGTTACGAGAAGTATTAGGGATCCAAATCAAATCACCACTTGAAATTTTCGTAGAAGCAGATAAAGTCATTTTACAAAAATATCAACCTTACAATGCTTGTCAAATAACAGGTGATGTTTCAGATCAAAACATATCATTAGCAAATGGAAACATTACTGTTAGTATAGATGGAGCGAAACATTTAATAAAAGAAATAGAGAAGTTTTTAAACAAGAGTGAGGTTTAGTCTTAATTTATATTATTTTTTAAATTTCATATCATTCTTTAAAAACTATAAAAGGACCATTAAATTGGTCCTTTTATTTTGGTTATTAGTTGTACCAATCGGATTTTTGGTGCTTAAAAATTACGAGATAAATCAAAGAGTAGTATAAAATTAGTAAGCTATATTGAGAAATATTTTTAAGGAAGGAAAAAGAAACAAATAAAACGAATGTTACATTTAAACGTTTTCAAAAGTGGTCTGAAATGAAAATAATATATTTTCAGGAGGGATTACGATGAGGAACAGTAGTACAGCGAATAAACAAAAAGGTATACAATTGATTCCTTTTACAGTAGACAAGGTGATTGAACAAGTAAATGAAATTCCACCAGGTGTACAACTCATCCATGCTCCACAAGTATGGGAGAAGAGTGCGAAAGGAAAAGATATTGTCGTTGCCGTATTAGATACAGGGTGTGATATGAATCATATAGATTTAAAGGATCGCATTATCGGCGGAAGAAATTTCACGAAAGATTACGAAGGGGATCCAAATGTTTATCTTGATAACAACGGACATGGTACTCATGTAGCGGGGACAATTGCAGCGACTGAAAATGGTGTCGGTGTTTTAGGAGTGGCACCACTTGCTAAAATGTTAGTGTTAAAGGTTTTAGCGGGAGATGGTTCTGGGAGTTATGAGCAAATTATTGAGGCAATTCATTATGCTGTAAATTGGAGAGGGCCTAATAAAGAAAGAGTTAGAGTCATTTCCATGTCACTTGGTGGCCCGCAAGACGTTCCGGAATTACATGAAGCAATTCAAAATGCGGTAAGACATGATGTTCTCGTTGTATGTGCTGCTGGAAATAATGGAGATTGCGATGATAACACGGAGGAGCTAGACTTCCCAGGTGCTTATTCTGAGGTAATTGAAGTTGGTGCTGTTAATTTAGAACGGAAAATCGCATGTTTTAGTAATTCAAATCAAGAAATCGATTTAGTGGCGCCAGGCGATGGAATATTATCTACGTATCCTGAAGGGAAATATGCTGTATTAAGTGGTACTTCTATGGCGACACCGCATGTTGCTGGAGCGCTGGCCTTACTCATTAAGCAGTGTGAGAGAGAATATGGTAGAAAGTTATCAGAGCCAGAAATATATGCACAACTTATTAAAAGAACTGTACCTTTAGGGTATGAACGTACATCTGAAGGTAATGGATTAATAGATTTATTAAAAGAATAGCAAATACTAAAAAAACATCTCCTATTCATAGGAGATGTTTTTTTAGTATGGTTTTGTTGCATGTACTGGGGAATCTAGTATTTAATTTTTTTTTACGAAATGTATATTAGGCTGGTGGTTATCCCGTACGTCTGTCCATAAAATTATAAAAGGTGCATGGAACTGGCATCGCAACAACATAAACCGCTATAAGGCTAGAGGAGGTATACACTGATGATATATCAAGCTATTCAGCAGTTAATTGATCGTGCAATTGAAATTCAATTGATTGAACAAGAAGATGCAATATATGCAAGGAATAAAATCCTTTCCTTACTTCGTTTAGATGATTTTGTAGTGGAAGCGTCAGCGCCCGCAAAGAAAGCAATTTCGGAGTTATTGGAAGAGTTAATTGAATATGCTTGCATGCATAAAGTCATTGAGGGAGTACTGGACGAGAAGGAGATTTTAGCAAGTGCAATTATGGATGTTTTTATGTCCAAACCGTCAGTTATCAATATATTATTTTCTGAAAAATACGAACAAAGTCCGAAGGCTGCGACAGATTATTTCTATGAATTAAGTAAAAACAGCGACTATATCCAAATGAAGCAAATTGCCAAAAATATAAATTATAAAGTAAATACGGAATATGGTGCCATTGATATAACGATTAACTTATCAAAACCGGAAAAAGACCCGAAACAAATTGCTAGAGAAAGAGTGTTGGAAAGTACAAATTATCCAAAATGTTTACTCTGTATAGAGAATGAAGGATATAGGGGCAGAATTGGACACCCTGCACGATCGAATCATCGTATGATTCGTATGAACCTTACAGATGAAAGCTGGTTTCTACAGTATTCTCCGTATATATACTTTAATGAACACTGTATTGTATTGTCCTCAGAACACCGGGATATGAAAATTGACCGTCAAACATTTTTACGTTTGTTAAAATTCGTAGAAAAATTCCCACATTATTTCCTTGGTTCCAATGCAGATTTGCCAATTGTAGGAGGGTCTATTCTAACACATGACCACTATCAAGGTGGAAACTATGAATTTGCTATGGCAAATGCATCAAACGACCTAATTTTTGAACTCACCAACTTTCCAGAAATGCAATGTTCTGTTATTAAATGGCCTATGTCAGTTATTCGCTTAAGAAGTAACGACATAGAACAAATAGTAAATGCAGGGGAGTACATATTAGAGAGGTGGAAGGGGTATAGTGATCCATCTGTAAATACATTTGCATTTACGAATGATGTTCCACATAATACGATTACGCCGATTGCTCGTTACCGGAATAGTATGTACGAATTGGATCTTGTTTTGCGGAACAATCGTACAAGTGACGAACATCCACTAGGTATTTTTCACCCTCATGCGGAAATACAGCATATTAAAAAGGAAAATATCGGTCTGATTGAAGTAATGGGATTAGCTGTACTTCCTGCGCGTTTAAAAACAGAACTTCAGGAAGTGGAAAAATTTTTACTTAACATTCCAAGCGATATTCCAACGCCTCATATACGATGGGCAGAACAATTAAAAATAAAATATGACAATCGAATACATGAACAAAATGTACAGGGGATAGTAAGAGAAGAATTAGGACGTAAATTTATACAGGCGCTTGAAGATGCTGGTGTTTTTAAACGAGACGACGAAGGGATATCGGCGTTTAAACGTTTTATTCAGACCTTAAATTAGGAATGGACTTAGTAGTTATAGTGATTACAAAATGACCTAATTATATGATAAGGGAGGTAATAATATGGAGGAGTGTGAGCATAAGCAACTACAGGAATTGAAACAGGTAGGTGGCCCTATATTAATGGTTTGTATAAAATGTAATCAAATTATTAAAGTAAAAAAGAATTAAACGCATGTATTCCTAGTGTGTGATGAACAAAGTCCTCATTGATTAAAGTTTTACTGTATGAAAAGAATAGAAAAAACTAAAAAAACATCCCATATTCATGTGGGATGTTTTTTTAGTATGGTTCTGTCGCATGTATTACGACATCTAATAAACCGGGGAATCTAGCATTTAAGTCATCTTCACGAATTGAAATGAAACGTTGTGTGCCTTCAAGGCGTGTATACATAACACCGGATTCACGTAAAACCTTGAAATGGTGAGATAAAGTTGATTTCGCAATTGGAATGTTTAACGCACCACAAGATTGTTCATTTTTCTCTAGTAGCATAGTTACAATTTGTAAACGAATTTGATCGCTAAGTGCGTATAAGACAGAAGAGAATTGAATTTCTTCTCGATTTGGATGATAGAGAGTACGCATTTTTTCACCTGCTTGTATAAGTTCATATATTTGCACTATAACATACAAAGTGGTATATTTCTATTGTTCGAATATATTCGAACAATAGAAATATAGGGGGAGAAAAAATGAATTATACAAAATTGCAAAAGGCAGGACCTAATATTTCAAAGTTGGGGCTAGGAACAAACGCTGTAGGGGGACATAATTTATATGCTGATGTGAATGAGGGAGAAGGAAAACAATTAATTGAAGAAGCTATTCAGCAAGGGATTACATTTTTTGATACAGCAGATTCATACGGATTCGGTAGATCAGAGGAATTGGTAGGGGAAGTATTGAAAGGAAAACGCCACGAAGTTGTACTTGCTACAAAAGGTGGAATACAGCCGTTATTAAATGGAGAAGTTTATATTAATAATGAACCAAGCTATTTAAGAAATGCTGTGGAAAATAGCTTAAGAAGATTACAGACTGATTATATTGATTTATATTACTTACATTTTTACAAATCCTGAAACAAGTTACATAGATTCAATTGGAGAGCTTAATCGCCTAAAAGAAGAAGGGAAAATTCGTTCAATTGGAATATCTAACGTTAATGTAGAGCAATTAAAAGAAGCGAATCAGCACGGACATATAGATGTTGTACAATCACCATATAATATGTTAGATCGTAATGCTGGGGAAGAACTTTTGCCGTATTGTATAGAACCAAGTATTTCATTTATTCCGTATGGGCCTCTTGCCTTTGGGATACTAGGTGGAAAATATACAGAAGATTTCAAATTGAACGAAGGGGATTGGCGTCAAAGTGTAAATCTCTTCGAAGAAAATACATACAAAAGTAACTTTAAGAAAGTAGAAATGTTAAAAGGCTTAGCTAAAGAAATGAATCTTGAAGTATCGCATTTAGCTTTAGCGTGGCTTCTAAACAAAAAAGGAATTGATACTGTTATTCCTGGTGGGAAACGAGCGGAGCAAATAAGAGAAAGTGTAAGAGCGGTGGAAGTTTCATTGAATGAAAAGGTTATGAAAGAGATTGAATCTATTTTAGAAGCTTAGTTGAAAAGAGGGGGAGTTCCCTCTTTTTATATAAAAGGAGAAGATTTAAATGAAAAGAGTACTAGCTGTATTCTTTACGATAATGTTTATGATTGGTACAGATACTTTCTTAATTTCACCACTTTTACCGACATTACAACAGGTATATCATGTTTCAACTGAGTTGTCAGGGTGGATGGTAAGTTCATATGCTTTAGGATACGCTGGATTTGCACTTATTGCTGGTCCTATATCAGATGGCTTAAACAGAAAAAAAGTGATGGTAATAGGAATGAGTTTTTTTGCGTTAAGTACGTTTTTATGTGGAATGGCACCGGGTTTTCTATGGATGCTAGCATTTAGATTTTTAGCAGGTGTAAGTGCAGCCTTTGTATCTCCACAAGTGTGGGCATCTATTCCGCTCCTTATAGAGAAGGAGCAAATTGTAAAGGCGATTGGGATTGCAACAGCAGGGTTATCAATCTCTCAAATTTTAGGTCTACCAGTAGGGTCGTATTTAGCAATGATACACTATACTACACCATTCTTCGTCATTGGTATATTATCAGCACTACTTGTCATTCTTATTTATGTAGTATTACCAGAAATACAACCGGTTCATATAGGTGGAAATAAAACAAATATCTTAAAACGCTATAAACAATTACTTACAGATTCAAAGGTTTCACTTTCTTATTTTGCATATTTTGTTTTTCAAACTGGTAATTTTGCTGCATTTTCATTCTTTGGCGTATGGCTTTCCATTCAATTTGGCTTACAAATTCATGAAATAGGAACAGCTATGCTCATATTAGGATTAGGGAATTTAACTGGGAATATTTTTGGTCCTAGAATCGTAAATAAAATTGGTTATAACCTTTCTTTCTATGGCGGCATTCTATTTACAGCAGTGCTATATGTATTACTTCCTCATGTAAAGAACATTATATTTGTGGAGTTATTATTCTTTGTTTTATTTTTTGTGACAGGAATTTTGTTTGTATTGATGATGAGGCACTTACAAAACATGTCCAGTGTAGCAAGAGGAACAGGAGCAGCTCTTGCTAATGCTTCGATGTATATTGGTCAAATGATAGGAGCGGCAATAGCAGGACTGCTATTTGCTGCATCTCACAATTTTATATTTGTAGGTAGTTTTACTGCTTTCCTATATGTAGTCGCTTTATTATTGTTTAGAAAAAGTGAAAAACTTACTGAAAATCATGAAACAGGAATTGCGTCATAAAGCCTGTTCAAATAAAAAATAGCTGTATTTCTTCGGTTGAGGTGACATCAAATAAAACGAGTACAAGAAGTGCAGTTAGTGTAGCAATGAAAATGTCAGTTGAAAACCAAATATGAAATATATTAAATCAATATTAGAAGAGTAATAATACACGAAGTAGTTTTTAAGTGCAGAAGCTACAGAAAGTAGAGAAATAGTGTATAGGCATTGTAACAAAGTTATGGAGAATCCAAAAATAAAAATCCCTACAGAGATAGGGATTTATATATCGGCATATAGTTCCTTGGAAAAGGATATACTTAGTATAACATATAGGACTACTTATATTTGTGAAGTAGATGTGAAAGTAATGTGAAAAATGCTGGAAGAAAAACACTATTTAAATAGAGGATAATGTAGATAAGAGTATGGATTTTACAAAAAAATCATGTTATATTTCTACTTATCTGTTAAAAATTACATAGTTTTATTTTATTGGGGATAAAAGGGGAGAGATTTACATGCAATGGTATTTGAAAGCTCTAAAGAATTATGGGAATTTTAGTGGTAGAGCTACACGAAAAGAGTACTGGATTTTTAGTTTATCCAATATCGTAATTTTTTGGCTACTGTTGTTTTTATCATCATTTTCAGAGGTGTTAGTTGCTATTATTGCGCTGCTATTTATGTTAGTAATGATTATACCAAGTTTTTCGATTGGCGCACGTCGGTTACATGATATTGGGAAAACAGGATGGTGGCAATTATTAAATTTTGTACCATTTGGTAGCGTTGTTTTACTTGTATTTTTTATCATTGAAAGTGAAGAAAATGACAATCAATACGGACCAAATCCGCATACAAAGTTAAAAGAAGCGATTTAATAAACTTATTTCGTTTATAGCATTACTAGTTCAACAAATTTTGCTTAATTTATCTATTCTTAAAATGGTTTACATGAGGTTATATGATTAGGTTGATCTAAGCCAATATGACTTTTGGAGCAGTAAAAATGGGAAGAATAAAAGCAGAGTGAAAGTATTATGGTAAGAAAAAATTTCAAAAAGAAAAGCACTGTTTTAGCTAATGTAGCTAAAACAGTGCTTTTCTTTTTGATTGAACAGTTGCTGCATTTTCATCATGTATGCCTGCATCTTTAATAATTCGTTGTTTTGCTTTATTTAATAGATGGTTTACTGCTTCACCAAAATAGTTAGCTTCGCTTTTTGTGCGGGCTTCTCGTAAACATTTATAGTTTTCTAGCAGTTCCTCTTTTTCAGTGTTTGTTAAGAAATCTTCTACTTTCTTTTTTGTCATACGAAACACCCTTTCTTCTGACAAACGACGCAATAGAAAATATTTATTTTTCATTATAACAATAATTTTTAAAGAAAGTATAGATTAACGTCGTAATAATTTGTCAATTTCTTGAATCTTTTCATCAGCTTTCCCGATTTGCGTGTTTTTAGCCTGCTCACCACCAAGCGCTTGGTGGAGTAAGAAAGTCTGACCAGAAATAGCAGTCACAATGGATACTTTAATAATTTCTTTTATTAAGGTGACATCGAATAAAACGAGTCCAAGAAGTGCAGCTAGGCTGCCAGTGAAAATATCAGTCAAAAACCCAAAGTGAAAAAAAGTTTTCAAACGGCGTGGAAGCAATAACTTACCTTGGTTATTGATTAGATGGGAAACGAAACCAGTAATGCCACCAACGAGTACAGCAGTTAGCCATTGATACATTTCCATCGAATCCACTCCTTTTAGTGAATAAGATTCGATCATTTTATATTGATTCCTTTTAATATTTCATATAAGCACATTGAGAAAGTTTGTTTGGGTGTATCACCTATTCAATTTAATTATAACAGAAAAATCTGATATATTTCAGTCTATTATTTGAAGCGTATATCCATTAATGTGAATACAGAAAGGGGTGCGTGATATGAATATAGATTATCGAATAAGAAGTGTAGATGGTTATACAAAAAATATAGGGGAATTAGTAAGCATGCTGGAGCATACGAGGGCTGTAACATTACAGGAAATAAACGATCTATCAGTTGAGCAATTAGATTCAATTATGCCAAGTGGAGGGAATTCCATCGGAGCTTTATTAAAGCATATTGCAGCTATTGAAAAAGCACATCAGCTGATTTCATTTCAAGAGCGTGACTTTACAAAAGAAGAATTAGAAATATGGGAAGACGCACTGTATTTAGGGGAATCGGGGAGAACGATTCGTGGACATAACATACAGTATTATGTACAACTTCTACAAAGTGTTCGAAAAGAATCTCTGAAGTATTTGAGTGAACAAGATGATGAATGGCTTATGTCAGAAAGAAAGTGGCCTAACGGTGTAGCGCATAATCAGCACTACCTTTGGTTTCATGTGCTAGAAGATGAGATTAGTCACCGTGGACAAATTAGAATGATGAAAAATAAATTATTTGAAAATTATGTTAAATAAAGTAGCTTTTTAAATAAATATTCCATATAATGAGAGTAATTAAAATGAGAACGGGGTGATGTATTATGGCGAAAATAACTTATATAAATAATAAACCAAATACAAAGGTGGATGGAAAGGGCGAGACTATATAAGTGAGCGCACGATCCTTCCACTTAGCTTAAACTAGGGAGGATATCAATTTGAATCAAAATATTTTAGAATCGTTCGGCTGGGATTCCTTTTTTGAGGAACAAGCTGTAGAGAACTTTGAAGTAGGACGTATTTTACTTGAGCATAAGCATCTATATCGAATTATTTGTAATGATGGTGAATATATGGCAGAACTGTCTGGAAAATTTCGACATGAAGCAGTAACGAAGGGAGATTATCCAGCGGTTGGTGATTGGGTGTATATAAAGAAAATAGAGAATGAAAAGAAAGCAATTATTCATCGCATTTTTCAGCGAAGAAGTTCTTTTTCTAGACAAGAGGCTGGTAATCGAACGGAAGAACAAGTAATAGCTGCAAATGTAGATTATCTATTTTTAGTGAATGCACTTAACCATGATTTTAACGTAAGAAGAATAGAACGTTATTTACTATTAGCGTATGAAAGCGGTGCAATGCCTATTATTGTCTTAACAAAGAGTAGCTTATGTGAAGACGTGGAACAGAAAATTGTTGAAACGGAAGCGGTGGCAATTGGTGTTCCGATCTTTGTCGTTGATAGTTTGGAGCATGCTGGTATTGAATCGTTGCAGCAATTTGTTTCTTCAGGAAAAACAATTGCTTTAGTCGGGTCATCGGGGGTTGGGAAATCCACTTTGTTAAATGCACTTATAGGAATTGAAGTAGCAAAAACAGGAGATATTCGTGAGGAAGATAGTAAAGGAAGGCATACGACAACTCATCGTGAATTGTTCCGATTACCGAGTGGTAGTTTAGTTATTGATACTCCGGGTATGAGGGAGCTGCAGCTTTGGGAAGGAAGCGATGCAATTCAAACAACATTTTCTGATATTGAAGAACTAGCAAAAACGTGCCGTTTTAGGGACTGTAAGCATGAAAATGAGCCAGGGTGTGCAGTGCATAATGCAATTGATAACGGAATTATTACGATACATCGTTTGCAAAGCTATAAAAAATTACAAAGAGAACTGGCGTATTTTATGAGAAAACAAGATGCTATTCTTGCAAGAGCAGAGCGTGATAAGTGGAAAAAGATTTCTAAACAGCATAAAAAAATGTAAAAAGCCAAAGGGTGGTTCCCTTTGGCTTTTTGTAATTGTAAATTTTATAATAATATTATTCATATATATAGACAAAGGGAACTTAATTGTTTAAACTTTACAAAGTATTCATCATAATAGGTTATGGAAATAATAATTAGGGAATGGGAAATATTTATAATTTACTAGATTTAACTTTTGAAATTGAAAAGCAGGAGGTTTGTAATGGGTAGACTATTAAATTGGTTTCGTAATATGAAAGTAGCAAAAAAACTACTAATTTCATTTTTTGTCATTTTAATTGCGGCTGTCTCTATTATCGGAGGCATGTCTTATCAAACGGCTAAAAAGAATTTTGAATCACAAATTACGAGCAGTGCTCACGACAATATAAAAATATTAGATAATTTAATCAATCAAATGATTGAGGCGAAATTTAATGATGTGAATAATTTTGCACGGGTGATTCAAGGTAATATGTATCAAGGGGATAATCAAGATGAATTAAGAAAAATGTTATCTCAATATATCAATTTGAATAAAGATGTTGAACAAGTATACGCTGCTGGGAATGATAAGAAATTTGTGCAGGAACCAAATATACAAATGGCAGCAGACTATGATCCAACAGAACGTTCTTGGTATAAAGATGCAGTGGCCAAACAAGGTGGTATTGTAATTACTGAGCCGTATAAGGCGCAAGGAAATGGACATATTGTCGTAACGATTGCAAAACAAACAGAAGATAAAAACGGTGTTGTAGCGATAGATTTAAGTTTAGATAATTTATTAAAAACAACAAAGTTAATCAATATTGGTAAAAAAGGATATGCTTTCATTTTAGATGGGAAACAAAAAATAATTGCACATCCTCAAGAAAAATCAGGAGAAAAAGCAGCTGATTCTTGGGCGAAGAAAATTTATGAAGATAATCATGGCGCTTTTTCATATACGTATGACGGTAGCGAAAAACAAATGGTATTTGCTACAAATGTAAAAACAGGTTGGAAAATCGGCGGGACGATGTACTCAAATGAAGTAATTGAAGCTGCACAGCCTGTATTTTATAATATGTTAATTGTTATGTTCATTGCATTAGTTATAGGCGGGGCACTTATTTATTTTGTGACACTTTCTATAACGAAGCCATTAAAAAGATTAGTTGCGACTTCTAAAGAAATAAGTGAGGGAGATTTAACGCAAACAATCGATATTCATTCTAATGATGAAATTGGCCAACTTGCAAAAGGATTTAATGAGATGACAGATGCATTGCGAACGTTAATTGGAAGAATTAATACTTCGGCTGGACATGTTGCAGCAGCATCAGAAGAGCTAACAGCAAGTGTAAGACAGGCCAGTGAAGCGACTGAGCAAATTACGATGGCAATGGATGAAATATCGAGTGGGGCAACAACGCAAACAACAAGTGTAGAAAATGGTGCAATGTTACTATTTGACGTAACAGAAGGAATTCAGCATGTAGCAAATAGTTCATCATCGATTAATAAGGCTTCTGCTCATACTCGTGAAAAAGCAGAAGATGGTGGAAAACTCGTCGGAAAAACAGTAAATCAAATGCAATCTATTGCAGAATCTGTTTCACAATCAGATGAAGTTATACAGTTACTAAATAATAAATCAAAACAAATTGGTGACATACTAGAAGTAATTCAAAATATTGCAGATCAAACAAATCTTCTAGCTTTGAATGCAGCAATTGAAGCTGCAAGAGCAGGAGAGCATGGAAGAGGATTTGCAATTGTTGCAGATGAAGTACGTAAATTGGCGGAGAAGTCTAGCGTTTCTTCTAGTGAAATTAGTAAATTAATATGTGAAATACAAGATGACATGAGTAAGACAGTAAAATCTATGGGGCATGTAAATGAAGAAGTTCAATCTGGACTTGTTATTGCGAATGAAACGAAGCAAAACTTTACTGAGATTTTACAATCTACAAATGAAATTGCGAATCAAATTAAAACGATGGTTGAAACGGCTAACGGGATGTCAAAAGGTGCCAATGAAGTGTCTATTTCGGTAGGTCAAATTGCAATGACAGCGCAGAATAATGCGACGAGTACTCAAAACGTTGCAGCATCAGCAGAAGAACAACTAGCGTCCATTGAGGAGATTAGTTCTGCGGCTGGTACATTATCTCAAATGGCTGAAGAGTTACAAGGGTTAATTGAAAGATTTAAAGTTTAACAGAGGACAGGCTATCTTCAAAATAGCAGTATGCTATTGGAGTAGTCTGTTTTTATTATGTAAAATTAAATGGGGATGGAGAGTATCTTTATGATATGTAAAGGTATATTTTGTATAATATTTGTCGAAAAATAGAGGTATTTGTTAACTTTGTGTATAATTATAATCATATAGAATACAAATAAAGGAGATTAGTATGGGAGTGTATTGGGGGACAAAAAGACATTCTTGGCTTAGCTATGTCTCATTTTGGCTAAGTATTTCATTTTTTATTGTTTTTCTAATTGAAGTGTTTATTTTAAAAACACTTTCGAATAATTCGGTGCAAATTGTTAAATATTTTTATTTTATATTTGTACCAGTAAACATCTTACTTAGTTTAAAGTTACTCTTTAAGAAGAATGAAAAGAAAGCATTGCCTATTTTTAGTTTCATTGTCTCATTATTATTTACAATTTTAATACTAGTATTAGCGTTAGCAGCTACTGGGAAATTCTTTTAAGAAGAGTGATATAAGTCACTCTTCTTTTTTTTGTTTTTGCAAGCAAATAATAAGTGGAGGATGGATAAAAAATGCATTTACTTAAGTGTGATATTACTTGAAAGCTATAGAAGAGTATTAAGAAATGAAATAGGAGATAATTCACACAGTAATGAAGAGAATCAGTTATTTTATATGCATCTAAGAAGCAAATGAATACGGTAAGAACGGTGATATATGGTACAATACATATGGATAGTGATAGAGATAAAGGGTATATAAAATACTCATCGTTTTTAGTAAGAGAGGGGTTATCTTATGCTATACGAGGATTTGATGACATTATTTCAAGCAGCTCCGAAAGAAGAAAGTAGAGGCGGCTGGAAATATATAATCCAGGAACAAAATGATAAATATGAAATTGTTGATGAAATGTTGAAAAATCAAATGAATGTTGAATTGTATTTTAATGAATATGATGAGGTGAAAATCACTTTATATAAAGATGGAATGCCTATTTCTACTGTGCAAAGAATTGCGATTTCAAAAGTTGAATTAGACGAAGATGAAGAAGGGATTCAATTCGTTTTAGAACGCATGCCTAGTCGGATGATTCGGTTGCAATTAAAGCCATATTTGGCATTGGAAATGGGGCCGTACTGGGAAGTTTGTGATGATTGTGAATGAATATAAAAGAAGCATCCAATAATATGGATGCTTCTTTTATGTTTTTTGAAGTTGTTTAAAAGCAATAATCGGAAGTAAAATGATGCTGACCCATCCGATTATAGGATATAAAATGTGGAGGAGTTCACTATAACCAACGTAACTAAAGCAATAACTAATTAGTAAAATGAAGAAAATAATATTGTTATTTTTCCATCCAGTAATTGATTGCATTTGTTTTGTCATTCCGAACACATTGCCAACTAAAGTTGTGAACACTTCACCGAAAATGATAAGGACAAAGAAAAAGTGAAAAGTTGCATTGAATTTTCTTATCACTTCAGCCATTGGGATATTATATTGATAAAATTGATCTACTGATAAGATAGCTAAATGACTGCATAATAAAATTAAAGAAAGTCCTGCACCACCTAAAATACCACCCCATAAAATGGCCTTTCGATCTTTTACTTCACTGGCTAACGGGACGAGAACGCTTTGGGCGAGAGAAAGATTTAAGGCGACATATGTAATAGGACTAGTAATCCACTTCATACTCCAGCTTTCTGCAGGAATAGTGTTACTAATAGGAGTTGTGCTGTGAAAAAAAGTTGTAATAGCAAGTCCGATAATAAAAATCATCATAATAGGTACGACAAGTGTATTAACTTCAAAAACCCCTTGTAATCCGCGGCTACCTATAATGAGACAGGCGATTACTGTAATGAAAATACCAAGTTGTCTTGGTAAACGAAGCTGCTCTTCAAATACCGCCCCAGCTCCTGATAACATAACGCTCGTTACACCAAATAATACAAGTAATAATAGTGTATTTACAACATTTCCAAATACATCTCCAAATAAATATTTGTTAAATTCTTGCGCTGAAAATGCACCGATTTGTGATGAAAGTAACATCATCTTTGTGCCAAGCCAAATAAAAAAAAATCCACTTACACATATGCCGATTGTTCCATATAATCCGTTCACTGTAAAAAATTCAACAATTTCTCGTCCAGTAGCAAATCCAGCTCCAACGACTGTTCCAATATAAGTAGCAGCGACTTTCTTTGCTACTTGCCACTGTTGATTGTCCATGTTATCCCTCTTTCTACTACGATGAGCTTGATTTACTATTATGCATATGTATGAGCTTGGACAATTAGACGTATGAAGTGTTTGAAAATATACATGAATTAAAAGATATTAGGGAAGTATTAAAGGTGTTAAAACTTTGCTACATATGAGCCGATCGTTCGAAAGGATAGGGAATGTATGGTAAAATGTAATTAGATTATTAAAAGATAATCATTACAAAATGATAAGAGGAGTGGATTGTATGAGTACGAAAACAAATGTTGTTGAAGTATTAAACAAGCAGGTAGCAAACTGGAATGTGTTATATGTGAAACTACATAATTATCACTGGTATGTGACAGGACCACACTTCTTTACATTACATGAGAAATTTGAAGAGTTTTATAATGAAGCTGGAACAAATATTGATGAATTAGCCGAACGTATTTTAGCATTGGAAGGTAAGCCACTAGCGACAATGAAAGAATATCTTGCTACTTCTAGTGTTAGTGAAGGGACAAGCAAGGAATCTGCAGAAGAAATGGTGCAAACATTAGTAAATGATTATTCTGCACTTATTCAAGAATTAAAAGAAGGTATGGAAGTTGCGGGTGAAGCTGGCGATGAAACATCAGCGGACATGTTGTTAGCAATTCATACAACATTAGAACAACACGTATGGATGTTAAGTGCGTTCTTAAAATAAATATTAGTTTATAAAGAATAAAGTCATTGAAAAATTCTTTCAATGACTTTTTTTGTAATTTTTCAGTTTTCTTTTATGCTATAATATAGTAAAAAGGAGGCGATGCGATGTTTCGCTTTTTCAGAACTGGAAAAGAAGAGCGTGAAATTACGAAAGATGAATTAGAACAATCGATGGCTAAGTTTCTAGAAACGAATGCTAATATCGTTTATACGGTATTAGTAAATGATGATTATACAGTAAATTATGATTTGTTAAAGCCGTATTTACCTGCATTTCCAACAAATAGTTTTCTTATTACGAAGGAAACGCTTGAGGTATTTGAACATACAGAAGAAAATCTAAACCTAGTTAAAGAAATTGATATCGTACAAAAAGCAGTAGATCAATACGTAACAGAAAAAGAAATGTTTCCAATTGTTGAAGGTAGTGAAGAGCGTCTTATATGCGGGATGAAATTAGGACCGTATTTAAATCGTATATTAAAAAGAGACTTATATATTTCAGAAAAACATTATTTAGTTTCAAGTAAACCAGACAGAAAAAAACAAAAGAGTGGGTAGATGTATTGAAAACAACAATAAATATATTGTTGTCTTTTTTTGTTTATTAAAATATTGATTTTTCAGTCTATTCAACTGTATACTAAGCTCATTGGACAAAGAGAAGTAATGGTTAAGTATCGTTTTAAGAATAAAGTATTGTTAGCGTGAGATGTATACAGTGATTACAGTATGGTATAAAGGTTTGAGAAATAAATATTATACAAGGTTATGGGGGAATGGGTGTATGAAAAATAGTATGACTTACATTCAATTATTAAATGAAACGTTACATTGTTATGCAAATAAAGGAAGTTTGGAAGCGTTCACTTATATAATGGAGCATGCTAATGGTGTAGTGGGGAATAAAGCACAAATATATAATTTTAAATATGCGCTAGCGAGTGCAGCGGGGCTTGAAGAAGAAGCGTTACAGTTAATGAAGGAAGCTATTATAGACAATGGATTTTGGTACGGAAATGAGTATTTAATTTCGGACGATGATTTAACACCACTACATAAATTTGAAGAGTTTCATAAAATGGTTCAATTATGTAAAGAAAGAGAAGAATTAGCAAAGAAAACAGAACGAGCAGACGTGAAATTTATAGATGGTAAGAAAAAAGAAAAACTATTTATTGCAATGCACGGAGATCAAGAAAATATAGCAATAGTAGAACCATATTGGAAATCTGTTTTGGATCAAGATTATACGTTAGCTTTACCACAGTCTTCGCAAATTCAGTTTTCAGATGGGTTTGTTTGGGATGATATACATAGAGGGAAAGAAGAATTAAAAGAGCATTACGTTACGTTTATAGAAAATCATACAGTAGAAAGGGTAATAATTGGTGGTTTTTCTGCTGGTGCCAGAGTAGCTTTGTATACAATTTTACAAAAAGATTTAGATGTAGATGGTTTTATTTTTATGGCGCCGTGGCTTCCAGGGATTGAAGAATGGAGTGAATTGTTGGAAGTGCTACAAGATAAAAAAATAAAGGGATATATAGTGTGCGGGGATCAAGATGAAGATTGTTTCGAAAGTACGCAGCAATTTGTACAATTATTAAGAGATAAAAATATAGAACATGAGTATAAAGTTGTGCCGAAATTAAATCACGATTATCCTGAGAATTTTGAAGTATTATTAGAAGAAGCTATTAAATATATAGACGGCAAAAGTAATAAGTAGTAAGAAAGGGAGATCCATCATAATTGATGGATCTCCCTTTTATCATTATAAATGAAAAGCATTTGCTAGTAAGCGATAAGAATTTAATTTATCTTCAAATCGATGAGTAATTGTGACAATCATAAATTCATCAGTATTGTACGCTTTGCTTAAGTTTACGATTTTTTCTTTCACAGAAGATGGATCACCGACGATCATACGTTGACGATTTTCTTTTATACGGAATAAATCATAAGCGCTGTATGAATAATTTTGTGCAGTTTCGATAGAAGGAGTACCAGTTGTGCGCTTTCCTTGCTCTAGTAATAAGATTGATAAATCTAAACTAGAAGCAATTTTTTCCGCCTCTTCATTTGTTTCTCCGCAAATAACAAAAATAGCGACGATTGATTTTGGTTTGTCTCCTAAATAGGAAGGCTGGAATTGTTCTTGATAAGCTTCCATTACTTCGGTACCGCCGTATCCGTTAATGAACTGTGCGAATGCAAAAGAAGTACCTTGTTTTGCGGCAATCATTGCACTCTCTCCACTAGAACCAAGCATCCACATCTCGGGAGATGTTGGAATTACAGGAGTAGCTTTTAAATTTGCATAATGATGATTTTCTGGTATTTGATCATGTAAGTACATTGCAACATCTGCAATTTGTTCTGGATATTGATCAAGGGAGACCATTTTGCCCTCCTGTAGTGCTCGAGTAGCTATTGGCATTCCACCAGGTGCTCTGCCGACACCAAGGTCAATACGATTTGGATAAAGTGCTTCTAAAACACGGAAATTCTCAGCAACTTTATACGGGCTATAGTGAGGTAACATAACACCACCCGAACCAACTCTCATACGCTCCGTTTTTGCTGCAATATGAGAAATAAGTATTTCTGGACTTGAACCAGCAAGGCTTACAGAATTGTGATGCTCTGATACCCAAAAGCGTGTATATCCGAGTTTTTCAACTTCTTGTGCAAGCGTAACTGTATGTGAAAAAGCTTGGGCTGCTGTACTACCATCTGAAATAGGGGATTGGTCTAATACACTTAATTTGATCATAGAAT
This sequence comes from Bacillus sp. 5w2, assembly GCF_054353775.1. Lineage (NCBI taxonomy): Bacteria > Bacillati > Bacillota > Bacilli > Caryophanales > Bacillaceae > Bacillus > Bacillus sp. 5w2. The sequence continues at coordinate 556,773 of NZ_JBTIWT010000001.1, read as the reverse complement.
ATACCTCTCAATCTTAATGTACATCCTATTATATATTTACTTACGAAAAATGCGTAATAAAATGCTCAAAATAAAAAGTGGATAAACCACCTATCCACTTTTAACGAGGAAAGCCTCGTTCATAATGATTCATTTCGACTAAATTTAATATATATTCGTAGTTATCAATCTCAAGTTTTAGTTGTTCACGCTCTTTTTTAGATAGTTGTTTACTACTAAGTTTGTTGCATAGTTGTTGTTTCTTTCCTTCTAAATACTTCTTTGTAGCGTTGTAGTCGTAAGTTTGTTTCATTTTCAACCACTCCTTCTTTACCGTTGCTATATTATACGTAGCGTGATGAGGTGTGAAAGCTAACTCTTATGTACTTTTAGTGAATATTCCACTTGCTATGTTGTTATGTTTATAGGAATTTATGAATAAAATGCACTAAACCACTAATGCCCATTTTATGAAGTAAGGGGTGGAATTGTGCAGAAAGATATAATGTATAACACTGAGATGGATGAAGTGTTGAAAGTTATAAATAAAGGGTTAAAGAAGACGACTCGTCCGAAGCGAATTATTGTAGTAGGGGCTGGTATGGCTGGATTAGTTTCGGCATCTTTATTAAAGGCTGCAGGACATGATGTGAAAATTTTTGAAGCAAATAACCGGGTAGGTGGCCGCATAGAGACGGTTAGAATGGAAGATACCGGATTGTATTTAGATGTTGGGGCAATGAGAATTCCGTATTCGCACACATTAACGATGGCATATATAAGAAAATTTGGGTTACAGGTGAGCCCATTTATTAATAGGAATGATACGGATATTATTTATGTAAATAGCCGAAAAACGACGTTACAACAATATGAAAAAGATCCAAGTATTTTAAAATATCCTGTGGAAATGAATGAAGTTGGGAAAACGTCTGAGGAGCTATTATTGTTAGCGGTACAGCCCATTATAAATTTTATAAAAAAGAACCCTGAGAAAAATTGGGATGTTGTAGTAAAGGATTTTGGGAGGTACTCTACAGGACAATTTTTAAAGTATCATCCTTATCAATATAATACTTATTTCTCGCCAGTAACAATTGAGATGATCGGTGTTCTTTTAGACTTAGAAGGTTTTTTGGAAAGGTCGTTTGTTGAAACGTTACGCTTTTTATATATTATGCAAGAAGAGAGTGGATTTTGTGAAATAGTAGGCGGGAATGATAGATTACCAAAGTCTTTTTTACCACAATTAGAAGAAAATATTATATATAATCAAAAATTAATGAAGCTACATCAACACGATAACGGTGTGACAGCTTTCTATCGGAACGAGGAAACTTTTGAATATAGTAGCATTACAGGGGAATTAGTTATTATTACAATTCCATTTTCGACAATGCGCTTTGTGGAAGTAGACCCATTTGATTCGATATCTCATGACAAATGGAAAGCAATTCGTGAATTGCATTATATGCCGGCGACGAAAATAGGAATTCAATTTAAAAGCCGATTTTGGGAAGAACAAGGGCAATTAGGTGGGAGAATTATAACGGATCTTCCTATACGTTATGCATATTATCCAAGTCATGGAATTGGAGAGAAGGGACCGGCTATGATGCTAGGAAGCTATACATGGTCTTACGATGCGTTGTTATGGGATGGATTATCAAAAGGTGATCGTATCTATTACACACTACAGAATTTAGCGACAATATTAGGCGGTCAAGTATATGATGAGTTCATGTCTGGCATATCAAAAAGTTGGACATTGGATCCATATGCACTTGGAGGGTTTGCGCTATTTCAGGCAGGACAAGAATCAGAACTACAACCAGCCATTATAAAACCAGAGGTGGGACTATACTTTGCTGGAGATCATACAACGTTATATCACGGATGGATACAGGGAGCAATTGAATCCGGAGTTCGTGTTGCTGTAGAGGTAAATGGTTAAAATGTGTAAAATTCGGAAATTTCTTTACTGTATAACTTGAGATGGATATTATTATATATAAAAGAAATATAGGGAGTGGTGAGAGTGAATCCGTTATTATTCGATTTTCCTTCTGAGTTTTATACTGAAAGGCTATTTATTCGAATGCCGAAACCAGGTGACGGTAAAGTTGTATACGATGCAATTCAAGCTTCTATGCAAGAATTAAGACCGTGGATGGTTTTTGCACAAAAAGAGCAAACAGAGGAAGAAGTAGAAGTGAGCATTAGAAAATCGCATATTCAATTTTTGCAGCGTGAGGATTTAAGATTACTAGTTTTTTCGAAAGAAACCGGTGGATTTATTGCATCAGCTGGATTGCATCGTATTAATTGGGATATACCTCAATTTGAAATTGGGTATTGGATTGATTCAAGGTTTAGTGGAAAGGGCTATATGGTAGAGGCTGCAAAGGGTATAACGGATTATGCTTTTTCTGAGCTGAAAGCAAACCGCGTAGAAATTCGATGTGATTCTTTAAATAAGAAGAGTAGAGCGATACCTGAGAAATTAGGCTTTAAGTTAGAAGGTACATTAGAAAGTGCGAGTGTAGCGGTAGATGGAAATGGATTAAGGGATATGTGTGTATTTGCCATGACTAGAAATACATATGAAAAAGAAGAGCTGTAAAGCAACAGCTCTTCTTTTTGTGTATTATGGTACAGGATGTCCATTAGAGCTTTCGAAAATTGTAAACCATTGTTGACGATCTAAATTAACTTTTGTAGCAAGAACGGCTGTTTTAACACGATCTAATTTACCAGATCCAACGATTGGCATCATGTTAGCTGGATGAGCAAGCAGCCAAGCATACATAACTGTATCGATGCTAGTAACACCTAGTTCAGTAGCAACCTTCTGTAAAGTTTCACGTACACGTACGGCACGTTCTGATTGACCAGTAAAGATTTCTCCGCCAGCAAGAGGCGACCATATCATAGGATTGATTCGTTTTTCTTGGCATAAATCAATTGTCCCTTTTTCAAAATGCTCAAGCTGCATCGCAGATACTTCAATTTGATTTGTAATGAGCGGGAAATCCAAATAGGAATTTAGCATATTAAACTGTGACGGTAAAAAGTTAGATACACCGAAGTGACGGACTTTTCCTTCTTGCTTTAAGCGTGAGAACGCTTCTGCTACTTCATTTGGATCCATAAATGGATCAGGGCGATGGATGAGCAATACATCAATATAATCTGTATGTAAGTTTTGTAATGAGTCTTCCGCGCTTTTTATTATATGTTCAGCACTTGTATTGTAGTGCGCAACATATCGCTCTGGAAATTTTGGTGATGGGGGAGCGATTCCACATTTTGTGATGATTTGCATGTTTTCACGTAAGGAAGGCTTTAATTGTAATGCCTCTCCGAACAGTCCTTCACACGTATAACCGCCATAAATATCAGCGTGATCGAAAGTAGTAATCCCCATATCCATGCATTCTTCAATAAAAGAAAGTAATTCTTGTTTCGTCATATTCCATTCTGCTAAACGCCAAAAACCTTGAATAATACGAGAAAATTCTAGCTTTTCGGCCATTTGAACTCGTTCCATTATAAGTGCCCCCTTGATGAATGAGTAATGTTTTGAAAAGGCTTTCTTGCTACATATTATTATATAGTTTCAGTGTCGTACATACAATAAATATGTTTTGCTACAAAAACGATTTTCTCTATATGCTATAATGTAGAAACATATAGCTATAAGGAGATGTAGGGAATGATTCCAGTAACAATATTAACTGGTTTTCTTGGATCAGGGAAAACGACATTATTAAATCGTATTTTATCAGAGAATCACGGTCAGAAATTAGCAGTGATTGTAAATGAAATAGGGCAAATTGGTATTGATAATCAACTGATTATGAATGTCGAAGAAGAGATTATGGAGATGACGAACGGTTGTTTATGTTGTACTGTACGGGAAGATTTACTTGTTGCTTTAAAACAATTATTGGACGTAAAAGCAGAAGGGGAAATGGATTTTGATGGATTAGTAATTGAAACGACTGGTCTTGCAAATCCAGGTCCGATTATTCAAACATTCTTTTTAGATCCTGTGATTCAATCTGCATACCAAATTAACGGTGTTGTAACAGTAGTAGATAGTTACCATATACATAAACATTTTGAAAAAGGACTAGAAGCAAAGGAACAAATTGCATTTGCTGATGTCGTTTTAGTAAATAAATTAGATTTAGTGGATGAAAGTGAAAAGGAAAATCTATTGCAGGAACTGCAAGGTATTAACCCAACTGCAAAGTTAATCGAGGCGACTAACTGTGATGTAGATATTCCATCGTTACTACAAATTCAAACGTTTAAAACGAAAGATACGTTACAAATTTATCCTCATAAAGAGCATAATCATCTAGAAGGCGTAAAGTCGTTTGTACTACGCGAAGAGCGACCGTTAGATTTACAAAAACTAAATGAGTGGATGTCAGCTGTCGTTCAAGAGCTAGGGGAGTATTTATATCGCTACAAAGGAATTTTATCGATTGATGGAGTAGATAAACGTATCGTTTTCCAAGGTGTACATACACTGTTTGCTGCATCATATGATAGAGAGTGGCAAGAGGGCGAAGAACGAGTAAGTGAAGTTGTGTTTATCGGAAAAGATATTAATAAAGAATGGTTCCAAGAACATTTTGAAGAGTGTGTGAAATAAGCCTGCGTATATTGCAGGCTTATTTGTTTACTAAAATTGGAATTTGTAGTAAAGTATTCTAAAAATACTAAACATTTAGTATTTTATTAGGGTAGGGGGATAAAAGGTGCGTTTAATGATTCTTGGATTGCTTACTAAAAGGGAGTCGCTATCTGGTTATGAAATACAGCAGGCTCTACATATGGTGCAAAGTAGTAAATGGGCAGAGGTGTTCCCGGCTTCTATTTATCACGCGTTAAAAAAAATGACAAATGAGGAATTAATTCAAGTAAAAGCAATTGAAATGACTGGTAGACGTTCAAAAACGATATATTGTATTACAGAAAAGGGAAGTCAAGAATTTAAAAGACTATTAAAGGAGTCGTTTCAAAAGTCATCAGTTGTGTTTCCGAAACATTTATATACAGCATTAACTTTTCTTTCAGAAGAAAAGGGTATGAGAGAAGAGATTTTAGAAGCTTTAGATGAACAAAAAAGAGAAATATTAGCTACTTATGAAGAAATGAGGGAAGGAGAAAGACTGAAAGATCATGCACCAGAGTATGTGAAACTTATTTTCGAAAATATGTATGAACAATGTGAGATGCAACTTCGATTTATTCATAAGTTAGAAAAACTATTAAAAAAATAAAAATATGGTGGGAAGAATATGAAAATTGATCATCTTGTTGTAAATGTAAATAAAGAGATACAAGAAAATAAGGAAATGATAAAAAACGTACATTCTATCGGACTTCCATATGCTCCGAAATGGGGAAAGGGAACGAAAGGCTTTAAAGTATCTAACGTATGGATTGGAAAAGAATATTTAGAATTAGTAAGAGTAAAAACAAAAGATGGTGGTGGCTGGGTACAAGAGTGGGTTCAGAAATATTATGCTGGCCATCGAGGGTTAATCGGACTAGCGATTGATGTTGAAAATATAGATAAAGTGTATGAAAAAATGATAGAAGGTGGAATTGAAATTACAAAACCAGAACCATTACAATATAAGTGGTTTTTTAATTTGTTTAAGAAAACTATGCCGTGGAAAAATGCATACATACAGCCTATGAAGGGGATGCCGTTTCAATTCTTTCTACAACAAATGGATGATCAAAAGAGCAGAGAATATATGGAGAAATATATGTATCCCAATAGTGTGGAACAGGGCATTTTAGGAATAATTGCGGTAAAGCTATATGGAGAAATAACAAAAGAAGATAGAGAAATAATTAGTTGTCTATTTTCAGATGTTACAAATGAGGGAGGTGAAATAATAATCCATTTAAACAATCAAGTAATTCATTTAATTCAATCGAATGAGCATTTTACAGAGGTAATACTAGATTGTAAAAGCGAAGCAAATAGGGAGAAGAAATTAGATATAGAAAATGTGACATTGATAAATAAATAATAAAAAGCCTGTTTTCACAGGCTTGTATGTTCATCTAATAGTAACTCCATTACAACACCTACAACTGGGCCTTCGTCATCAATATCGCCATTTAAGCGGAAGCCAAATGACTCGTATAGTCCCATTGCGAGTTTGTTTTCTGGATGTAAACTTAAATAAATTATTTTACATTCAAATTTATCTAGTAAAAATTGAATGAGTATGCGAAGGAAACGTTTTGCGTATCCTTTTCCTTGATATTGTTGGTCAATCATAAATCGATCTAACCATACGCTTTTACGTTTTTCCCAATACCATCCATACATTGCATACCCTACAAGTGTTTCTCCATCATATAAACCTACTGACGTTCCGTTTCCTTCATATAATGATTCTGCTAAAGAAAACGCATTGCTTTCAATAAATTGCTGCTGGTCTTTCGCGACGTTTAAGGCAGCTACTGAACGCCAATTTTTTGCTGTTACTTCACAAATGTGAAGAGCCATAATTCCAACTCACCTTCTAAATTAATATAGCCTAAAAGCTAATATGGATAATTTTACTTGTTATTTCGGTCAAGTCAAGTAAGAACAAACAAAAAAGAAGCTGAATGGTCAGCTTCTTTTAAAAATTTGATTAGTTCGTAGCTTCTTTCAATGTGTTTACGTTTTCTTCCATTAAAGTGAAGTAATCTTTATTGCTCTTCGCATCATCTTCAGAAATAGTAGCAAGATGATTTAAGCGTAAAACTTTTGTACCCGTTTCTTTTTGAATAACGGATGCGACTTTTGGCGTAGAGAATGTTTCAAATAAAATATATTTTAGATTATGTTCTTTTACTGTTTTTGTAATGTCAGCAAGTTGTTTTTGAGATGGTTCATCAGAAGCTGAAATACCAGCGATAGGGATTTGTTTTAAGCCATAGCGCTGTTCCCAGTATCCATAAGCGGCGTGAGAAACTAAAATTTCTTTCGTTTTCGCATTTGCTACAGCTGCTTTAAATTGATCATCTAAATCAGTGAATTTCGTTTGAAGTGCTGCGAAGTTTTTTTCGAACTCTTGTTTATGGTCAGGTTGTAACTCTACAAGTGCATTTTTAATTTTTTCTGCCTGTTTCATTGCTAGAGTAGGGTCTAACCAAATGTGTGGGTCTTTATCGTGATGATGTTCGTCCTCTTTATGGCCGTCTCCGTGATCATGATGCTCTTCTTCAGTAGAAGTACGCAGTTCGATACCTTTTGATGCATTTACAATTTTAACATTTTCTTTTTGTAATGCTTTTTCCATTTTTTCAGCAAATGGTTCTAATTCAGCGCCGTTGTAAACGAATAAATCGGCTTTTGCAACTTGTACTGTTTGTTTTTGACTTGGTTCAAATGTATGAGAATCGGCACCAGGTGGGTAAATCGCTTCAACAGTTACATAGTCGCCACCAATTTTTTTTGCGAAATCTGCAAGAGGAAAAATAGTTGTATAAACAGTTAGCTTTCCGTCTTTCTTGGCATTACCTTCTTTTTTATTTGAGCAGCCAGTAAAAATTAAAGTGAAAATAAGTAAGAATGAAAATATAGTCAATCTTTTAGGCATGAAGTTCTCCTCTTTTCTTTTTTTACGGATATATTTTCCCCAATTATAGAAGAAAAATATCATTTTAATACAAAACGGAATAATTACGTTTTAGTTTGCGAACTTAGTATAATACATCTTTTATAAAGTTGCAATAAATAATAATCATTCCGATTTGATTTTGTAATAAAGTTGTCAAATATAGATGTGTTATTTTTGCGAATACATGCATATGTGACAACGCCGTGTTCATATATATGAAAGGAGGGTGTAGGGGGGGATGAGTGTTTGGGTTACTTAATGGAATCTATATTCTTGATATTAGCGGTAGTATTGCCATTATCATTTGTTTTAATTTTTTTAAGAAGATTAATAAGTAATTTAGGAGACGCATCAACAGTAACAAAATTACGTGAGAAAGATGAGAAAAAAGAGTGAGTAAAGCACTATGCGTACGCATAGTGCTTTACTTGTGGTAAAATGAGAGAAGGAAACTCCTAAAAGTTGTATTTTACTGAAGGAGAGAAAAGTAAAATAAGAGGTATATGCATATATGAATAAGCGAACAGCGTTAGTACTTGGTGCAAGTGGTTTAGTTGGACAAGAGATAACGCGTCTATTACTTGAATCAGATTACTACGATTCGGTTACTATTTTTGTAAGAGAACCAATGCAATGGCAACATGAAAAGTTACAGCAAAAGCAAATAGATTTTTCGATGCTAGAGGAATATAAAGAGTTTTTTGCTGTAGATGACGTATTTAGTTGTCTAGGAACAACAATCAAAAAAGCAAAAACAAAGGTGAATTTCAAAAAAGTAGATTATGAATATACGTTACGAGCTGCTTGTTTAGCTGAGAAACAAGGGGTGCAAAACTTCCTTGTTGTGTCCTCAATGGGAGCAAATCCTAAATCGTTTTTCTTTTATTCACAAGTCAAAGGGAAAATGGAAGAGGAATTACAAAAGTTAGTCATTGGTGGTATTCACATCTTTAGGCCATCTTTATTAGTAGGGAATCGACAAGAATTTCGTTTCGGTGAACGAATGGCTGAAAAGTTATCTCGTATTATTCCTTTTATATTTAAAGGGGCTTTCAAAAAGTATAAACCTATTTCAGCTAAAGATGTGGCGAAAGGAATGTATATAACTGCATTGCGAGAAGAATCGGGTATCCATATTTATAATTCAAATGAAATTACAACGATAGAATAAATAAAACCGAGAAGAATGACTTCTCGGTTTTATTTATTTGTAATGATTTTCCCCGGTGCTCTCTTGTATTGATACGGTTCTTGTAACTCAAAGCCAAGTTCATTGGCGGCTATTCTTGGAAAGTATGGATTGCGAAGTAACTCACGTCCGATAAAAATTAAATCTGCTTCATTATTATTTAAAATTTGTTCTGCTTGAGACCCAGTCGTAATCAATCCAACTGCACCAGTTGCAATGTTAGCATGCTCTTTAATACGTTTAGCGTATTGTACTTGATACCCGGGATATACATCGATGTGTGCCGGTACAACAGCTCCAGAACTACAATCGATTAAATCTACCCCTTGTTCTTTCATCCATTTTGTATACTGAACGTAATCTTGAACTGTTAACCCATTAGGATGATAATCATTTGCTGAAATTCGAACAAATAACGGTCCGTTCCAAACTTCATTTATCGAGTCAATGATTTCACGTAAGAAACGATAGCGATTTTCAGATGAGCCCCCATATTCATCAGTTCGTTTATTAGAAAGTGGAGAAAGAAATTCATTTATAAGATAACCGTGGGCACCATGTATTTCAATAACATCAAATCCAGCTTGTTTAGATCGTATTGCAGCCTTCTGAAAAGCTAATATGGTATTTTTTATTTGCTGAATACTCATTTCTAATGGTATTTTCATAGTTTCATTAAACGGAATTGCTGATGGAGCAAAAGCACTTGTTTCTAATTCAGCTTTTCTTCCGGCGTGAGCGAGTTGAATGGCTGCTTTTGCACCGTTATCATGTATAAAACTTGTCGTTTTATGTAAGCCTTCAATTAGACAGTCATCCCAAATACCTAAGTCTTTATTAGAAATTCGCCCTTCAGGTAACACGGCTGTTGCTTCAATCATTACTAAACCAACTTGACCGGCAGCTCTTGTTCCATAATGAATGAGATGGAAATTCGTTACTTGGCCATCCTCATTCTCTGATGAATACATGCACATAGGTGACATAACGATACGGTTTTTTAGCGTAACGTCCTTAATTGTATAAGGTGAAAAAAGTTTGGAATTCATCAAAAAGCCTCCTTGATTGAATTTTCTTACATTGTAGCATTCTCTTTTTTATTTCTCTAATAAAACGCTTATACGAAAAATTTTGTCTATTCGTGTTACAATAACTAATATGAATTGAATTGGAGGATGACATATGTACCAGGCTTATTATGAAAGTGAATTAGGCTTGCTGGAAATTACAGCGAATGATAATGGAATTACGTCTGTTATATTTGTTGATGAGAGAAAAGAAGAACATAAAAATGAAATGATAGATCAATGTATAAATGAGCTAGATGAATATTTTAAGGGGAAAAGAAAAGAGTTCACGGTCCCGCTGTCTGCTGAGGGAACATCATTTCAAAAGAATGTATGGGATGCGCTCTATACTATTCCTTATGGCGTAAGTGCTTCATATTTAGATATTGCAGAGAAGGTCGGAAATACGAAAGCTGTACGTGCGATAGGAGGAGCAAATAGTCGTAATCCGATTTCAATTATCGTTCCGTGTCATCGTGTAATAGGGAAAAGCGGGAAGCTTGTTGGATATGCGGGTGGTTTATGGAGGAAAGAGTGGTTATTAAAACACGAAGGTATTTTGAAATGACGTATGGATGGGAAGAGGGATTGTTTTGAACTGTATAAATTGTGGGCAACTTTGCGATGGAAATCAGTTGAATTGTGAAAGTTGCCAGCGGACTTTGCATAATGAACAAGGCGATGGAAGCTCGTTAATCGACAAAGAGTTAGAAGTATATGTAGGGAGACAATATCCGTATTACAAAAGGAAATGGGAGCTTGAGGATAAACGGATTGCTAGGTGGAGCTGGAATGGTTGGGCTGCTATTTTCAATGTGGGTTGGCTTGGATATCGTAAGTACTATTTACCTGCAGCTTTATTTTTACTGTTATTAGTAGCGTGTGATGCATTTTCTTATTATATGGGCTTCAACGTAGCATTACCAATCATTAATATGGTGCCTCTTACGTTTCTGTTACTCATTTTTATTCTGTTTGGGATGGGGATTTTTGCAAATGGATTATATTATCAATTTGCAGAAAGACGTATATATCGAATAAAAGCACGGGGAATTCAAGATGCATCGGTTGAAAACTATCTCATTCGTGATAGTGGTGGAACGAGTAAAGTAGGAGCGACAATCGTTACGATTTTAGCGATTGCTAGTATTTTTTTCAGCCATTTCTTTTTCCCGACTGATCGAGATATTATTCAAAAAGTTCGTACAAGCTCGCTTTATGAATATCCGTTCTTTTCCATTGGTGAATCGTTTGAAAGTTACTTTAGAAATCCAGGTTGGGTATATTATCGTGGAACGGAAGGATTAGAATTGGTAGAATTCGAAGGATATAGTCCTGATATGCCAAGGAAAAAGGTGACAATCCAATTTGTTGTTGATTATAAATTAGGTGAGATTGAGCCGTACTCACTTATGATTAATGGAGAATCTAAAAATGAGGAAGAATTTTTGAAGATAATGGACGAAATATTTAAAGTTCAAAACCCATTTGATATAGAGGATGGATTACAAGTAAAAGAAAAAGAAGTGGATAGAAGGGCTCTCTATCCACTTCTTTTTTTAGTGTACAAAAATAGTATTTGAAATAATCTGAATCTTTTGTATAATAATATATATTATACTGGCTTTCATTTATACATATAGATTGGGGGAAGGAAGAATGAAGAGAAAGGTAACAACGATTGCTGCAGTTGCATTATCGACTAGTGTATTAGTTGCAGGTTGCGGAAATGGGGAGAAGGCATCTACAACGAAGAAAGAAGCAGGTAAGGGAGCAGCAGATAAGCAAGTATTAAACTTACTAGAAACAGCAGAAATCCCTTCAATGGATACATCAAAATCAACAGACTCTGTATCATTCCGTGCCTTTGTAAATGCAATGGAAGGGTTATATCGTTTAGATAAGGATAATAAACCAACACCAGGCATGGCAAAAGATGTGAAGATTAGTGAAGATAAAAAGACATATACATTTGAATTACGTGATGCGAAATGGTCAAATGGTGATCCAGTTCGAGCACAAGATTTTGTATATGCATGGCAACGTACATTAGATAAAGCAATAGCGGCAGAATATGCATTTATTTTATTTGATGTGAAAAATGCACAGAAAGTAAATAAAGGAGAATTACCATCAGATCAATTGGGTGTTAAAGCGAAGGATGATAAAACGTTGGTAGTAGAATTAGAGCAACCAGCACCTTATTTTCTTGAACTTACGTCATTCCCTACATTTTTCCCATTAAATGAAAAATATGTGAAAGAGCAAGGGGATAAATATGCATTAGAAGCAGATAAACTATTATATAATGGACCATTTACGATGAGTGAATGGAAACATGAACGAAGTTATCAGTTAAAGAAAAACCCTAATTATTGGGATAAAGATACTGTGAAGTTAGAAGAAATTAATGTAAATATTGTGAAGGAAACGAGCACGGGAGTAAACTTATATGATAGTGATCAAGCGGACCGTGTTATTTTAAGTTCTGAATTTGTTGATAAGTATAAAAAGAATAAGCCGGATGAATTTAAAACGAAGTTAGATCCACGTATGTATTTCTTACGTTTTAACCAGAAAAATGCAACGTTTAAAAATCAAAAAGTTCGTGAAGCGATTGATCTGGCATACGATAAAAAAGGAATTGCAAATGTTATTTTAAATGACGGATCATTACCAGCATATTTCTTAGTACCTGAGAAATTTACGACAGGACCAGATGGGAAAGATTTCCGTACTGTAAATAAAAATTTCCGTGACAGCAAAGATAATGCTGAAAAAGCAAAAAAATTATGGGAAGAAGCGAAGAAAGAGCTTGGCCAAGATACAATTACAGTAGAATTTCTAAATGATGATAACGGTAGCCGTAAAAAAGTGGGTGACTTTATTAAAGAAGAGTTAGAGAAAAATTTACCTGGTATTAAAGTGAATTTGAAACAACAACCATATAAGCAAAAGCTAGAGTTAGAAAAGAAATTTGAATATGAATTCTCATTATCTGCATGGAGTCCGGACTATCCAGATCCAATGACTTATATTGATATGTTTGTTACTGGAAGCTCATTTAATGAAATGGATTATTCTAATCCGAAGTATGATGATTTAGTAGCGAAATCAAAAGGAGAGCTATTAAAAGATGATAAAGCACGCTGGAATGCCCTTGCAGAAGCTGAAAAAATCTTAATTGGTCAAGATGCTGCCATTTCTCCTACGTACCAACAAAGTACGGCTTACTTAGAGAAGCCATACGTAAAAGGTATTGCGAATCATACGTTTGGTGGGGACTTCAGTTATAAATGGGCATATATTACAAAGAAATAGTATAATAAAAGATGAGTGAATTTTCGCTCATCTTTTATTTGTATAGGAGGAATTAGAGTTGTTAAAGGGAATCAATCATCTTTGTTTTTCAGTGTCTAATTTAGAAAAATCTATTATATTTTACGAAAAAGTACTAGAAGGAGAATTATTAGTTAAAGGGAGAAAACTTGCGTATTTTCATATATGTGGGGTATGGGTAGCACTTAATGAAGAAACACATATTCCGAGAAATGAGATTCATCAATCTTATACGCATATTGCGTTTTCAGTTGAACAGAAAGACTTTGAACGCCTACTGCAACGATTAGAAGAAAACGATGTTCATATTTTACAAGGAAGAGAACGCGATGTAAGGGATTGTAAGTCCATATATTTTGTTGATCCTGACGGCCACAAATTTGAGTTTCATTCAGGGACATTGCAAGACCGACTTAATTATTATAGGGAAGATAAACCTCATATGACATTTTACTAAGGAGGGGGAAGAAGTTGCATGCGCTAGTAATTGGTGGAACAGGGATGCTAAAGAGAGTTTCTATGTGGCTTTGTGAGCAAGGATTTCATGTTTCTATTATTGGACGAGATGAAGTGAAATTAGAAAATGTTAAGCGAGAGAGTGCTGCGCCAGAAAGTATCACATGTCTTCCGTTAGATTATCATAATGATGACGATGTAAAGCTAGCTATTAAAAGCACAATTGTGCAGAATGGCCCAATAACATTAGTTGTCGCATGGGTACACGCAAGTGCGAAGGATACGTTGTCATTCATTTGTAGAGAATTGGATTTGTCGTCTGAAACATACAACGTTTTTCATATTTTAGGTAGTAAAGCGTCGCGTATACCCGCACAAAAAATAGGTGGTACGCGATGTAGCTACCATAGAATAATATTAGGTTTTATATTAGAAGATACATACGGGAGATGGCTTACCCATGAAGAAATATCGGATGGGGTAATAAAAGGAATTGAGAGTAAATGTGATGAATGGATTGTAGGACGAGTAGAACCGTGGGAATTGCGGCCAACATGGTAAGGGGGGAATGAGAAATGAAGACAACTGTATATGTAACAAGGCACGGTGAGACGGAATGGAATGTAGCGAAACGAATGCAAGGACGGAAAAATTCTGCTTTAACTGAAAATGGTATGTTACAAGCAAAGCAATTAGGAGACCGAATGAAAGATTTATCTATCCATGCGATCTATAGTAGTCCGAGTGAAAGAACCCTTCATACTGCAGAGTTAATAAAGGGCGATCGTGATATACCGATAATAGCGGATGAGCATTTTTATGAAATTAACATGGGTGAATGGGAAGGACAGACAATCGATGATATAGAAAGGCAATATCCAGAGGAAATACAATTGTTTTGGTATGAGCCACATCTTTTTCAGTCAACATCAGGAGAAAATTTTGAGGCCGTTCATAAAAGGGTAATTGAGGGGATACAGCTTCTTTTAGAAAAGCATAAAGGAGAAAGTATATTAATTGTTTCTCATGCGGCAGCGGCAAAATTACTTGTAGGACATTTTGCGGGTATTGAAATAGAAAATGTGTGGGATGATCCATTTATGCATAGTGCTAGTCTAAGTATAATAGAATTTGAAGAAGATAAAGGTGAAGTGAAGCAATTTGCAGATATAAGTCATTTTCAATGAACGTAAAAAAGGCCGCAAAACGGCCTTTTTTTGTAGGCATAAAAACTAGCAATTACGTTTTTTATACCAGAAGTGATCGAATTTCTTGTTTTTGCAAGATGGGAATTTATGTCCGCCTTTGCAATCATTCCATTTGTGTCCATTATCGTGACAGTCTCTGCCATGATCACATGAATCATCGCATGAGTGACCGTCTCTATGCGGGAAGAATTCGCACTTTTTACAGAAGCTTCGTTTTGTCCAGAAAAATTTCTTTTCAAAGCGTATGCATTTTGTAACGAACGTACAATGTTTCCTACGCGTCACTTTCGTAACTAAAACGCATTCTTTTCTACGCGTTACTTTCGTAACAAACGTCCATTTTTGAACGCGTACACGAGTGCATTTCGTAACAAATGTCCATTTTTTTACATGCGTACATTTTGTAACGAACGTACAATGTTTCACACGAGTACATCTTGTTCTTGGACATTTACCCCCAGTTGTACATTTACATCCTGTTGTACATCGATGATGAGAGAATTTATCATCATCGCACTCAAAAGCACTTGGATCTTGATGTAAAAAATCCTCCATCCCAGCACTTTTGATTTCTTCAACCGCTTTTCTAATATCACGTTTCATAGAAATCCTCCTTATCATGTATTAAGTTGAAAAGGTATTCTTTTTCCTTAACATGATATGAGATATGAAGTCTTTCTGAACAGGACAAGAGTGTAATTTTATATAAATAGATGATAGCGGATGTATGGACAAGGCAAGGTGCATACATTGAATGAAGAGAACTGAGAAGGGATGAGAAAATATGCTACCTTCATATGATTTTTTTATTCATCCAATGAACCTAGTGGAATTGAAAAAAGAAATTTGGTCAGACAGTCCAGTGCCAGCAAAATTAACTTATGGAAAAAAGAAGTATGACATTGATATCGTATACCGGGGGGCTCATATTCGTGAGTTTGAGAAAAAGTCTTATCATGTTATGTTTTATAAACCGAAAAAATTTCAAGGTGCGAAAGAAATTCATTTAAATTCTGAGTTTATGGATCCGTCTCTCATACGAAACAAATTATCTTTAGACTTTTTTCATGATATTGGTGTACTTTCACCAAAATCACAACATGTGTTTATAAAAATTAATGGTCAAATTCAAGGTGTATATTTACAGTTAGAATCAGTTGATGAAAACTTTTTGAAAAATAGAGGATTACCGAGTGGTTCTATTTATTATGCGATAGATGATGATGCGAATTTTTCTTTAATGAGTGAGAGAGATAAAGATGTTAAGACCGAGCTATTTGCGGGTTATGAATTTAAATATTCGAATGAAAATAGTGAAGAACAATTGAGTGAATTTGTATTCCAAGCGAATACTTTGTCGAGGGAATCTTATGAAAAAGAAATTGGGAAGTTTTTGCATGTTGATAAATATTTACGATGGTTAGCTGGCGTTATTTTCACACAAAACTTTGATGGTTTCGTTCATAACTATGCACTATATCATAACGATGAAACGAATTTATTTGAAGTGATACCGTGGGATTATGATGCGACTTGGGGGCGAGATGTCCAAGGGAGACCACTTAATCATGAATATATTCGTATTCAAGGTTATAACACGTTAAGTGCAAGATTGTTAGATATACCTGTATTTAGAAAACAATACCGAAGTATTTTGGAAGAAATATTAGAAGAACAATTTACCGTTTCATTTATGATGCCGAAAGTAGAAGGTTTGTGTGAGTCGATTCGTCCTTATTTACTACAAGATCCATATATGAAAGAAAAATTAGAAACATTTGATCAAGAAGCTAATATGATTGAGGAATATATAAATAAAAGAAGAAAGTATATACAAGATCATTTACATGAATTGGATTAATTTTGAAGGAGATTGGAACATTATCAATCTCTTTTTTTGTATAATAAAGAGGTATCAATGGAATTGACGTAATATTTACTTAATAATGAATGGGGATGTGGAAACATGAAGGTAAAATGGATTGATTGGGTAAAACAAATACAATCTATAGCTCAAGCGGGTTTAACGTATTCTAAGGATGTGTATGATATAGAGCGTTTCCAACAATTACGGGATATTTCCATTTCGATGATGTCACATTACACAAAGACAGATTGGGAAGTTGTAGAGAAGTTATTTGCAAGTGAGACAGGCTATCAAACACCAAAAATTGATATAAGAGCAGTTGTTTTTCAAAATGAAAAGTTATTATTTGTGAAAGAAAAAAGCGATGGGAAATGGGCATTGCCAGGTGGATGGGCTGACATCGGTTATACGCCGACAGAAGTAGCAGCAAAAGAAGTTTTAGAAGAGACAGGTTATGAAGTTGATCATTTTAAGCTACTCGCTATATTTGATAAAGAAAAACATCAACCTTCGCCTTCAGCAACACACGTATATAAAATTTTTATTGGCTGTAAGATTATTGGTGGTGAAAAGAAAATTAGTATTGAAACAGAAGATGTGGAGTTTTTTGGTGAGAATGAATTGCCTAATTTATCGATTGCTAGAAATACAGAAGAGCAAATTAAAGAAATGTTTGCCTACATGAAAGAACCACTGAAAGAAATAGTAATAGATTAATAATGTTTATGCCGATGATATTGTTGGAATGAAGATATTGGCAGAATGCAACCTTTATGTAATAATGGGATGGTATGTGAAGAAAAAAGGAGATAGAAAATAAAATGTTAGCAAGCATAATAGATCAGTTATTGCAATTTTTTGCAAGCTTAGGTTACTTTGGAGTAGCGCTAGCTTTAATGATTGAAATTATCCCGAGTGAAATTGTACTTTCGTATGCTGGCTTTTTAGTCGCAGATGGTAAAATTAGCTTTGTCGGTGCAGTTATTGCTGGAACAATCGGTGGTACTTTAGCTCAAATCTTTTTATATTGGCTTGGATACTATGGAGGACGTCCAGTTGTAGAGAAATATGGAAAATATCTACTTATTAATAAACACCATTTAGACATAGCAGAAAATTGGTTTAAGCGTTACGGAGCAGGAGTAATCTTTTCTGCACGCTTTATCCCAGTCGTACGTCATGCAATCTCTATTCCAGCAGGACTAGCTAAAATGCCATTAAAACTATTTACACTGTATACAGTAGTTGCGATTATTCCATGGTCAATACTATTTATATACTTAGGTGAAAAGCTTGGTGGAAATTGGCGACATATTAAAGAGTATGCATCTGATTACACACATTACATAATTATAGGAGCTGTTCTCTTTGTTGCCTTATATTTTGGTTTAAAGTATTTCAAAAAGAAAAAAGCAGCGCGTTAAAGTCAATGATTTTTCATTGGCTTTTTTTATTTGTTTCGGTTCTAAAGAAAAGGAGTTGTCCATAATGTGTAATAATAAAGCGTAGCGGAGGAATGTGATGAAAGGGTCACCGTTTATACGTGGAACGATATTTTTAACGATGGCAACGATGATATCAAAAATGTTAGGGTTTATATATGTTATACCATTTACAGCAATGGTCGGTACGAGTGGATATGTTTTATACACGTATGCATATCGTCCATATACGATTATGCTCAGCATTGCGACGATGGGACTACCACTTGCAGTTTCAAAAATGGTATCAAAATATGATCAACTGAATGATTATCATACGGTTAAGAGAGTGTTGAAAAGTGGAATCGTGTTTATGTTTATAATGGGAATTATTTCGTGTTTTGCTTTATATATGCTAGCTCCACATTTGGCTAAACTTGTAATCGATGGAAATGATCAAACGGGGAATAGTGTAGGGGCAGTCACTACTAATATTCGAATTGTGAGTTTTGCGTTAATACTTGTGCCAGTAATGAGTTTATTAAGGGGTTTCTTTCAAGGATTCCAATCGATGGGGCCTTCTGCTTTAAGTGTAGTTGTAGAACAATTTTTTCGGGTCTTAACTATTTTAATAGGAAGTTTTGTCGTTTTATATATTTTAAAAGCTTCTGTCTCGTTGGCTGTTGGTATTTCAACGTTTGGTGCCTTTATGGGAGCGATAGGTGGATTAACAGTTTTAAGTGCGTATTACATAAGAAGGAGAAAGCACTTAAAGAAAAAAGAGATGGCAAGTATACCGCAAACAACGAAATCTTTTTTCTCACTGTATAAGGAGCTCTTTACATATTCAATACCGTTTGTTGTGGTAGGTTTAGCAATTCCGTTGTATCAGACGATTGATACATTTACAATTAATAAACTACTTATACAAATAGGGTATATGCAAGGAGAAGCGGAGAAGATTAATGCAATAATTGGTCTTGTCCAGATGGTTGTACTTATCCCGGTTTCCGTTGCGACCGCTTTTAGTATGTCTCTCGTACCTGAGATGACAAAAGCATATACAGCAGGGAATGTGAAGTTACTGTACAAACATTTTACGAGGACGAATGCATTAGTAGTAGGTATTACGGTGCCAGCGGCAATTGGAATGATGGTGTTAGCAAAACCAGTATATACGCTTTTATTTGGTGCCGGAAATGATCCAGAGATGGGGAGAGTTATATTACAGTATTATGCTCCTGCCTGTATACTATTTTCGCTTTTTACAGTAACAGCTGCGATGTTACAAGGAATTAATCAACAACAGAAAACAGTGCTAGGATTAGGTATTGGCATTATTGTGAAGATATTTTTAAATATTGTGCTGCTTCCGTATTTCGATTATGTAAGTTTTATTATTTCAACATACGCTGGTTATACGATTTCAGTTGGCTTTAACTTGTGGATGCTTTCTAAATATGTTATAAAGGCAACATAAGCTTTTAAGGCAGAGAGCACTCTGTCTTTTTCTTTGTTTAGAATATTTTTCTTATAAAAACGTTTTCAAAATAATTTTTCTATTGAAATTTAAACGTATGTTTCATATGCTGAGAATGGCGGTTCAAAAACTGTTATGTAAGAGAGGTAGATTCCTACATGTAAAAAGAATCGGGGTGATAGTATGTTAAATATTTATTTAACAGACCGAAACGGAAAACTACAAGAGGTTGAGGAAATGCAAAAGGGTTGCTGGATTAATGTACTTCATCCAACGGAAGAAGAAATTCAATATCTAGTACAAACTTTAAATGTAGACTTAGATTTCATTAAAGACCCTTTGGATGATGAAGAACGCTCTCGTATTGAAAAGGAAGATAATAATACTTTAATTATCGTGGATATTCCAACAGTTAGACATGATGAAGAAGGAAATTCGATTTATGACACGATTCCAATAGGTATGATTGTAATGCCAGATTGTTTTGTTACAATTTGCTTAGAAGAAAACCCAATTTTTGAACGTTTTATTAATCAACGTATTAAAGAATTTTATACGTTTAAAAAGACACGCTTTGCACTTCAGCTCTTATATACGATTTCTACTTATTATTTAAGATACTTAAAGCAAATTAACAGAAAAACAATCGATTTAGAGCATCAATTAAATAAGTCGATGAAAAATAAAGAGATTTTCACATTGCTAGGCCTTGAAAAAAGTTTAGTTTACTTTACAACATCATTAAAGGCGAATAAAATTGTAATTCAAAAATTAATGCGTAACAGTACATTTTTAAAAATGTATGAAGACGATCAAGATTTATTAGAAGATGTATTAATTGAAAATAAACAGGCTATTGAAATGGCGGAAATATATAGTCACATTTTAAGTGGAATGATGAATACTTTTAGCTCCGTTATATCAAATAATTTAAATAGTGTTATGAAACTGTTAACGTCTATTACAATCATTTTATCGTTACCAACGATGGTTTCTAGTTTCTTTGGAATGAACGTAAAGGTTCCGTTTGAAGGGGAAGCACATGGTTTTGTAATTGTACTCATCATATGTGTAACACTATCTTTCACATTAGCATTTGTTTTTTGGAAGAAACGTTACTTTTAACGAGAAGAAAGCTGCTCTAGCATAGTTGTGTAACTGCGCTAGAGCAGCTTTTTTGCTATGAAATCCCAAATTTTGAATAGAATATAACTTATAAAATGTAATGTATATGAAAGGGTTGAATTCCGTATAAGTCTTGTCCAATTCATAAAATGAGGTTAAAATTACATATTGTTAATGAAAAGTTGGAGGAAATACATCATGGAATTGTTTCAATTACCGAAAGCATTCCTGCAAATGAATACAATTTTTATCTCCATATTGATCGAAGCACTTCCTTTTGTGCTCATTGGTGTATTTATTTCAGGATTCATTCAAATGTTTGTAACAGAAGATATGGTAGCAAAATGGATGCCGAAAAACCGTTTCCTGTCTGTTTTAATGGCTACTTTTTTAGGTATGATGTTTCCGGGCTGTGAATGTGGAATCGTTCCGATTGTAAGGCGATTAATCGGAAAAGGGGTTCCGCCATATGCCGGGATTGCATTTATGTTAACTGGACCAATTATTAATCCAGTCGTATTATTTGCAACATACGTTGCCTTTGGAAGTAGTATGCACATGGTATGGTATCGTTCTATCGTAGCGATTATCGTAGCAATTATCGTTGGAATTATATTATCATTTATGTTTAAAGAACATCAATTACGAGATGATCACTTCCCAGAAGTGAATCATAAGCGTCCATTACGTAAAAAAATGTGGGATGTATGTACGCATGCTGTTGAGGAATTTTTCTCGATGGGAAAATATTTAGTATTAGGTGCGTTAATTGCAGCGGCAGTTCAAACGTTCGTACAAACTTCAACACTTCTTGCTATAGGACAAGGGCCGTTCTCTTCACCAGCTGTTATGATGGGACTTGCTTACATTTTATCACTGTGTTCAGAAGCGGATGCGTTTATTGCTTCGTCATTCCAAAGTACTTTTTCAACAGCATCACTGGTCGCGTTCCTCGTATATGGACCGATGGTGGATATTAAAAATATGTTTATGATGCTTGCGACGTTTAAAACGAAATTTGTAATTGTCGTTACTGTTACAGTTACACTTGTTGTTTATGCAAGCTCACTACTCATTTATGCGATGGGGTGGTAGGTTATGTTTCGAGCATATATATTATTAGGTTTTACAATCTTAATCGCGCAGCTTCATATTTCCGGTAATATTACGAAGTATATCAATATGAAGTATGCCTATTTATCAACAACAGCAGCTATTATTTTAGGTTTTTTAACGATCGTTCAAATTATTATCGTATTCCAAAAAGAACACCAAAAAGAAAAAGAACAGCACAATTGTGGGTGTGATCATAGTCATTGTGGGCACGACCATTCAAAAGATGAAAATACATGGTGGAAACGAACATTTTCTTATACTTTGTTCTGTTTCCCAATTATTTCAGGATTATTTTTCCCGATTGCGACACTAGATTCGGATATTGTAAAAGCAAAGGGATTTCATTTTCCAGTAGCACAGGCGGAAAGTAAAGATCCATTTATGACAAGGCAATTCCTAAGACCAGACACGAGTATTTATTATGGAAAAGAAGGATACCGTGGTGTAATGGAAAAAGGGAAGAAAGAGTTTGTTACGAAAGACAATATTGCTTTAAAAGATGAGGATTTCTTAAAAGGAATGGAAACAATTTATAATTATCCTGGCGAGTTTACTGGGAAAAAGTTATCTTTTAAAGGGTTTGTTTTCAAAGATGATTCTTCTAAAAAAGAACAATATTTCTTATTCCGTTTTGGTATTATACATTGTGTAGCGGATTCTGGTGTATATGGTATGTTAGTGAAAAAGCCAGAAGGTGTAGAATGGAAAAACGATGATTGGATTCAAATAGAGGGAGAAATTTCTACTGAATTTTATCAACCGTTCCATGCAAATATCCCTGTTTTAGAAGTAACGAAATGGAATAAAGTTGAACAGCCGAAAGAACAATATGTATTTAGAGGAGCCGATTGATAACATCGGTTCTTTTTTATAGACTAAAAGTTCGGAATGTTGTTAATATTAAATGTGTAGTTCATTTAGTATAGTGATGGTTGAAATATCAGGGATAAATAATTAAAAGGGTGATAACAATGACTGAAGTAAAGGGAAAAACAGCAAATGAATCCAGAGTGTTTAAAACGAGCCGAGTATTTCCAACAGATTTAAATGATCACAATACGCTATTTGGTGGAAAGATATTAGCCGAGATGGATATGGTTGCTTCTATTTCAGCAACAAGGCATGCAAGAAAAGAATGTGTCACAGCATCTATGGATTGGGTAGATTTCTTACATCCTGTTCGCTCTTCAGATTGTGTTAGTTATGAATCCTTTGTAATTTGGACGGGTAGAACTTCTATGGAAGTGTTTGTGAAGGTAGTAGCGGAAGATTTAATTTCAGGTGAGAAGCGTATCGCAGCAACGTCTTTTGTTACTTTTGTTGCACTTAGTAAGGAAAATAATCCAGTTCCTGTGCCGCGAGTAATCCCTGAAACAGAAGAAGAGAAAGAATTACATCGTATTGCAGTGTTACGTGCAGAACAACGTCATATACGTAAGGCAGAGAGTAAGAAAGTAGCCACATTACTAACTTTTTGAGTTGAATATGTAGTCGTTAAAGGTATTATAACAGACCGAAGTGTTTTTTATATGAAAAGCGGACACCTAAAAATAGGTGTCCGCTTTTATAGTTTTTTCATCCACATATCATATGACGATAACTACTTAGCAGAAGCAAGCAGCACCGACGATGATTAAGAGGATAAATAATACGACTAATAGCGCGAATCCATTACCATGTGCGAAGCCCATTGTTATTTCCTCCTTTTATTTTAAGATACAACATACTATATGCAAATGAGCTATTGTTTGATATGGACATATATCATGTAATGACATATTTTCTTGAATGATAATGTATTAAAAAAGGGAAGATATAGAAATAACAGTAAGTGGAGAAAGGAAAATATCCATGAAGCACTTTTTCGCTGTAATCCTTTGTTTAATAGGTGTATTCATATGGATGAACATCGATGTGGAAATGGGGAAAAAAATGGCTAGTGAATATGAATTAGGACAAATTCGATTAGGTGAATTTCAACTATATACGAACGGTGAAGAGTTATATAAGAAATTATTTGAGGATATACATAATGCAGAAAAGTACATATATGTCCATTTTTACATTGTAGGTAAAGATGAAATAAGCCAAGAGTTTTTGCAGTTACTCAAGAAAAAGGCATCGAGCGGAGTAGAAGTGAAATTGTCAGTCGATCGAATAGGTGGATATAAGCTGAAGAAGAAAATAATTCGTCAACTAAAAAGAAATGGTGTTCAGTTTACGTTTAGTAAAAAGCTTAAACTGAAAAATATATTCTATTCGTTGCATCAACGGAATCATAGACGCATCGTTACGATAGATGGAAAAGTATCATATATCGGCGGCTTTAACATCGGAAAGGAGTATCTTGGACAAGATCCGAAATTTGGTCCGTGGCGTGATTATCATGTACGAGTCAATGGGAATGGTGCCACGGATATGGAAAGAAAATTTGCTGATGATTGGAAAGAAGATACAGGAGAAAAAATGCCTGTACATGAAAGCTTACCTGCGATAGGGAATGTAAAATATCAATATTTATTTTCAGATGGAAAAGGGTTATGGGAAAAATATGGAGCGCTTTTAAAGCAGGCTAAAAAGTATTTAATTATTGCTACACCATATTTTGTACCAAGTAAAGAAATGATGAAAGAGTTAAAAGATGCATTAAACCGCGGTGTCAATGTGAAAATTCTCGTACCATTTAAAAGTGATGCGGTATTGTTGAAACAAGCTGCCTATCCGCATTTGAAAGAGATGAAACATGCTGGAGCAGAAATTTATCAATATCGGAATGGTTTTTTTCACGGGAAAGTAACAATCATTGATGGAGAGATTGTTGATATAGGTACAGCGAATTTTGATAATAGAAGTTTTTATTTAAATTGTGAATCTAACTGTGTCATATATGATAAAACAGTTGTTGCTGATGTATGGAACCGATTAAAAGAAGACTTTCATAAATCAAAAAGATTTTCAGAAGAAGATTTTGAGAAAATTAGTAAATGGGATTGGTTTTTAGCAAGAATAGCAAATGTTATAGCATCATATTTATAGTATATAGACAAAAGAGATGGGAGGCACTTTCATGGATTGTATGAAAGAATTAATGAGGTATAGTTATATGCTTATATATAAGGTTGGGGAGTATACAGGAGAGGTAAGAGACGAAGAATTAAAGGAGCTATTACAGCATCATTTACCATATATGTTGCAAGCATATAATGAACAAGTTAATTTTCAAGAAGGAGAGAATGTACAGCAAATAACTTGTGAACCAATTTCATTTCATTTTCATGAAATGGAAAAGGAAACTAATAGTAAGTATACAGGGGATATTTATATTGCAACTTGCTATATTTCGCATTTAAAACGGCTAGCATTAAAGTTTGCTCAAGTGGCAGTTGAAGTTGCAAATCCAGAATTCCGTTCATTTTTAGAAAATTGCTTCTTGAAAATGAACCGTTATGCCTATAGTGTATGGCAATATGTTGTGAAGAAAGAGTATAAGATTGAACATGTATATGAAAATGAGAAGTTTGCATAAGAAACTAAGGTGGAAAGATAGGCGCCTTAGTTTTTTTTCATGGAGAAAAAAGACTAAGTGTCTATGTTTATTATCAGAAAATTTACAAATATTTACCGTTTATTTACTATTTTTCAATCTTTCCTTTAAAAATAGAGAGTAATATGGGGTTGTACATATTCTATCACAAGGAGGAAACGCAAATGAACAAATGGGTTAAATCAATAACTGCTATGGCACTTGCAAGTTCTTTATTAATGGTAGGTTGTAGTAAAGATGAGGACAAGAAGAAAGAAGACGGTACAACAACACAACAAGAGGACAAAAAGGATAAAGAAACAAGCAAAACTGAGAAGTCTACAGATTCTAAAGAAAAGAAATAAAGTAATAATAGAGCTTCCTCTTATACATGAGGAAGCTTTTTTGTTGTAAATTGATTAAGATTATTGAAAAATAGAGAAAGAGGGAAAGAAAGAGAGAAAGAGAGAAAGAGGGGATAACAAATGAAAGTATGTATATTGGGAGCAACAGGTCGAGTAGGTTCAAAAATTATAAAATTGGCATTAAAAGATTCAGCTGAAGTGACTGCGTTAGCGCGTGATTTAAATAGAATAGAAATAAATCATGAAAGGTTACGAGTTATAGAAGGTAATGTACTGAATGAAAATGATATAAAGAACGCGATAGAAGGAAGCGATATAGTAATTAGTGCACTTGGAACTGATCAAAATGGAACGTTAGCGAAGAGTATGCCACAAATTATAAAGCAAATGGAAGAAGAAGGGGTTTATAAGATTATTACAATAGGAACAGCAGGTATTTTACAAGCAAGGACAAATCTAAATTTATATCGTTTTCAATCAACGGAATCAAAAAGGAAAACGACAACAGCAGCAGAAGATCATTTAGCTGCATACAAGATACTTAGTAGTAGTAATTTATGTTGGACAGTCGTTTGTCCGACGCATTTAATAGACGGTGATGTGACAGGGGTATATCGAGCTGAAAAAGATGTATTACCAGAAGGAGGAGCAAAAATAACAGTTGGTGATACAGCGCAATTTACGTGGAATCTGTGCAGTAAAAACAAATATGAGAATAGTCGAGTAGGTATTTCATATTAAAAAACCATCCCGAAAATGGGATGGTTAAAAGATAATATAACATACAAATATGATAATCATAATGATTTGGAGAATGGCTTTCGCTACTGTACTGCTTAAAAAACCAACTACAGTAGCAACTCCTACTAGAAAAGCGTCTTTTGGCGCTTTTTTATGCATTAGTTCTGTTATAAATACCGATAAGAACGGGATGATAATAAGACCAAATGGTGGGAAGAAGAACGATCCGACAATGATTGAAATCATCCCGACACGCTCGCCCCATTTAGAACTCCCGTATTTCTTTAAGAAATATCCATTTGCAATAAAATCAGCAACGAAAATGAATAGTGTGAAAATGACTTGAATAATCCAAAAGGAAGTTGTTAGTTCTCCGCCATTTATGCCAAAATGATAAATTAAATATCCAGCCCAGACAGCAAGGATTCCTGGGATTATAGGATAAATAAAGGCGAGAAATGAAACAATGAAACAGGCAATGATACAGATTGTTAATAATACTGTCACTTTATAACTCCTTCTTCGTGTCTAATTTATGTACCGCAATTTTTTTCACTTGATGTCCATCAAGTTCTAGTGCTTTAAATTGAAAACCAGCAAATTCAATAGAATAACCAGCCTCAATATTTAAGTCAACTGCTTGAGAGAGTAGCCAGCCGCCAATTGTATCTAAATCACTATCATCAATATGTAGGCCAAACATATCATTTACTTCAGAAATGAGCACCTTCCCATCTAAAACAGTAAGCTTCGGCGTGCGTTTTTCAATCATAGGTGATTCATCCGCATCGAACTCATCTTGAATTTCTCCAATAATCTCTTCAAGAATATCTTCCATTGTTAAGAGTCCAGCAGTACCACCGTATTCATCCATAACGATTGCCATCTGAACACGATTTTTTTGTAGATGTACTAACGTTTTGCGAATTGGAACGGTTTCAAATACAGTTAGTACTGGATGTATGTATGATTCAAGCGGCTTATGAATGCCCTTCGTTTGATCGTGAAATACTTCTTTCGTATTGATCATACCGATAATATCATCTTTATCTTTTTCGATAATAGGATAGCGTGTATACTTTTCAGTTGCGACGATATCCATATTTTCTTCTAACGTATTTTCAGTAGATAAGCAAATCATTTCTGTACGAGGGACCATAATTTCTTTCGCGACCCGGTCGTCAAATTCAAAAATATTATTTACATATTTATATTCGGTTTGGTTTATTTCGCCGCTTTTGAAACTTTCACCTAAAATGAGTCTTAATTCCTCTTCAGAATGGGCAAGTTCATTTTCTTTCGCAGGCTCTAAACCGAGTAGTTTTGTGAAAAAGATAGCTGTACTATTAAGTAGCCAAATAAATGGATACATAATTTTATCAAATAAAATAAGTGGTCGTGCAAACTTAAGTGTGATTGCTTCTGCCCTTTGAATTGCGAAAGACTTTGGAACTAATTCACCTAATACAACATGGAAAAATGTAATAACACTAAAAGCGATAATAAAGGATAAAGTATTCGCCATTGTTCCAGTAATATTAATCTTTTCAAAGAGCGGTCGTAGTAAATGTTCCACA
Source organism: Bacillus sp. 5w2 (assembly GCF_054353775.1). Classification (NCBI taxonomy): domain Bacteria; kingdom Bacillati; phylum Bacillota; class Bacilli; order Caryophanales; family Bacillaceae; genus Bacillus; species Bacillus sp. 5w2. Next base: position 528,671 of record NZ_JBTIWT010000001.1, on the reverse strand, counting down.
GTCGGTTCACCAAGCCAACCAAGCCCTAAAGAAGTAATCGTAATCCCGAGCTGACAAGCTGATAAATAAACATCTAAATTAGATATGACACTTCTTGCAGCTAAAGCTTGTTTATTGCCTTCATTTGCAAGCTGGTCAATTCGACTTTTTCGTACTTTTACAACAGCGAATTCTGATGCAACGAAAAAGCCGGAAATAAGGATAAGTACAAAGATGAGAAAAATATTTAATATGTCCAAGTGTGTTCTCTATTCCGTAGTTTGGAATAAAGATGTCACCTCCTGCAATTATGTTATACTTTTATAATAAATCCAAACGAAAAGAATAGTCAAAGAAAAAGGGTAAATATTGGTATGTTTCTGCAATAGTTTTTGAATTTGCTATTATTTTGTCCGCTATACAAAAGGAATAACCCCCTACTTTCAGATTCTAGAGGGCTATTTCAAATTAAGGTTTTGGAATACTTCTCGTTAAAGCGTATGATTGTTGTTTAAAGTGGTTTGTTGTCCATAGTGTTTGAAGGAATGAGAGTATGCAATACGGGATATACAAAAGCAATAAGCTAATTGTAACAATAATAGGTGCATTTCCGCCGAATTGAACGATAAATTGCAATAGTCCGCTTGCGTGAAAAACGCATTCCATAAAAATGAATGAAAGAATAATGGAACCTAGAATAGATTTATGATTCGAAGTAAGCGCCAAAAACAATGTGTCTACAAGGAAAGAAGATTGTTTTATTTCATATTCATTTGTGTTACTTAAGAAAGGAATCCATTTTTTTATTGCTTGCATAACGATAATCATGGAAGTGCTACAAACGATGATAAAAGATGAGTAGTAAGGAAGCTTTATAAATTTTGTGATGTATAGGAGTAGTAGTAGGACTGAGCATTGTAATAATACAGTACAAAAAGAGTAAGGAATCCATTTTAATAAAGAAGTGAACTTTTTAACCGAATGAGGTGCTTTAAAAAATAAATGGCCGATTCCTAAACTGATGAAGAATCCGATCGCAAGAGTAAAGGTAAAACGAACAATCGATAAAAAATATATTTCCCATATGTAAGGGAATAACGGTGTAGAATGATTAGAAGTATGTACCGACTGATTTGCTGAGAAAAAGATAGATTCGTGCATCCAATCAATTTTTGGAATTGTCATAGAAGAAAGTTGTGCGAAGTTATGAAAAATGCTTATAAAGCCAGTTAAGTATGTGTATTTATGTGTAATGAATAATGCTGGAATAGGACTAATAATAAATATAATGAGAACACCAACTATAAATTTACATATATGTGAGCGCAATAAAGACATGTAATCACCTACTCTTAGAATATTCAGAAAATTCTTATTCTTATTTTAGCTTTTTTCAGTGTAAGTTACAATATATTTTTCTTAAAGAAATTTAGAGAGAATGTTTGAGGTTGTATGAGATAAGTGAATGAATCATGAATAAATTATGACAAGAAAATGAATAATTTTCAGAAAAATAAAATAAATCATTTATTTTTTTCTGAAAATATAATATAGTTATGGCACAGAAAGTATTTTAACATAAGGAGGCTGTTTATGAGGATTAAAGGGAATTATGTGCCGAAAAGGGAAGTTTTCTTTTGCTCAAGTTCAATTACAATAGGGGAAGCACTGGAGCATTTAAATAAAACTGGCTATCGTTGTGTACCAGTTTTAGATGGAAAAAAAGAGAAATATTTAGGTAATATATATAAAGTAGATATTTTAGAATATAAAGGTTCGCTGGAAGAGAGTGTGTTACAATTATTAAACGATAAAGAAGGATATGTCAGAGAAGATTCTTCGTTCTTTAAAGTATTTTTTACAATAAAAAAATTACCTTATTTATCAGTAGTGGATGAAAAAGGAATCTTTCTTGGAATTTTAACGCATAAAAAAGTTTTTGAGTTATTAGAAGATGCTTGGGGCGTTCATTCTAGTAAATATTCTGTCATGATTGGGACACAAGATTATAATGGGGCCATTCAAAAATTATCGACAGTGTTAAAAAAATATACAGGTATCCAAAGTTTAATGACTTTTGATAATGATGCCTTATTAGTTCGTAGAATTATGTTTACATTAGGAGAAGAGTTTAACGACGGTGAATTAGAGATGTTATTGAAAGATTTAGAAGATCACGGATTTAGAGTTGTCTATGTGGAAGAGATGAATAATCCACGTGAAGTTGAAACGATAGACTAACATGCAAAAGCCATCTAATTATGTTGGATGGCTTTTGTTATGTTACGTGCATAAAGTTATTTGAAAATAATGATAGGGTAAAAGGTGAGGGTGTAAAAATATTTGTGTAAAAGAATAAAAAAATGTAGATAATTTTGATTTTCAAAAAAATCAATTTGAAAATATGTTTTTATTTTTTAAATAAATATGTTACTATATGTGTGATAAAAACAAAGAGGTCTGACAACTACACTCCACGCAATACCACTCTAATGAGTTAAATATTCAAAAAAATCAAAAATCGATAATTAGAGTAAAAATAGGGGGAATGGAGAAATTATGGAGAAAGACACTGCTTTGTAAGGGGCATATTTTATCAGCTTGAGCAGAGAGGAGGATGCATAGCATATTGTGAAAATACAGATAAACAATGAAAAAGTGCTATGCAAATGAAAAGTATGAAGGGACGTTTAAGGCCAGGTGATACGGTAGCAATAGGTTTAATGTTATTTGCACTATTTTTAGGAGCAGGAAATTTAATTTTCCCACCAGTTTTAGGGCAACAAGCTGGAGAGAATGTTTGGGTTGCTACAATTGGATTCCTTGTAACGGGAGTCGGATTACCCCTATTAGCTGTAACAGCTGTCGCGTTTGTAGAGGGGGACTTGAAAGCGCTATCTTCTAGAGTTCACCCTATATTTGCGTTTATTTTCCCATTGATTAGTTATTTAGCGATTGGACCATTTTTCGCGATTCCGCGTACGGGAGCCGTTTCATTTGAAATGGGTATGAAGCCATTTCTATCAGAGGCATTGGTTTCAGAATGGTACATGCTATTTCTATTCACAATAGTTTTCTTCGGAATAACGTGGTATCTATCATTAAATCCATCTAAATTAGTGGATTGGTTCGGAAAATTTCTTACACCATTGTTAGTATTGATTGTTGCTGTTATTGTCGGAAAGGCAATTATTGATCCAATTGGAGAACCAGCTGCGCCGCTAGCGGCATATCAAGAAAATGCTTTCTTTGGTGGATTTATACAAGGATATTTAACGATGGATGCAATTAGTGCTCTCGTATTTGGAATTGTCGTTGTACAAGTTATCCGCTCTAAAGGGATAAAAGAGAGTAGTCAAATTGCAAAAATAACAGTTGTATCAGGTATTATTGCTGTACTTGGTTTAACGTTAATCTATTTATCACTTGCTTATCTTGGTTCAACAAGTACATCACTTGGTGTCTCAGAGAATGGTGGACTTATTTTAACGAATGTTGTAAATGAGTTATATGGAACAAGTGGTAAAATTTTATTAGGGCTTGTTATTATACTAGCTTGTTTAACAACTTCTGTTGGATTAACATCAGCTTGTGCTGGCTTCTTTACAAACTTATTCCCAAAACTTTCGCATAAAACGATTGTAACAATGGTATGTGTGTTTAGTTTAATTGTATCTAACTTAGGTTTAACACAATTAATTGCAGTCACATTACCAGTGTTAATGATCATTTATCCAGTTGCAATTGTATTAATCGTACTTTCTTACTTCCATAAATGGATTGGAAAGCGTAATACCATTTATATTGGAGCTATTTTAGGAGCATTGTTAATTAGTTTCTTTAACGGTTTAGAAAGTGCGAAGATTAAAATTGACGCGATTTCTAACGTACTACAAATGTTACCTTTATATAAAGAAGGAATAGGATGGTTAATCCCATCATGTATCGGCGGGATTCTGGGTTTCTTCTTCTATAAATCAAATGAATCAAGTGAACTACAAAAGAAAGGTGCTTAGGCGCCTTTCTTTTTTTTGAAGGGAATTTTTGTATTATGTCTAAGTAATAATTGGGAGGAATGATAAAATGGCTAATTTTGAAGAATTTTTAACTTTGGATTTACGTATTGGGACTGTAAGAAAGGCAGAGGAATTTAAAGAAGCGAGAGTTCCAGCGATTAAATTAGAAATTGATTTTGGAGAGCTTGGAATCAAGCAGTCAAGTGCTCAAATTACGAGAAGATATAGTCCGGAAGGGTTAATTGGTCAGCAAATCGTTGCTGTTGTGAATTTCCCGCCAAAACGTATAGCTGGATTCAAATCAGAAGTGCTTGTTTTAGGAGGAGTACCTGAAGCTGACGATGTTGTTTTACTTCAGCCTAATATGGAACTACCGAATGGAACGAAAATTAGTTAGTGTGAAGGAAGGTGTTAATTTGGATATTGGACGAGAATATTTAAAATGTGCAATTTCGAATTTTAAAGCAACACAAAACCAAGGAGAACGAGTACTCTCTCAATTATCTTATGAACAGATAATGTGGTCTTCTCATGAGGAGACGAATAGTATTGCAATTATTATTAAGCATTTACATGGTAATATGCGTTCTAGATGGACGGATTTTTTAACATCTGATGGTGAAAAAATAGATCGTAACCGAGATGCTGAATTTGAAGGCGGTTATCATTCTAAGGAAGAGGTTCTCGCAGCATGGAGTGGAGGATGGGAATATGTTTTTAAAACGATGAATGTGCTAACGCCCGAACATTTATTAAAGACGGTATATATTCGCGGTGAAGCACATACTGTCATGCAAGCAATTGAAAGACAAATTTCTCATTATGCTTTGCATATTGGACAGATTATTTACATCGGTAAAATGTTAAAAGAAAATGAGTGGGAATGTTTAAGTATTCCTAGAGGACATTCTGCACGTTATGTAGAGAAAAAACGTTCAACATAATAATAGGAAAGAAACCGATATAAAATGGGGAATAAAAAAATAAACCAAATGATAGATGGTTCTGTAATCATAAGAATGCCGCCAAAAATAAGTCCATATATAATAAGAAAGAAATTAAAAAGTGTATTCACAGGGATAAATCGTGAGATGAACACTTGCTGCCTTTTAAAACAATCACTGTGAAATAAATAAAAGCGGAAGTACCATGTGGCAGTAATAAGATCTTTCTTTCGTGCAATTCTTTTTTTACATGTATGACAGATAAATGGTGGTTGCATTTCATTACACTCCATTTTTCATTTTTGTAATAATGTAAGACATGATTAGGTACAAAGTGTATATTCCTATATACGCTCCTGATATAAGAAAAAATGGATTTAGTAAAATTCCATGAATGCTTGTCATAAAAACTAAATCTTGTATTAAAACATCATATATATTAATAGAAATAATTGTACCGAGTACATAAAGTGCTAAGTACGCTGAAATATGTAACGCAACACGGATTGTAGGATGCTTAGCAAGCCAATAAAAAATAAATGATAGTACAATGGGTAATGTTCCTATTAGTAGCTTCAATTCATTTCACCTCAGCAACAATATAGCCGAAATTTAGACGGTCTATTCTCTAGAGCTTGTACATAACTTGAAATAGAGAGGGTGATAGTATGAATCGAGGCTTTTTTTATGTGAAGTTCACAAGTGTACGTAAGTTAGTTTTATTTATTATTGCTACAGTACTTGCGACTTTTTTTCTTATTAGTATGATGGTAACTTCTATGAAAGAGACAAAGTCCACGTATTTATATAATTGGTTAAATGAGTTATCAATGAATGGTTACATGTATGTTCTTGGGAAAGAGAATCATTATTTTACACAAGAGTATCGAAATTTAAATCAGGATTTTTCGATTTCTTCGTTTCTCTTTTCGATGGCTACGAATATTCGTTTTAATGATGTACGCAGTTTTGTCGGCAAAGAGCTACCTGGTTTTGGTAAGTACGATACAGAAATTGTTATTGCGGGTGAAGGGACCAATTATTCTAACTTACCGATTGAGTCGAGCGTTCCGCTTGAAGAAGTAGTAAAAGAACGGACTGGAGAAGGTGGACAGGCTCCAAAGCCGGATACGAACAAAGAGAAAAAGCAACCAGATCAAACGACAGGAAAACGACAAGTTGCGTTTATTTATCATTCGCATAGCTGGGAATCTTATTTGCCGTTACTCAATTTAACAAACGATCCAAATCCGAATAAAGCGACAAGTTCCGTCACGAATATTTCAATAGTCGGCGACCGATTTCGTGAACAATTAGCAAGTGAAGGGATCGGAGCTACTAACGACAAGACTGATGTCGGTCAAAAGTTGATTAGTAAAGGGTTAAATAGTAATAGTTCTTACAAAATGTCACGGGAAATTGTACAAGAAGCAATGGCCGGCAATAAAGAACTACAATACTTTTTTGATTTACATCGTGATAGTGCTCGGAAAAATGTCACGACAAAAGCAATTGGTGATAAATCATATGCGAAGCTTGCGTTTGTAGTAGGGAAAGGCAATAAAAATTACGAAAAGAACTTACAATTAGCAACGGCTTTACATGAGACGATTAGTAAGAAGTACCCAGGAGTGAGTCGTGGTGTCATTCAAAAAGGATTCCAAACAGGAAATGGTGTCTACAATCAAGACTTATCAGGACAAGCGATATTAATTGAAGTTGGTGGCGTAGATAATACAGAGGAAGAACTAAATCGATCGATTGATGCACTTGCTAAAGCGTTTGGTGAATATTTCTGGCAGGCGGAAAAGGTGAATGGATAAAGTGAAACTTAAATGAGTGGGGAGTCTGCTGATGAGTATGAGTTCACATTCATTTTGAAAAAGCGTGAGTGTAATGCTTGCGTTTTTTTTTGTAATGATGAGACTTCACAGAATAGACATATTTTGTCGTTGTTATAGTAATATCGAAATTTGTCAAATTGTACTGCGAGATTTACAAAGGGATTTTCGAGAAAGTAGAGAAAATCTTTTTATAAGGAAAGCTTTTTATTATGAAATTGGTAGGGTGATTGAAGTGATTAGGGAGATCAAAATAGAAGATGCAGCACCATTTTTGCAATTAAGTAAGCAACTAGACGAAGAAACGAAATTTATGTTATACGAACCAGGAGAAAGAAAATTTACAGCCGAGCAACAAGAACAAATGATTCATCGCTTTATAGAAAATGAATATGCAACAATATTTGTAGCAGTTGAAGAAGAGAGAATAGTAGGGTTTATTTTAGTGAATGGAAATCATATTCAAAGAAAGAGACATGTAGCAGGTATTGTAATTGGTATTTTGCAAGAGTATAGCGGGCGAGGTATTGGGACGAGATTGTTTAAAGAGGTTGAGAAGTGGGCAAGATTACATGATGTATGGCGTTTAGAATTAACGGTAATGGCCCACAATACAAGAGCTCAGGCACTATATAAAAAAGCTGGATTTGAGAAAGAAGGTGTCAAAAGAGCTGCTCTTATTATCGATGGAGAGAACATCGATGAGTATGAAATGGCCAAATTATTAAAATAAGAGGTCGTTATATGAAAAAAAGATGGATACTACTTGGTATCGTAGCGATGATACTCATTGTTGGAGTAGCAGGAATCAATTATAAAATGTATAAGGATAAGCAGGCGCGCGAGGTAAATGTAAATAACATATTTCCGAAAGCGAAAGAAACGATTGCGAATATGGATGGTGATATTGCGGTCATTAGTAATCCGAATTCGATGCTTGTGCTTGTGAATAAAAGTAGGCGTTTGCCAGATGGGTATAGACCGCCAGATTTAGTTATTCCGAAAGTACGTTACTCAAGTGAAGGTGATCAAGAAAAGAAAAAAATGAGGAAAGAGGCAGCAGGGGCACTTGAGGAAATGTTTCAGCAAGCTGATAAGGAGCGTATTTTCCTTTTTGCAGTCTCTGGATTTAGATCTTTTGATCGACAAAAAGCATTAAATACGATGTATAAAAAACAAGATGGAGAAGCAAAAACAGCAATGTCGAGTGCAGTTCCTGGAACGAGTGAACATCAAACTGGACTAGCTATGGATATTACATCGCAATCTGCTAAGTTTCAGTTAGAGACAATTTTTGGTGAAACGAAAGAAGGGCAGTGGCTTTCTGAAAATGCCCATAAATTTGGTTTTGTCATTCGATATACAAAAGAGAAAGAATCGCTTACGGGCTATCGATTTGAACCATGGCACGTGAGGTATGTGGGAAATCCACAAGCTACATATTTATATGAAAATCAACTGACACTTGAAGAAGTAACAGAGTGATCAATTGAGGGGAGAGAAGGATTATGACGGTGTTATATAAGAAAAAGGTACACGTGTATGTAACAAGAGAAAAAGAGGGAGTTATGCAACTGCTTGTTTTTAAACATCGTGATATACCTGAAGCTGGTATACAAGTACCAGGGGGAACAGTTGACGAAGGGGAAACGTTAGAAACAGCAGTGTTACGTGAAGTACAAGAAGAGTCTGGATTACGTCATTTATGCATAGAACGATTCCTAGCCGACTACATCATACATGTAAAGGAGAAAAAGGAATATCAAAAACGCCATTTTTTCCACGTAACGTTACCAACAGATGTAAAGGATAATTGGGAGCATACTGTAAGTGCCGGTGAGGAAGATGAAGGTTTAGTATTTTGCTACGAATGGATTGATATTGCAAAATGCCCTGAATTAGCGGGGAAACAAGGTGAGTTTTTACATTTGTTAGATGAAGTATATGTAAAGTAATAAAAGGGTCTGAAGCGGAAGTTCATTCGTTTCAGACTTTTTTTATTTTTCAGGAAATAAAAGGTTTTTATATTGGTAAGTTGAATTCTTTTAAAGGGATTGTAATTGTATATGCGAGGAGCGGAGAAAATGAAAAACTAATAGTTATATGTAATCAATAAAAGGCTTTATAGAAGGAGAATGATGATGGAGGTTCAGTTCAATACACTGTTACAAAAAGAATTAACAATTCATGATATACAAAAAGCAATGGCAGCTGGGCAATTAACTTCAAAAGAATTAGTTATGTATTACCTTCATAGAATCGCAAAGTATGATCAAGACGGACCAAAAATCAATTCTATTTTAGAAATCAACCCGGACGCTATCTTTATTGCAGAAGCGCTAGATCATGAAAGAAAAACAAAAGGTGTAAGAGGTCCACTACACGGTATACCTGTTTTACTTAAAGACAATATTGAAACGAACGACTCTATGCATACAAGTGCAGGTACGATTGCTCTAGAACAAAATATAAGTATTGAAGATGCATTTCTCGTAACAAAGCTGCGAGAAGCAGGAGTAGTGATAATAGGAAAAACAAATATGACAGAATTAGCAAATGGAATGTCTTTTGATATGTGGGCTGGATATAGTGCAAGAGGTGGACAAACAATAAACCCTTATGGTACAGGTGAGGATGATATGTTTGTTGGAGGCTCAAGTACAGGGTCTGCCATAGCAGTTGCTGCTAATTTCACAGTAGTATCTGTTGGAACGGAAACAGATGGTTCTATATTGAGTCCAGCTGTTCAAAACTCTGTAGTCGGTATTAAACCGACTGTTGGTCTAATTAGTCGTAGGGGAATTATTCCGCTTACTTATTCACAGGATACAGCGGGACCATTTGCTAGAACGGTTACAGATGCTGCTGTTTTGCTAGGGAGTTTAACTGGGGTAGACGAGAAGGATGTAGCTACTCATAAAAGTGAAGGTATAGCAGAACATGATTATACAAAGTATCTTGATGTTACTGGCTTACATGGAGCGAAGATTGGTGTATTTAGAAATGCACAAAAAGATTATTATGAAACTGGTGAGTATGATGAAAAGTTGTTTATGGAGACGATTGAAGTGTTGCGTAGTGGGGGTGCGACAGTAGTAGAGGATATTAATATTCCGTCTTTTCATAGAGAATGGAGCTGGGGTGTATCGCTCTATGAATTAAAGCATAGTTTAGATAACTATCTTTCAAAATTACCATCTGCTATTCCAGTGCATTCTATTTCAGAGTTAATGGAGTTTAATGAAAATATAGCAGAAAGAGCTTTGAAATATGGACAAACTAAGTTGGAGAGAAGAAAAGATGTTCCTAATACGTTAAGAAATCCAGAGTATTTAAATGCAAGATTAGAAGATATATATTTTTCTCAAGAACAAGGCATTGATTTTGCACTGGAAAAATATAATCTTGATGCGATTCTGTTCCCTTCTTATATAGGCTCCACTATATGTGCGAAAGCAGGTTATCCGTCTATAGCAATGCCTGCGGGATATATGGATAACGGGAGACCGTTTGGAATTACGCTTGCAAGCACTGCTTTTTCTGAGGGGACCTTGATTAAACTAGCATACGCTTTTGAACAAGCGACAAAGCATCGAAAAATCCCTAACTTATCATGAATAAAATAAATAGGACAGGAATTCCTGTCCTATTTATTTTGTTCATTAAAGTGAAATATCTTTTTTCTCTGTTTTATCATATTTTAATAAGTTAAACGATAAACAAGCAGAGCATAAAATAAGGATAGAAGCGAGAATATAAATCGTACGAACACCGAACAAATCGGTAATAATTCCAACGCTAAGCATAGAAAGACCAGAAGCTGCGGAAAGGAGTGCGCCATGAGCTGTATACATTTTTGATAGTAAAGTAGGGGCGACACTTGATTGTAGCACTGTCGTTTGAGAAATATCTCTAATTTGATAACATGGCCCCATTAGAATGCATAGAAAAAGCGCAATAAACCCGCTACTTGTCATACCATATAAAAATGTAAGAATACTAAACATAAGAGAGCCTATCGCCATGGAGCGTATTAAATTGTATTGAATGTATGTACTCATTTTCCATGCTAATATCCCGCCAATTAACGTCCCAACATAATAACTTGTATTAATATATCCCCACCATTCTTCGCCTTTATGAAGGACAGTCGTTACATAAGCCATCGTAATAGCGCCAATCCATATCGTCCCTGCGAAAGTTTCAATTAAGTCCATACATGTAACGGTACGGAGAGACGGGTTCTGAAATAAGAGTTTCCAACCTTCCAATAAAGCAGCGCCTTTTGAAGAAGAAGGCTCTATTACTCGTTCATTATGTATGGAATGTAATGAAACGTGTAGTGCAACACACCCAAAAATCATCAATATGTTATTCATCATGAGTGTAGAAGTAGCGCCGATAAGAAGAACAATAAAACTTGTAAATGAATAAGCAGCGGCTTGCGCAATTTGTGTGGAAAAGGAAAAAATACTATTTACTTTTACTAATTTTTCTTTTGGTGTAAGGCGAGGAAGGATACCGTATAATAATGGTGCGCTCCAGCCACTACATAAAGAAATGAAAAAAATGAAAGTGAATAGTGCTACAATATTTGAGGAAAGGGCCGGGAATACTATCATTAATAAAAATAAGAGAGCAGTTTTTGTCCATTGTAGTATAAAAAGTAAGGAATAAGATGAAAAACGATTCATTATAAGTGGTGCAGATGTATTTGCTATAAGATTAGTTATGACCTGGAGTAATGGAAACAGAGCAGTTAATGTAGCTGATTTCGTTGTGATATACATATGGGTTGTAATAATCATGATGTATACGATGTCAGCAAGAGTAATGCATATTTTAGAGCCTAAATAGTAAATTAGTGAACGATTTTGCAATAAGTACACAACCTTCCTGAGGAAAAACATTCCAATATTTAGAATAATTATAATTTGAAAGTTGGAATTGTGAAAGAATTTAATTTTTTGTCACTTTTTGAAAGGGATTTTCATGTATAATGAAGAATATATTAATATAGTATTTTAATAATACTCATTATAACAGTGAATATGTACAATAGCTTGTAGTAAGCGCCCACATACAAGAAAGGGCGGATAAACCATTCTTTTCTTCATATACATATAGAAAATGAGAAAGAAAGTGAGGGTTGTATATGGCTGCTTGGGTAATTTGGTTTATAATAGCTGGTATTTTATTTATTGCGGAAATGTTGTCGATTACGTTTTACATGCTGTGGCTTGGAATTGGAGCTGTTGTCGGAGGTCTTATTGCTTTGTTTGTTCCTGAAGCATTACTGTTACAAGTCATTGCTGGTGCGATTGTCAGTTTAACATTGACTTTCTTCACGAAAAGAATTTCAAAAAACTTTCGAGAAGCAAAAGGTTTTACTGATACAGTAGATATGCTTGTTGGTAAAAAAGGTATCATTATGCAAGCGATTACAAATGAGACAAATGGTATTGTGAAGGTGGATGGAGATACTTGGACAGCTATTGCAGATGATCCAATTGATGCTGGAGAAAAGGTTATTGTTATAAAGAGGAATAGTACTATATTACAAGTGAAAAAGGAGAGTGAATAAATATGGCAGTAGCATTGACATTAACGATTATTTTCGCACTAATTGTTGTTACATTTATCGCATTAACAATTAAAATTATTCCACAGCAAAAAGTTGGGGTTGTTGAAAGATTTGGTAAGTTTCAACGTATTATGCAGCCGGGATTAAATTTATTAATACCAATTGTGGATCGCGTTCGTGTATATCATGACTTGCGTATTCAGCAAACGAATGTACCGCCGCAGAAGGTAATTACGAAAGATAATGTACAAGTAGAAATTGATACAATTATTTTCTATCAAATTGTGGAACCAGAACTTGCGACATATGGTATTTCGAACTATGAATATGGTGTTCGTAACATTACTTCTGCAACGATGCGCCAAATTATTGGTAAAATGGAACTGGATGAAACGTTATCTGGTCGTGAAAAAATTTCAACAGAAATTCGCTTAGCACTTGATGAAGCAACAGAAAAATGGGGCGTACGTATTGAACGTGTTGAAGTTGTCGATATTAATCCGCCAAAAGATGTGCAAGCATCGATGGAAAAACAAATGAAAGCAGAACGTAATAAACGTGCGATTATTTTAGAAGCTGAAGCTGCAAAACAAGATAAAGTTCTTCGTGCTGAAGGTGAAAAGCAAAGTAAAATCTTAATGGCTGAAGGTGATAAAGAAGCACGTATTCGAGAAGCTGAAGGTATAAAGGAAGCAAAAGAACTAGAAGCGCAAGGGGAAGCAAGAGCGATTGAGGAAATTGCAAAAGCAGAACAAAATCGAATTGAATTACTTCGTGCAGCAGATTTAGATGAACGCGTACTTGCTTACAAATCATTTGAATCATTGATTGAGGTTGCGAAAGGACCAGCAAATAAAGTCTTTATTCCGTCTAATGCAATTGAAACACTTGGTACTCTTGGAGCAATTGGAGAAATCTTTAAAGAAAAACAAGCGAAGAAATTGCCTTCTTCAGATACACCAAAAGAACAATAAGAATGAAAAAGAGAAATGGGATGCCATTTCTCTTTTTATTTTTTATCATTGTATTAATTTATAAATTAAATGAGTAAGGGACGGGAAACCCTTCCTTTTTCATATGCACTAAAAAATTTTTAAGATTTCATAATATGAAATAAAGGAGAATCTGTAAAAAATAAAATTGGTATAATGATTGAAAATTCAGTCATCTAGTGAAGTTTCTACACTTTTTAGTATATTATTATTGGAAATCGGAGGGGAAAGAATGGCAATTAGAACAGGGGAACAGTATATTGAAGGATTGAGAAAAAGAAATCCTGAAATTTGGATTGGAGGAAGAAAAGTAACGGATGTAGTAAATGAAGATGTTTTTCGTGAACCAATTTTACAAATTGCGAACTTATATGATATGCAGCACAATCCAGAATATCAAGATAAGATTACTCATATATGCGAAGAGACAGGAGAAAGGGTATCAAATGCATTTTTAGTACCGAAAAATTATGAGGATTTAAAAGTACGCCGTGAATTATTTGAAGTGTGGGCAAAAGCTACTTATGGTTTAATGGGTAGAACACCTGATTTTTTAAATGTAACGGTTACTTCGATGGCAAGTAATTCGTGGTTTTTTGAGAAGTTTAATCCAGAATGGGGAGCGAATATAAAAAATTATTATAAACATATAAGGGATAATGATTTGTTTTTAACACACGCAATTATTAATCCACAAAATGATCGGAGTAAGGCTTCCCATCAACAAGAAGATGAAACAATGCATTTAGGGGTAGTAAGTGAAGCAGCGGAAGGGATGTATGTTAGTGGTGCTAAAATGTTAGCGACACTGGCGCCGATTACGGATGAGGTAATAATATATTCCTATCCAAGCTTTAAGCCAGGTGATGAACGTCATGCAATTTCTTTTGCAGTTCCAATTGACGCACCAGGTCTAAGAATTCTATGTCGTGAGCCAATGCAAGATGGAAAACGATCTTTATTTGATCACCCACTTGCATCAAGATTTGAGGAAATGGATGCATTACTAGTATTTCATAATGTGTTTATCCCGTGGGATAAAGTATTTATTTATCAAAGTGTGGAAGCTGGGAATCAATTGTATCCTAAAACCGGAATTGGTCATCAACCAGCCCATCAATCTGGGGTAAGAGGGTTAGTAAAACTATCTTTTGCAGCTGAAGTAGCTATGAAATTAGCAGATTCGATTGGAGTAGATGGATTTTTAAATGTACAAAACCAGTTAGCAGAGCTTATGCAAGATGTTGAAACGATACGCGCTCTCCTGCAAGTAGCTGAATATGAGTATGAAACGAATTCATATGGAGAAGTTATTCCTGCGAGGTTGCCGCTTGATACGATACGCAGTTTATTACCTAAGATGTACCCGCGTGCTATTGAGATTATTCAAACAATAGGTGCTGGTGGATTATTAATGTCACCGACAGGTGCTGATTTTATGAACCCCGAGATTCAAGATGATATGCAAAAATATTATATCGGGCGTGAAGGAGTATCTTCTGAGGAACGGGTTCGTTTATTTAAATTAGCATGGGACTTATGTGGTGAGGCTTTTGGACAACGGTTATTACAATATGAGCGTTATTATTCTGGAGATCCGGTGCGTAAAATGGGAATGTTTTATAATGCGTACAAAAAACAACAAACTTTTTCACTTGTGAACAATGCATTGCAATCGAGTTCATCTGAAGGAGCCTTAAGTTAAACAAAAATGTTCACGCTTACATTTTTGTTTAAAAAGGAAGGAGCAATAGAGGAAAACAAGAATTTTACTGTTAGGATGTAAATCTTCTTATATTTTTAACAATATCTAAAACTTGAGAACTGTAACTGGAATAGGGGAGGTAAATGATTTGATCGCTTCTATCAGTAAAATTTGCAAAATTCTAAATTGTTTTACGAGTGATGAACCAGTTCTAGGTAATTCGGAAATAGCGGAAAAGCTAAATATGAATGCAAGTACGGTTCACCATCTTGTTCGTACGTTGTGTGCAGAAGGAATGCTCATACAAGATGAGCAAAGAAAATATAGATTAGGTTGGAAATTGTTAGAGTGGGGAAATCAAGTCATGTTTCAGCAAGAGATTTATAGTGGAGCCATTCCACTTGTTGAAGAGCTTGTAAGAAATTTTAGTGGTACTGTGCATATCGGTATGTTTGATCGTGGTGATGTTGTATTTATATTGAAAGTTTCGTCAAAGGAGTCCGTTCAAATTTCAACACATGTTGGATCAAGAGAACCTGCATATTGTACAAGCACAGGGAAAGTACTGCTTTCATTTAATTCATCTTCCTTAGAATATACTTCAGAGAAAGGGCTTTTACCAAGAGCGCCTAATACAATTACTTGCGTCAAACAATTCCAGACAGAGTTACAGAAGATTCGTAAACAAGGTTATTCAATTAGTGATAACGAAAATGAGCATGGACTGTATGGGATTGCAGCGCCTATTCGATCTTATACTGGGAGAACCATTGCGGCGCTTAATATTGTTGGACCTATATCGTATATGCAAGGAAGTAACCGTGAAATCATAATTCAAAGTGTGATGAATACGGCAAATTTGATTTCCAAGGAATTTGGTTATTTGGAAATTTAACTTTAGAAGAAAAGAGATGAGTATCATTTATATACATGAGCAGTGTATCCCTGAATTTACGAAATCTATTGTTTCAATTGGAGCATTTGATGGTGTGCATAAAGGTCATCAAGCTGTAATTAAAAATGCGGTTGAGAAGGCAACGGCATTAAAGATAACAAATGTTGTGTATACATTTGATCCACCACCACGCTCATATTTTCAAGGAGCGCAAGTATTAACGCCTATTGATGAGAAGGTGAAACGTATTCAAAACCTTGGTGTTGAACATGTGATTGTAATTCGGTTTGATGAGTCTTATATAACAAAAAGCGCGAGTTGCTTTATACAAGATATAAAAAGGTTAAGCCCCGTAGAAATTTTTATTGGTCAAGATTTTAAGTTTGGAAAAAATCGTGAGGGAGATATTGAGTTGCTAAGAGAACACTTCAACATTTCTATAGTGAAAGATGTTTGCTGTGATGAAGGTGAGCGAATATCTTCAACGAGAATTAGAGATTATGTCTATCGTGGGGACTTGCAAAAGTCTAGCTCTTTACTCGGTTGGTCTTTTAAAACGATATAAATAAAAAGGAATCATGAGGAGGAAATAATATGTCTAAAACATTGCAATCTTTTAATTTACTAAAATGGATTGATGAGAATAAGGAGTTATTGAAGCCACCAGTAAATAACAAAGTGATTTGGCAAGATTCAGAGTTTATTGCCATGATATTAGGTGGTCCAAATAGAAGACGTGATTTCCACGTAGATCCTTCAGATGAATTTTTCTATCAAATTAAAGGTGAATGTTATGTGGAATGTATTACAGAGGAAGGTAAGCGGGAAGTTGTCACAGTAAAAGAAGGGGATGTATTTATGCTGCCAGCTATGGTACCACATTCACCACACCGCGTTGCTAACACATTTGGGCTAGTAATTGAAAGAAAACGTAGCCAAGGAGAACTTGAAGATTTCGTTTGGTTCTGTGACGAGTGTAATCATGAAATGCATCGTGTACGTGTTCAATTAAATGATATTGAAAAACAAGTAAAAGAAGCAATTCATAGTTTTAATTCAAATAAGGAAATTCGAGCATGTAAAAACTGTGGTTACATTATGCCAGAAGAAGTGGAGGAATGGAAGTGCGAATAGATTTTCATACACATATTATTCCTGAAACTTTTCCAGATTTTGAAGAGAAGTTTGGTGGCGGTCGCTGGCCAATGTTAAATCGGACTTGTACATGTGGTGCAAGTATTATGGTTGGAGGGAAAAATTTTCGTGATGTGACAGACCAAGTATGGTGCCCTAAGAAAAGAATTGAAGATATGGACCGGGAAGGTGTAGATATTCAAGTTTTATCGCCAATCCCTGTTACATTTTCGTATTGGGCAAAACCAGAGGAAGCCGAAAGTATGGCACGTATTCAAAATGATTTTATTGCAGAAACAGTTTCAGCACATCCAGATCGTTTTGTAGGATTAGGAACGGTTCCGATGCAAGATGGAGAAACTGCAATTCGTGAAATGGAACGTTGCATAACGGAATTAAATTTACATGGTATTGAAATTGGTACAAACGTAAATGGTAAAAATTTAGATGATCCATCGTTTATTGAATTCTTTCGAATGGCTGAAAAGTGGCAAGTTCCAATTTTTATCCATCCGTGGGAAACGTTAGGACGCGATAGAATGCCACACCATAATTTTATGTATACAGTCGGTATGCCAAGTGAAACGGCGCTTGCAGCAGCTACACTTATATGTAGTGGAATAATGGAAAAGTTTCCACGGTTAAAAGTTTGTTTTGCGCATGGCGGCGGATCTTTTCCATATATTTTGCCAAGATTAGATCAAGGCTGGAAAGTATGGCCTCATTTACGTTTGACTACACATCCTCCTAGTTATTACGCAAAGAAATTTTATTTTGACTCTTTAAATTATGATCCTATGAATTTGAAATATATGATTGAAAGATTTGGGCATGAAAAGATTTTCATGGGTTCGGATTATCCATTTTTATTGCGAGAAATTGATCCGGGTAGAGTGATTGATGAAACATCTGGTTTATCCGAGGAACAAAAAGCAGCAATGCTTGGGGAAAATGCAGCTGAATTTTTAAATATTGATATAAAAAAACGAGGTGTAGCATATGCAGAGAGTACAAACACCTGAGGATAAATTAGGAGAGTTGGGAATTATACTACCAGCTATTCGCCCAGCAGTTGGAAATTATGTTAGTTGTGTAAGGGTAGGTAACTTATTATTTACTGCTGGACAAGGTGTAGATGAGTATCACGGGAAATTAGGAAAGGATATATCGATTGATGATGGATATAAAGCAGCGAGACAATCCATGTTGAATTTATTAAGTGTTGTAAGAAATGAACTAGGTGATTTAAATAAGGTGAAACGAGTTGTAAAGTTGCTTGGCTTTGTAAATAGTACGGAGGATTTTATCAATCAGCCAAAAGTAATGAACGGGGCATCGGATGTATTAGTAGAGATTTTTGGAGAAAAGGGAAAACACGCCCGCTCTGCAGTCGGTATGGCTCAATTACCTAATAACACAACAATTGAAATTGAGATGGTTTTAGAAATTGAGGAGTAGGGGGTAAAGACGGTGAACAAAGAATTATTAGCTGACAAAATGAAAGTAAAAGATGCGAAATTGTTTATTGATGGACAATATGTGGATTCTATATGTGGTGAAACGTTTGATACGTTCAATCCAGCGACGAATAGAAAGTTAGCTTCTGTAGTGAAGGCAAATGAAGAGGATACAAAAAGAGCAATTGATGTAGCAGAACGAACATTTAAAAGCGGCATTTGGAGTAAAATGCCTGTTGAAGAACGATCGGATATTTTATGCAAAATGTCGGATTTAATTATGGAACGTGTGGATGAACTAGCGTATATAGAAACTTTGGATGTTGGAAAACCAATTAAGGAAAGTAAAGGATTCGATATACCACGCGCGGCTCATAACTTTCGCTTCTTTGCTGAAATGGCTAAATATATGGTGCACGAGCACTATGACAAACATAATTTTATGTCATATGCAAAGTACGCTCCAGCGGGAGTGACAAGTTTAATCATTCCTTGGAATTTGCCATTTATGCAAATGACGTGGAAAGCATCAGCGGCGCTTGCTTCTGGTAATACAGTTGTTGTCAAACCGGCCTCTTATACTCCATTAAGTGCAGTTATGCTTGGTGAAATTGCTAATGATGCAGGATTACCACCAGGTGTACTTAATATTATTACAGGTCCAGGGAGTACTGTTGGGACAACAATGACTACACATCCAGCTGTAAGAAGAATTTCATTTGTTGGAGAAAGTAATACAGGAAAAACAATTATGCGTAATGCAGCAGAGAATTTAATCCCTGTTTCATTAGAATTAGGAGGAAAATCAGCAAATATCGTATTTGAAGATGTGGATTTAGATGAAGCGGTACAAGGATCGATTGAAGCTATATATCGGAACCAAGGAGAAATTTGTTTAGCTGGTTCGAGATTACTTGTGCAAGAAAGTGTATATGAACAGTTTTTAGAAAAATTTGTAGCAGCTGTACAAAGAATAAAAGTTGGAAACCCTCTTTCTGAAGATACAGATATGGGAGCACTAGTATCAAAATCTCATTTAGAAACGGTTAATCGCTATGTAGAAATAGGAATTTCGGAAGGTGCAAAATTAGCCTATGGTGGAAAAAGAGTTAAGAGTTTAGTAGAAGGGAATTTTTATGAACCTACTATTCTATATGATGTTGATAATAGTATGCGTGTAGCGCAAGAAGAGATATTTGGTCCAGTTCTAGTTGTTATTCCGTTTAAAACGGAAGAGGATGCAATTCGCATTGCGAATGATTCCATTTATGGACTAGCTGGAGTTGTTTGGACCAATGATCTTAGAAGAGCGCAACGAGTGGTTTCACAAATTGATTCAGGCTTACTATGGATTAATTGTTGGTATGTTCGGGATTTACGTACTCCATTTGGAGGCTCGAAGGCAAGCGGGATTGGTAGAGAAGGTGGACGTCATAGTTTTGAATTTTATACGGAAGCTAAGACAGTAACGATGAAATTATAAAGGTGATGTTTAAACTTAAAGTACAAAGAGCTCCCATCTAATATTTATGGAAATAAAGTAGATAGATGGGGGTTAGTTACAATGTGAATATTTAGGGATATATAAATTAAAAAATGAGGTGAGAGCAATTGTTAATTAGAGAATTAGCCGATGAACTAGTACAAGCTGAAAATTCACGTGTAGGGATACTTCCTTTTACTGAGAGATATGATAATTTATCTGTTGAGGATGCTTATAATATTCAACTTGAAGTTGTAGGGAGAAAGTTAGAGAGTGGACGTAGCATAATTGGCAAGAAAGTTGGTCTTACAAGTGTTGCAATGCAACAAATGCTTGGAGTAAATGAGCCGGATTATGGACATTTACTAGATGATATGAAGATAGAAAGTGGTAGTGAAGTTTCAATGAGGTCCTTTGTATCCCCAAAAATAGAGGCAGAAATAGGGTTTGTGTTAGAGCAAGATTTAAATGGGCCTAATATTACATACATTGATGTACTGATGGCAACAAAGTATGTTGTACCTACACTTGAAATAATTGATAGTCGCATTGTTGATTGGAAAATTAAACTGGCTGATACAGTAGCGGATAATGGCTCATCAGCGAAAGTTGTAATTGGTCATACATTCTCTAGCATCGATAAAGTAGATTTACGTACAACTGGAATGACACTTTATAAAAATAATAGTTTAATTGCAACGGGGGCTGGCGCGGCTGCATTAGGCCATCCAGCACAAGCTATTGCTTGGTTAGCTAATAAGCTTTATGAATTTAATATTGGATTGAAAGCAGGGGAACTAATTTTACCTGGCGCATTATCTGGTGCTGTTTCAGTTCAAAGTGAAGACAACATTCGAGCTGATTTCGGTTTACTTGGATCGGTTTCTGTAACATTCATATAGATTAAAGCGTTGAAAAAAGGGGGGGATAAATGTGGAGAAAGTAAAGGCGGCTATTATCGGATCGGGTAATATTGGTACGGATTTAATGTATAAATTAAGAAAAAGTGAAGTCATAGAGCTAAATGCCATAATTGGAATAGATTCAAAATCGGATGGTTTAAAGCGAGCAAAAGAAGCAGGATACGAGGTTTTTGATAATGGAATACAAGCAATGATTGATAATCCAAGTTTAGCTGATATTGTATTTGATGCAACTTCAGCTAAAGCACATAGTTATCATGCAAAAGTATTAGGAGAGCTTGGGAAAATAGTAATTGACTTAACTCCGGCTGCATGCGGACCGTTCGTTTGTCCTGCTATCCGAAATAATCATTTTGTAGATAAGCAAAACGTTAATATGATTACGTGCGGAGGACAAGCAACGATTCCAATTGTTCATGCGATTAATAAAGTGGCAAATGTTACATATGCAGAGATAGTTGCAACTATTTCAAGTTTAAGTGCAGGTCCAGGTACAAGGGCAAATATTGATGAATTTACAATTACGACGAGGCGTGGAATTGAAGAAATTGGCGGAGCAGATTATGGGAAAGCACTTATTATATTAAATCCTGCGGAGCCTCCTATTTTAATGAGAGATACAGTATATTGTGAAGTTAAGTATATGGATGAGGATTCTATTCGTGAAGCAATTCATAAGATGGTTGAAGTAGTTAGGGCATACGTTCCAGGTTATTCTCTAAAACAAGAGCCGATGTTTGATGGGAATCGTGTGACTGTATTTTTAGAGGTTGAAGGAGCTGGAGACTACTTTCCTCCTTATGCTGGTAATTTAGATATTATGACGGCAGCGGCATTAAAAGTAGGTGAAGAATTTGCAATGCGGATCATTTCAGAGAAGAAAAGAGGTGTAATGAATGAGGCGAAATAGTGAAAGGCCAGTGAAAATAACGGAAGTTTGTTTACGTGATGGAAGTCATGTAATGAAACATCAATTTACAGAAGAACAAGTTCGATCTGTAACTAGAGCATTAGATGAGGCTGGTATGCATTATATTGAAGTGAGTCATGGAGATGGTTTAGGAGGCTCCACATTACAATATGGAAAGTCATTAGTTAATGAAATGAAGTTGATTGAAGCAGCGGTAGATGAGTGTAAGCAAGCTAAAGTAGCTGTTTTGTTAATTCCTGGTATTGGAACGATTCATGAGTTAAAGCAAGCTGCAAATATTGGCGCGAAACTTGTTCGTGTAGCGACGCATGTAACAGAAGCAGATGTTTCAGCACAACATATCCAATTTGCGCGTGAGTTAGGTATGGAAGCGTGTGGCTTTTTAATGATGGCACACTCTGCACCGGTTGAAAAGTTAGTAGAACAAGCAAAGCTTATGGAGGACTATGGTGCTGAGGCGATTTATGTAACGGATTCAGCGGGTGCTTTATTGCCTCACGAAGTACGTGAACGTATTCGAGCATTACGTCAATCTTTAAATGTCGAAATTGGTTTCCATGGTCATAATAATCTGTCTGTTGCAGTAGCCAATACAGTGGTGGCAATTGAAGAAGGTGCGACACGTATTGATGGAAGCGTGCGGTGCCTTGGCGCAGGAGCTGGAAATGCCCAAACAGAGGTATTACTCGCTGTTTTAGATCGTATGGGATATAAGCTAGATATAGATTTATATAAGATGATGGACTTAGCTGAGGATGTTGTTGCACCTTTATTGCCAGCACCGCAAGAAATTCAAAAAGGAAGTCTTGTAATGGGATATGCTGGTGTATATTCTAGCTTTTTATTACATGCTGAAAGAGCGGCAAAGCGTTTTGGTGTAGACGCCCGTGATATTTTAATAGAACTTGGGAAAAGAAAAGTAGTTGGTGGACAAGAGGATATGATTTTAGATGTCGCGGCAGAATTAGCAAAGATAAAAATGGGGGTGTAAAAGATGGCTTTAGTAAAAGGAGCAGATCTAGAAATTGTTGACTATTTACTTCAGGCTGAAAAAGATAGAAAAGAAGTAGTGAAAGTAACAGATAAGCATCCGGATTTAACGGTGGATGACGCATATAGATTGCAAAAATGTTTAATTGAACAAAAAATGAACGAAGGTTCTAAAAGAGTTGGGGTAAAACTAGGATTAACAAGTAAGGCAAAACAACAAATGATGGGTATTGATGAAGCGATATACGGATATTTGTTGGAAGATATGTTAGCGTTTGAATGGGAGCCATTACAATACGAAACATTCATTCATCCAAAAGTAGAACCAGAGATTGCCTTTTTAATGGATGAGGATTTACAAGGGACGAATGTGACAGCTGAGGATGTATTAAAGGCAACAAAATATGTTGCGCCAGCTTTAGAGATTATTGATAGTAGGTATTTAAATTTCAAATTTACATTACCTGACGTAATAGCAGATAATTGTTCATCTTCAAAATTTTTGTTAGGAAGTAAGTGGATTGATGTTAAAGATATAGATTTAGCTAATGTAGGGATGGTTATGTCGAAGAATGGTAAGATTGCTACAACTGGAACGGGGGCAGCTGTACTGGGACATCCAGCAGAGGCGATTGCTTGGGTGGTAAACAAACTTGGTTTACAAAATGAAGGGTTAAAGAAAGGTGATATTGTATTAAGTGGAGCATTATCAGAAGCGATTGCTTTCAAAGCAGGAGATTCTATTATTGCACAATTTGATGATTTAGGAAGTATAGCGATGTTTTGTGAATAAAAGGTAAAGCGAGAGATAAAATGCCCATTATACAAATTCAAATAATAGAAGGTAGAAAGAAGGAGCAAATTCAAAATCTAATATTTGATGTTACAGAGGCGGTTGCGAAAAACTTAGATGTAGATGTTGAAAGAGTGCGTGTTCTGGTGAATGAAATCCCGAGTTCGCATTGGGGAGTAGGAGGAAAGTCTAAAGCTAGTTTAAAAGAAAGTTAGTTAGTAATAAAAGCAATTTTCATTCTTATATGAATGAAAATTGCTTTTATTATTTTGAAAAGTTTTAATAATATGTTAAAATTTAGTCTTGGTTTTAAGGAGATAAGGGGGAATAAACATGCAAATACTACTAATACGCCACGGAGAATCAGAAGCTGATATCTTAAACGTACATGAAGGACGAGCTGACTTTGAATTAACAGAAAAGGGAAGGCAGCAAGTGCAAAGACTTGTACAGAAAGTGAAAGCAGATTTTCCGCCAGATTTCATTTGGGCAAGTACATTAAAACGTGCTCGTGAAACTGGTGAAACATTAGCAGAAGGAATTGGATGCCCAATTCAATTAGAAGAGGAACTAATGGAGTTTAATAATGGGGTACAAGCTGGCTTATCATTTGAAGAGGCAAAAAAATATCCAGAGCCAAAGTTTCTTCATGATCGATTTGAAAACGGGGAATCATTTATTGAATTTAGAATGAGAATAGAAGGCATCTTTTCTAAAATCGTGACAGAGAATACATATGACCGAATTGCAATCGTTGCACATGGTGGTGTAATAAATAGTCTATTACGTGCGTTTTTCAAAATGCCAATTTCAATGGATTATTATTTTAAAATGGGAGATACGGGAATAAGTTTAATTGAAATTGATGGTGAACAAAAAACGATACATTTCATTAATGATACGAATCATTTGGACGGGATGTAAAAACCTATGTATAAAGTAGTGTTTTTTGATGTTGACGGTACGCTTTTAAGTGAGATTGACAGAAGTATGCACGACAGTACAAAAGAAGCGATACAAAGATTAATAGATAAAGGGATTCATGTAGTTGTTACTACAGGGAGACCATATAGCTTATGCTCGCAATTTAAGGAACTAGGTATAAATACGTTTATTTCTGCAAATGGTGCACATATCAAGCGTGGAGAAACAGTTATACATAAATCAGTACTTTCAAGTGAAATCATTCATGATATATCGGGGTTTGCTGAATTACATGGTCACGGTATTTCTTATTTCACAGAGGAATTTGTAATGAATGGAATAGCCAGGGATAATGAGCGCGTAATGCAAGCGCTTAGCGAGACGTTACATTTAGGGAAGTATCCTGAAAAAAGCAGGGATTTGTCAGAAGACGTCTATTGTCTATGTCTGTATGCGGATGAAATAGAAGCTCAAAAATTTATTGAAAAATACCCAATGCTTACATTTGAACGTTTTCATGGCTATGTCATAAATGTATTGGAAGATAAGAAAGTATCAAAATTAACTGCTATTCAAAAGGTATTGGATCACTTAAACATTTGTAAATCAGAAGCGGTTGCTTTTGGTGACGGTAGAAATGATATTGAGATGTTGCAGTATGTAGGATTAGGGATTGCGATGGGGAATGGTGGAGAAGAGTTAAAAACAAGAGCTGATTTCGTTACAAAGAAATCAAGTGAAGGTGGTATCTCTTTTGCCTTAAAGAAGTTTCGTATGATTTAAAAATAATAGATAGTCAGTTTGTAAAATCCTGTTTGAATTGCAGGATTTTTTTGTCTAACAATATTCTTGCAATAAAAGGAAAAATGCGAGTATAATGAAAAAGTAATTAGGTAAGCTAATTAACTAAAAGGAAAGGAGAGTGAAGATGAATGAATTCGAAAAATGATTCTCTTCCTTTAGGGATTGGGCCGTATGCAGAGCTAATAAAAAAGACAGCATCAGCGGATACGGATCCAATCGCAGCAAAACTTGGTTTGTTAATGTTATGGACGTCTGATAATGTTCTTGATGCTGTTGACGTAGATTTAGCTCCGCTTGGTATTTCGGAAAGTAAACTAGATTTTTTACTGTTGTTTATTTTGCGTGAAATGGAATCAAATGGGGAAGAAGTGAATATGAGTCCTTCGAATATTGCGAGTCGATTAGGGATAACACGTGCTTCTGTCACTGGTTTATTAGATTGGATGGAGAAACGAGAGTTAATTGTAAGATTCCATCATTCTGAAGATCGAAGAAGATTAAAAGTGAAAATTACCCCGAAAGGAAAAGAACTAGTTACGCGATCTTTACCAACTTTTTGGTTATCTTGCGCTTCGTTAGTTGACGACTTTAATCAAGAAGAGCGTCAAGTTTTAGAGAAGCTATTAAATAAAATGCAAGTAACTATGCAGGTGAAATTAGGAGAAGGTAGGTAAATAAGTTGATTATGAGGATCAACTTATTTATTTGGGAATATAATTAGCTTACCTTATTATATGTTTAACTAACTTTAGGAACAGTCATATTTTTTAAAACGAGTAGCAGTTAAAGAAATGCCATTTTGCGTACTTTAGAGGTTTTAAGTGGATAAAAAAATTATAATAAGGGAGAGATATTATGATGGAAATAGGAAAGGAAATAAATAGTGAAAAGAATTACACAATAATGACCGTTGTATTATGTTGGTCGGGTATGGTAGTTATGTCTAGCTTATATGTAACAATCCCTTTAATTGCTCTATTTTCAGACCTTTTTAATGCTTCACTAGCACAATCTGCAGCTACAGGCAGTATATTTTCTGTTGGCTTTGCTATAGGTTGTTTGTTATTTGGGGCAATCTCTGATAAATATGGGCGAAAAAAAGTGATCTTCATTGGATTACTTGCTCTGTCGATTATTTCTTTTTCCTTAGGGTTTGTAGGGAGTTTATTTTGGCTTGTTATTCTTAGAGGATTACAGGGTATCGCAGCAGCTACATTTTCTCCGGTAGCGTTAGCCTACGTTGTAGAAATGTTTCCAGTAGAAAAAAAGGTTACAACAATAGGATTTGTTAGTACCGGTTTTTTAGTAGCTGGAATTGTAGGGCAGGTAATCAGTACGGTTGTTAGTCAGCATTTTGGATGGCATATGGTGTTCTTTCTTCTTAGCATTGTCTATATGATTACTGCTGTATGGGTTCATTATTCTCTTCCGAAAGGAGAGACATCTCAATCCTATACTGATATTTTGGGACCAATTAAACAAATGGGTAAAGTTTTTACACATAAAAGCTTAGTAATGAGCTATATGATTGCATTTGTTTTATTAATGGCTTTTGTTAATATGTTTACTGTTTTAGGGAATTATTTGAGCTCTCCTATTTACACTTTAACTGCAGAACAAATCCTTTATTTTCGCTTAGCAGGGCTGTTTGGTATGTTGCTGTCACCGATTGCGGGTCGTTTAACAAAGAGGTTCGAAGTAAGGAAAGTTCTTCAGGGGGGATTGTTGGTCGCTATTATTAGTCTAAGTGCAATGGGTTTTGTTTCATACCTGCCTCTACTTGTCATAATGAGTGTCTGTTTTGTAATAGGTATTGCTATATCAGTTCCGTCTTTAGTTTCTCTTGTAGGCCAATTAGGAGGAAAAGCAAGGGGAATAGCAGTTTCCATTTATACTTTTATTTTATTTTTAGGTACTAGTATAGGACCCATCATTTCTATTTATCTTATGAAAATAGGAAGTTATGCTCAAACGTTTATTTTATTAGGAATGATACTTTTTATTGGTTTTATAGCTTCTCTATTTATAAATGATGAACACGTATTTGATGATATGTAGATTGGATAATGAATGAGTGGAAAATCACTCAAATAAAGGAATGCGAGGATCTTTCGTATGCTCACATAATAAAATATGAACTTGCCCACGATGATGATAAAAATGCGAAAGAATTTCAAGTAACCATTCAAATCGAGAATAAGAAACACCCCAATAGGCAGTCATAACTTCTGCTAATTCTTCTGGGGAATAGGAAAGAAATGTTTTAGAGAGAAGATTGTATCCTTCAATCATTATTTGTTGCATGTACGCAATTGTTTCCGGTGTATGTTCGAAATAAAAGGTATGTAACTCTTTTTCCGTAATACCATTTAAAATGAGTAAATCTGCATGGCAAATAAGAGAAAGATGTGCACACATTTCGAATACTGATCGCTTCGAGTGAATGGGGTATATTTTTAAATCTTCTTCATTGTATTGGCTAAGCATTTGAATAGAAGTATCAACAGCAATTTGTAGTTGATGCAAGGCAGAGTGAACAAACATTGTAATTCTCCTCATCTCCGTATATAATAATTTCTTAAGAGTATTATATCATACTCAAAATTCCGAAAATTCTAGTAGTTTGACTAGCATATTGAAAAGTATTATATTGTAAAAGGTCATATGAAACGTGAAATAGAATGGAATGCAATTATTGAGTTAGGAGTTAGACCAATGAGTTTGAAATATGGAAGAGATACAATTGTTGAAGTGGACTTAAATGCAGTAAAACATAATGTAAAAGAATTTAAAAAACGTGTGAATGATGAAAATATTGCAATGATGGCTGCTGTAAAAGCGAATGGGTATGGTCACGGGGCAGTTGAAGTTGCGAAAGCTGCTATTGAAGCAGGAATAAATCAGCTTGCAGTTGCATTTGTAGATGAAGCGATAGAGTTAAGAGAAGCAGGAATAAACGTGCCGATTTTAATTTTAGGCTATACATCAGTAGCGGCTGCTGAAGAGGCAATTCAATATGACGTTATGATGACCGTTTATAGAAGTGAAGATTTAAAAGGTATAAATGAAATCGCAAACCGCCTTCAAAAGAAAGCGCAAATTCAGGTGAAAATTGATACAGGAATGAGTCGTATCGGTTTACAAGAAGAAGAGGTTAAACCATTTTTAGCAGAATTAAACCGTATGGAGTATGTAGAGATAGTAGGAATGTTTACACATTACTCTACGGCAGATGAAATTGATAAATCATATACGAATATGCAAACAAGCTTATTTGAAAAAGCTGTCAATGCTGCAAAAGAATTAGGAATCCATATCCCATATATTCATAGTTCAAATAGTGCAGGATCAATGGAACTTAGCAATACATTTCAAAATATGGTTCGTGTAGGTATTGGAATTTATGGAATGTATCCTTCAAAAGAGGTAGATCATGCAGTTGTTTCTTTACAGCCTGCGTTGTCGTTAAAATCAAAAGTAGCTCATATTAAACATGCGAAGAAGAATCGCGGTGTAAGTTATGGGAATACGTATGTAACGACTGGTGAAGAATGGATTGCAACTGTACCGATTGGTTATGCTGATGGCTATAATCGCCAGTTATCTAATAAAGGGCATGCATTAATAAATGGAGTTCGAGTACCTGTTATTGGCCGTGTTTGTATGGATCAGCTCATGTTAGACGTTTCAAAAGCAATGCCAGTACAAGTTGGTGACGAAGTAGTATTCTACGGTAAACAAGGTGAAGAAAACATCGCAGTAGAAGAAATTGCGGATATGTTAGGTACAATTAACTATGAAGTTACATGTATGCTAGACAGAAGAATTCCACGTGTTTATAAAGAAAATAATGAAACGACTGCTGTTGTAAATATATTAAGAAAAAACTGAATCGTTATGATTCAGTTTTTTTATTTTTGACAAATGAAAAATGCTCTATTTGTACCGTGTGATTGAATGTCTTTAAAACCTACGGATTCTAGCGAAGAAATTATTTCTTCATTGGAATAACAAGCTTCTTCAAAAGAAAAGTCACTTCTTATCCAATTATTATCTATGTCATGTTGAAATAGTATAAAGTTCATGTCTGCTTTTTTATTTTCATTATCATATGTTGAATCAATCGTACAAACATGTTCATCCGCTGAAATATGAAATGAAGCACTCCAATTTTCAAGAAAGCCTTTTTCCATATTCATATCAAATACGAATGTACCTTTGCTATGTAATACGGAGTAAACATTATGAAAAACAATTTTTAATTCATCTAATTTCAAAATATGGTTTAAGCTATCGCCAGTAGAGATAACATATTGAAATTGCTCATTTATATTGAAATAGCGAGCATCATCAACGATAAAGGCTGCGTCTGGCGCGTTTTGACGTGCGTATTCAATCATTTGAGCAGAACCATCTATACCAGTTACTACAAAATTATTATCAATTAATTTCTTAGTAAGGTGACCAGTCCCGCAGCAAAGATCTAAAATATGAGAATGTGGTGGTGCATATTGTAAAACGAGTTTTTCCAAAAGTAGATAGGCGTGTTCAGCATAATGCCCCCAATGCTTATTATAGATGGATGCAAAAATATCATAATTAGAATAAATTAGTTTTTTAGACATATGTATTCACCTCAAAATTCATTACATTATAATAGTCATGCTTCGTTTTAATTTCAAAACCACATTGTGTATATAGTTTTAAAGCATTATTATTTTTCGTTTCGACGTCTAATTCAATTGTTGATACTCCTTCTGTAATAAGGGTATGTACCATATAACTAAGAATATCTTTTCCATATCCTTTACCTTGATAAGAAGGGTGAACGGCGAATCCTGATAGTGTAGTAGATTGCTCTTGCTCAGAAACTGTAATCGTTCCTATCACTTTTTCATCGATAAGTGCACTGTAAACTTGATGGAAAGGCGAATTCATCATCTTTTGTAACCATGTAGCGGTATTTTCTGCTGAATCTCCAAAGGCTTTACTGGAAATTTCAATAAGATCAAGAAGTGACTCTGAAGATGCAAAAGTAAGCTGTATAGTATTCTCTTTTGTTTTTTGCACTTCTTTTGCTTTGAACACCATACTATATTCACTATATAAATAGGGTAACTTCATATGTTTTGCAAATTCTTTCCCAGAAGCAGAATCCCCATTCATAATAAGAAGAGCTTCATCGGCCTCTCTTATTCGTATTTCTTTCATTGCGGTTTGTAAAAGAGTAGTGCCTATATGTTGTTTCCTATAGTTCGGATGAACAAACCCTATTAACTCCAGTTTTGTCGGTCTTTCAAAGTCATACATACTTAATGCACCGATTAATTGAGTATCGTCATAAAGTAGAAAATCATTTATCTCTTCTTTATTACGGGTAGTTAAAAAGTTTATATGTAAATCTGACGAGTATTCAATTTGATCGTGTTGCCCGCAATTATGAGCTAAATCTTTCATTTGCTGAATTTCGTTTGCTGTTAAAGATTTCTTTTGTTCAATATACATTTCATAATCCCTCACATTCATATTTAAAAATAGGATGGATGACTTAGCCACTTTTCTAACTCAACACTGCCCTGAACAGATAATAATCGATACAAATATCGATAGGGAGGTCTACATCCTTCAAGACGAGGAATGGGCATAATGGTTTCGTAACCTTGTTTAAAAGCATGAGCTTCCTTTTCTGTAAATACATATTCTAAGCCGATAAAATCAAATTCTCGAGGAGCAACTGCATAGGCTTCTGTATCTACTAAACCCGTAATAGTTGTACCATCTGATAAAAACTGAGTAGGGTCCATATCAATTAAAACGAGCGTCGCTTCCTTTGGTGCTGGTAAGGAAGAAAGTTGTTGTTCAAAAGTAGGAAATGCATTTTGTATGCTTTCATTATCAGAATAAAACATATTCACAAGCTCTTTACTCACATTTAAAATGTGTGATTGGAATTCCTCAAGTGTAATTTGGAATGAGCCTGACACATTTCCTATGTAATCGGCTTTAAATTTATGTATTTCTGCAAGCCCTTTTCCTAGACTGAATAAAGTAGTATCTGGTTGCCCGATAAAAGATTGAACTGTGTTACCTACTAACTTTTCGACCACAACGAATTCGCGGCCATTTAAAATATGTTTTTCCAATATTGTTGGGATGGGAAGAGTAGTATGTTCTTGCAGCAATGTATGTACAGTTTCTAGATGATATACGTTCCGTGGATCAATTCCAAAAAGGTTTTTGCATCCCCACCAAAAATCATTATTTGGTTCTTCATTCATTTTAGAAGAACGAACGATGACTTCTGCATCTTCTGTTCGGACGAGAAACACATCGCTTGCATGGTCTTTATAACCTGGGTGTAAAGCCTGAATAGATAAAATAGGTGAAGTGAATAGTTGTTGTAGCATGAAGCTGCTCCTTTTTCTGTAAATTCTATAAATTCATTATATAACAGAATTTGTTCCAAGTGGATAATGATGAGGACAACATAGAACTTAAATAAATTTATAGTGAGAAATCAGTGTGAAAATTATATTTTTCTACTTTTGTATGAATTATCAAAATAATATTTCTGATGATAAATCTGTAAAAACACCCGAATGTAAATCTCTTATTTTCAGTAAATGAAGAGTTAAGCGTTCTTTTATAAGTATCATAAAGTTGGTTATGAAAAATATTTCTCAATAATAAAATGAAGAGAAAAATATAAAGAAGTAGAATAGATTCCTTTATAATAGTTTTAAATTAATTAATATAATTAATTATTAATAATATTAGATAGGAGAGAATATGATGGCAAATGTACTCGTAATAAATTTCCCTGGAGAAGGTCATATAAATCCGACTTTAGCTATTGTAAGTGAGTTAATTCAGCGAGGGGAGACAGTTGTTTCGTATTGTATTGAAGATTATAGAAAGAAGATTGAAGCAACAGGTGCAGAACTCCGAGTGTTTGAGAATTTCCTCTCTCAAATCAATATTATGGAACGAGTAAATGAAGGTGGGAGTCCTTTGACGATGCTATCTCATATGATTGAAGCATCAGAGCGTATTGTGACTCAAATTGTAGAAGAAACAAAAGGGGAAAAGTACGATTACTTGATATACGATAATCATTTTCCCGTAGGACGTATTATAGCCAATGTTTTAAAATTACCTAGCGTTTCTTCTTGTACAACATTTGCTTTTAATCAGTACATTACTTTTAATGATGAACAAGAATCAAGACAAGTAGACGAAACGAATCCATTATATCAATCTTGTTTAGCGGGAATGGAAAAATGGAATAGGCAGTATGGAATGAAATGTAATAGTATGTATGATATTATGAATCATCCTGGTGATATTACTATCGTATATACTTCAAAAGAATACCAGCCCCGTTCAGATGTATTCGATGAATCGTATAAGTTCGTCGGCCCATCAATTGCTACGCGTAAAGAAGTAGGTAGCTTTCCTATGGTAGATTTAAAAGATAAAAAATTGATTTTCATTTCTATGGGAACAGTTTTTAATGAACAACCTGAACTATATGGAAAATGTTTTGAAGCGTTTAAAGATGTAGAAGCGACAGTCGTATTAGTTGTTGGTAAGAAGATAAATATAAATCAATTTGAAAACATTCCGAATAACTTTAAGTTGTATAATTACGTGCCGCAATTAGAAATATTACAGCATGCTGATGTATTCGTGACACACGGTGGTATGAATAGTTCGAGCGAAGCACTATATTACGGTGTCCCGTTAGTTGTAATTCCAGTAACAGGAGATCAGCCTTTAGTTGCGAAACGAGTGAGTGAAGTAGGAGCTGGAATAAGGCTTAATCGTAAAGAATTAACTTCTGAATCGTTACGTGAAGCTGTAGAGAAAGTAACGTATGATGTAACGTTTAAGGAAAATAGTCGTAAAGTTGGAGAGTCACTTCGAAATGCTGGTGGGTATAATAGGGCAGTTGATGAAATATTAAAAATGAAAATGAATTCATACTCAAAACTTAAATAAATGTTTGGAGCACACTTACTGTAATATGTAAGTGTGTTTCTATAAATAAATTACATAAAAAATCACTGTAAAGGTGAAACTTTTGTGTATATAAACTCATATCTTTGAATTAGTAGTAAAATTACGTTAAAATAATACTAAGAAAATACATAAGTTTTGGGGGTAATGAATGAAAAGAGTATTTGAATACGTATTATTAACAATTGGATCAATTATTGTAGCGGGTTCATTAGAACTTATTTTAGCACCTAATGGATTAGTAGATGGCGGTGTAACGGCCATTGCTATTATGGCAAATAAAGTTGCTGGATTACCGCTTTACGGAGTGTTTTTAGGACTTAATATTCCTATCCTGCTTTTTACTGCAAAAGTAATGGGGAAGAAGTTCTTCA
The DNA here is from genome assembly GCF_054353775.1 of Bacillus sp. 5w2. Classification (NCBI taxonomy): domain Bacteria; kingdom Bacillati; phylum Bacillota; class Bacilli; order Caryophanales; family Bacillaceae; genus Bacillus; species Bacillus sp. 5w2. The sequence continues at coordinate 494,883 of NZ_JBTIWT010000001.1, read as the reverse complement.
TCCGTACATCTTATGCAAATGTTGTTACAACACTCGGCTTAATCTATTTAAAACCATTTCCGGCGATTACAACTTCTGAACTATTAATTGTACTTTATGGCGGAGTACTGTTTGGAATAGGCGTTGGGATTGTTGTTAAAATGGGCGGAGCAATAGACGGATCAGAAATGTTAGCAGTTTGGATGAACAAACATTTTAAAGTACCGATTAGTACATTTTTACTTGCTGTAAATGCAGTTATTTTCACATTTGTAGCGATTTTATTTTCAATCGAACAAGCGATGTTCTCATTAGCAATCTTCTATATTGTTACGAAGATGATTGATTTCATATTAGATGGTATTAATCAAGGAAAGAGCGTTATGATTATTTCTGGTAAAAATAAAGAAATAGGCGATCTACTTATGAAAGAATTGCAATTATCCGTTACGTATCTACATGGAGAAGGTGGTTTTTTAGGAGAACATAAGAGAATCATTTATTGTATTACAAACCGTTTCATTTATCCGAAAATGAAAGATCTCGTTCTCTCTGTAGATCCAACTGCTATAATTGAAGCTTCCTATTCAACAGAAACAACTGGTGTCAAACGTCCGGGAAGGGCAGCGAGATCAGAAAAATAGTGAATAAAAATAGCTCCACGTAAGTATAACTTGCGTGGAGCTATTCTTATTTAGCGAACCAGGCCTGTTTCAGTAATTTGACAACAATTTCGATACGATCCTCTGGAATACTGCCAAAACCGAACAATACATACGACTCCTCCCTTACATTATGAACAGAATCGTATGTGGAGAGAGGGTATAACTTAATACGTTCTTTTGCAGCTGCATGAATAAGTTCTTGTTCGTTCATCCCATTATGAACGTGAAGTACAATATGAAGTCCGGATTGTTCACCGAGTATATGGACGTTATTCCCCATTTCGTTTGTAATAGATTTAATTAAAGAAATATGTTTTCTTTTATATAACGTACGACTTCGGTTAATATGACGTTCCCAATCACCATTTTGAATAAAGGTGGCAAAGGTAAGTTGTTGCAGCGTAGAAACAGTTTGTTTAAACATACCACCAAGTTCTTCATAGACGCTTAAAAGGTGAGGGGGTAAAACGATATATCCCATTCGTAAAGAAGGTAAAAAAGACTTCGAGAAAGTTCCCATATAAATAACACGTTCATTTGTATCTAGTCCTTGTAAAGAAGGAATAGGTTTTCCTATATAACGGAATTCCCCGTCGTAATCATCTTCAATAATATAGCCCTTACAATCATTCGCCCATTTTAATAACTCGAGTCTTCTAGATAACGGCATAATGATTCCAAGTGGAAATTGGTGAGATGGAGTGACATATGCTACATTGCAACCCGATTCACGTAAAGCGGAAATATGAATCCCTTTATCATCTAAAGGGATGGGGTGGACGGTAAGACCAGAACTTTGAATCATAGCAGGTATACGGTGAAAACCAGGGTTTTCGATTCCGTATTCTTTTTTTGGGCCAAGTAGTTGAAGGAGTAGCCAAAGAAGAGGCTGCGTACCTGCTCCGATAATAATTTGATCAGGTGAAGAATGTACCCCGCGAGCATGATATAAATACTTTGAAATATGTTCTCGTAGAACGAGCTCACCTTGTGGATCTTCTTTAGCAAATAATTCATTTTCATACTGAAATAAAGTTTCGTGTATTGCTCTTTTCCAGTTTGTTATCGGAAAAGCTTTTTGATCAATAAGCCCTTGACTACAATCATAATCATATTGTTCGTTTTCTTTATTGTTAGCACTGTTTGACGCAATTTGCTGTTTCTTTTGAATGACATCAATATCAACTTCTGCAACAAAAATCCCGCGTTTCGGTTTGCTTTCTACATACCCTTCAGCTAGTAATTGTTGATAAGCAGATTCAACTGTAATACGGCTCACATTAAGTTGCATAGCTAAATTTCTGTGAGAAGGAAGGCGTGTACCGGCACATAGTGATCCATGAGAGATTTCTCGTTTCATATATTCGCAAATCTGTATGTAAATGGGTGTTTTACTTTGTAATACTAATGGGATAGTAAGATTCATTCGTAGACGCTCCTCTTTACACTGGCCTTATAAAAAAGAATAGAACTGTCACTTAAGCTAAGGGCAGTCGCTTTCTATAATGATGATATAACATTTAGAAAATTTTATAAATAGTAAGGGGAGAATCATAATGAATATTAAAGTAGTAGTAACAGAAGAGGATTTACATGATGTATTTCCCGTATTACAGCAATTACGAACGAAACTTTCAAGAGAAGAAGCGAGTTCTTTATTTCAAAAAATGAAAGAAGAAAATTATAAACTACTCTCGTTACGGGATGAAGATGAAGAAGTTGTGAGTCTAGCCGGTGTAGCGATTTGTACGAACTTTTATAATGAGAAACATGTTTTCGTGTATGACCTTGTAACGGCAGAAGCTCACAGATCAAAAGGATATGGTAAAGTTCTGCTGTCATATGTAGAAAAATGGGGGAAAGAAAAAGGGTGCAGCTCTATCGTTCTTACATCTGCGTTTCCGAGAATGGATGCACATCGTTTTTATGAAAGAGAGGGCTATGATAAAGTAAGCTATTCTTTTTATAAAGAGTTATAATACTAAGTAGGTTCCGTGTGTGAAAATATATGGAACCTACTTTCTTTTCCAGATTTGAGCTAGGAACAGGCCTAGTAATATAATTTGTCGAATATTAGAATTTAACAAGGAAATGTTGAATTTGGAGAATGTTAGGGGCGTTTATATTTGGAAAAAATAAAGAAATTATCGATACCAAATGATGTAAGAGCCATCATTATTTCTGATATTCATGGGGAATTAGATCTTTTTAAAGAACTACTACATAAAGTTAATTTTAAAGATGAGGATTATTTAATTATTAATGGTGATCTTTGTGAGAAAGGAAGAAATAGTATTGGCGTCGTAAACTATGTGATGGATCTAGTAGTTAGTAAGCCAAATGTTTATGTAATAGAAGGGAATTGTGAAGTTGTAGTTGAAGCACTTGTAAATGAAAACCCTGCGCTAATACATTATTTGTGTACGCGAAAGAATACAATTTTTAATGAGTGGCTAGGGCAATTGAACGTTACCGTTAATGAAGAAAGTGATATTCGTGAAGTGAAAAACATATTGATGGGCCATTTTTCAAAAGAAATAAAGTGGCTAACAGAATTGCCAACAGCGATTGAAACAGAAGATTATATCTTTGTACATGCTGGCCTTGAAGATAGAGAGGATTGGAAAGAAACAGAACGAAAAAATGCGATAGCAATGCCGGAGTTTTTCAATAAATTACATAGATCAAATAAGTATGTAGTTGTCGGTCATTGGCCTGTTGTGAACTATTCTGATGAAGCCCCATCTAACAATCCAGTTATTGATCAGGAGAAAAAGATTATTGCAATTGATGGGGGAAATGCGATTAAAGAGGCAGGGCAATTAAACGCATTTATCATTCAGAGGAAGCTAACAGGTGATACGTTTTCTTATACATATGTAGACTATTTTCCAGAGTATGAAGTAATAGCAGATTTTCATGCTGATGCAACAATGCAGGGCGGGGTAACATATCCGTACTATTACATAGAGCCGCTGGAGAAGATGCAAGATTACACAATGTGTAAGCAAAAGGAAACGAATACATTACTCTCTGTGAAAAATGAATATATTAGGCAACTTGATTCAGGTGAATACACAGTGAAAACTGATATTTCTTGTGCACAAATAAGCGTAAGCATAGGGGACATTGTTTCTCTCATTGATAACAGCTGCTCGGGATATGATTTAGTTAAAAGAGATGGAGTAGAAGGCTGGATAGAGAAAGGTATTTTAGTTGAGATAGAAAAGATGAAATAGGAGGTATGGAGCCTCCTATTTTTTTATTATCTTTTTATATGAGTAGATTGCTTGCTGTCTTTCATAAGTAAGTAAATCGTACTCGGTAAAATGACAAGCGTCATTCCTAAAAAAATTGTGAGTATAGCATAACCTCTATACGGAGCAGGAACGATAAATGGAAGCCCGGCTAGAAAAATACCTGCTATCATCATTGAAATACTACAAATATTCGAAGCTCTTTTTTCGAGGTGCTTATCATTCCATTCCAATGAAACTGTTGATTTAGTCGTATCAATTTTGGAACTGAAATAGCCTATTAATATAAATAAAAGCCCTAATGCTAAAAATATTAAATGATCAAGAGGAAGTGAGAAGCCAAGAGCGAGGAGGGCAATGACCATATCGACAAAAAATAAAAATAGTAAAATTGTGTTGCTGATCCAATGGAGGAATTTCTGGTTACTCACTGCTTTAGATAAAGCTAAAAATAAAAAGAATAAGAAGGAACATATAATTATATTTACGATAACAAAGGTGCTTTTATCCATTGTTGATGTAGGCGTTCCATTGAAGTCCCATTTCGTAACAATACTTAATGGTAAGAAGAAATAGAGAATAATATTTGTCGTAATAATAGTGAGAAATAAAGCAATACTAAATCGATTATTCATTGAATCACCAGCTTTCTACATGAATAATTGGTATCTTATAACAAAATTATACAATACAATAAACGATATTTGTTTTGATTTTTCTGAAAAAACATTATAATTATATATGAAATAAAGAGGATTGTAGGAGGAAATTATGCAAAACGTAATAGTAAAAGGGGATAAAGTTACAATTCGTACAATTGAAGAATCAGATATAAAACCATTATGGAATCTCGTATTTAAAGAAGAAAATCCAGAATGGAAGAAATGGGATGCACCATATTTCCCGTTCTCAATGCAAGAATACCCGTCTTATAAAGAGAAGATGGAAACTCGTTTAAAAGAAGAACCACTATCAAATTTAATTATAGAACATAACGGTCAAATCATTGGGACAGTCGGGTTTTATTGGGAGTATAAGCCGACGCGTTGGTTAGAGATGGGGCTTGTAATTTATAATCCAAATTATTGGAATGGTGGCTACGGTACAGATGCGTTAACGTTATATCGAGATTTACTATTTGAAAAGATGGAGATTGGTAGAGTAGGAATCACGACTTGGTCTGGTAATGAACGAATGATGAAAGTAGCTGAGAAAATAGGAATGAGTGTAGAAGGTAGAATGCGCAAATGCCGATACTATAACGGAACGTACTATGATTCTATTCGAATGGGAATGATTCGTGAAGAATGGGAAGCGCTATGTGTAACGAAGGGGTGAGGAAGTATATACGTTATTATTGCTACATTTGATTGCGAATTTACTAATAAAATTACAGAATTGCAAAATGAAATAACAAATATCATTGGCACAAATCAATTAGCCGGAGTAGAACCTCATATTACATTAGCTGATTACAATGAATTAGATGTTCATTTATATACGGAGAAATTAGAGGAGTTTGTAGCTGTTCAAGAGAATATGGCTGCAATAACTTTTCCTTCTGTTGGAATTTTTCCTACTAACGGAACGATCTTTCTGGCACCGACCATTACCGATGGATTGTTAAGACTTCATCATTCTTATCATGATTATTTTAAAACTTTTCATGATAATTTAAATTCATATTACGTACCAGAAAAATGGGTTCCGCATTGTACGATTGCAAATAGGTTACATGCAAATCAGTTTTTAAGTGTAATGGAATATATATATGAAAAATTTGATGTTACAACAGCTTCAATTGAGAAATTAAAATTAATTAAAGTGAATTATGAAAATGGTTCTGCCATTTCTTCTAGTATATTAGCAGAATATAATTTAAAGAGAATGGAGACAACGAGATGACATATGTAATTAGAGAAATGAAGCAAGAAGATATTCATGCTGTACAATCAGTAGCGAAAATAGCTTGGCATGATACATACGAAGGCATTATTCCGAGAGAGATTCAAGACAGTTTTTTAGACGAGGCTTATTCTGATGAAAAAATGAAATATCGTCTTGAAAATACACATTTATTCGTTGCGGAAGAAGAGGGAGAAGTAATTGGCTTTGTGAATTTCTCACCTGTTAGACTGCAAAATGAAGCAGAATTAGGTGCGATTTATTTGTTACCAGATCAGCAAGGGAAAGGAATAGGAAGTGCTTTATTACAAAAAGGGCTAACGGCATTAAAAGGAATTCGGAAATTATACATTCATGTAGAAGCAGCGAATGAAAAAGGAAAACGTTTTTATGAAGCGAAAGGTTTTGCACAATTAGAGGAATTTGAAGAAGATTTTGAAGGACATATGATGAAGACAGTAAGGATGGTTTTATACGTATAAGGAGGACTAGTAATGAAAATTTTTGATTTTAGTGAAAAAGTGGGAAAACAAATCTCAGCATTTCAATCTAATTTCATAATGTCGAAAATATTAAACCATAAAGGAAATGTACATATCGGTGCTATGCATTTACAAGAGAATGGAGTAATCGGATATCATGAAGCAGTTGTATCGCAACTGCTTCTTATTGTGGACGGAGAAGGGTATGTATGCGGAGTAGATAAAGAAAAAGTGAAGGTGGAAGCGGGACAAGCGGTATTTTGGGAGAAGGGCGAAGTTCATGAGACGAGTACGGAAAATGGATTGATGGGAATTGTTATAGAGGCGGAGAGTCTTGAACTAGCTATATTAATGCCTATTAATAAGGAGAGTTGTGAAAAATGATAGAGAAGGCGAATCGGGAAGAAACGGACGAAATAATACAATATGCAGCTCAATCGCTTTTTGAAGGAACGAGGGGTAATTGTCAGTTAAGTACAGAGAAAGCAATTGAGATTACAAGGCCGATTGTAGAAAAGGGATCATATTATTTAGTCGTTAAAGAAGAAAACAATGTAATGGGGTGGATATTAATAGGGGAAAATACGGACTATTTTTCTCATGAAAAACTAGGGTTTATATACGAATTGTATGTTTTTCCAGAGTACCGCGGGAAAGGGTTGTCAAGAAAGTTAATGGGGGCTGGTATTAAGGAATTACAAAAGAATTATTCAGAAATTCGCTTAAATGTATTTGCAGGAAACTTTGCGAAAGAGATGTACGAAGAATTTGGTTTTGTTGAAAGACAGGTAATTATGACTTTGAAGTGAGCAAAATATTGTGAGTGGGAGAAGGGAAAAATGAAAAGAGAAAGAGAAAGAGAATATGTTGCGTATTTGCAAATGGCGTATCCGGCATTACAAATAGAATCAACTTACATAAATGAGATAGGACAAAATAATGATGTATTAATTGTAAATGATGAAATAGTATTTCGTTTTCCTAAATATGAAAAAGGCATTGAAAAACTTCGACTAGAAACAAAGTTGTTAGAGCGATTACAATCCTTTATTACACTTCCGATTCCTTATCCGTTTTGGGGTGACTAATAATGACAAGAAAGCTTTTAGAGCTGGAATAGCCCAATATGTTTAAAAATTAGATTGGTGAAAATGAAAAGTCAGTGGAGAAGGGGAAAGATTGATTTAGTGAACACTTTATTGCTGGGATTTAAAATGGATAAGTCCTTAAAGACATATGGAATAAAAGGTTTTCTTTAAATTTATAGTAGATTTATAGAGTATGCCTAAAAAAACACTAAATTAGTATTATATAATATAATGTTATTATAGTAAAAGAGAAATTTTGGAAAAATATCATTTTTTTGTTTAGAAATTTTTAAATTATTGATATAATCAATTTGTAGAATTGATTTTTGGTTAATTTTACTATTTTTAAATTTTAAGGGGGATTTATTTATGGCAGGACAAATTCGCATGTCACCAGAGGAGCTTAAATCGAAAGCGACTCGATATGGACAAGGTGCAAATCAAATTGAGGACATTTTACGTCAACTACAAAACTTACAAAATGAATTAAGAGGAGAATGGGAAGGTCGTGCTTTCGAAGGTTTTGATCAACAGTTCAATCAATTAAAGCCAAAAGTACAAAACTTCGCACAGCTATTACAAGAAATTAATATGCAGCTTAATAAAACTGCAGAAGCTGTTGCAAGACATGACGAAGATCTTTCTCGTAATTTCGGTCTACAATAAGACAGATAAAAAGAACTATATAATTTAGCCATGCAACCATACGTTGTATGGCTAAATTACTTTAAAACTAGAGTAAGATACGAAGTCTTTAACTTAATAGACTCGCAGTCGCAGGAGTGATAAGTAGTGAAAAAGTTCAAGTGGAGCATCTTGTTGTTTATTATTTTAGCTCTTGTGTTATCAACAGGGGTCTCCTATTTAGCGTTAAATCAAAATGTTAAGAAAGCAAATGAGAATACCACGCAAAAAATGACAGTTGCATTGGTAAATGAAGATCAAGGTACTGTATTTGAAGGTAATAAAATAGCGTTTGGAGATCAATTTGTTAAAAATGTAAATAAAAATACGAAACAAGAATGGTACGTAGTAAGTCGTGGTGTAGCAGAAAGTGGTTTAAAAAATAATAATTACAATATGATGATTGTAATACCTAACGATTTTTCTAGAAAAGCTGTTGCGATTGATTCAGAACTTCCAGAAAAATTAACATTAAATTACAAAGTTAATGCAACTGGGAATAAAGATTTGAAAGCTGAGGCAGAAAATACAGCTTCTGCTATTTTAGAAGATTTTAATAAGCAAATCATCGACGTTTATTTTGCAAGTGTTATCGGTAAGTTGCAAGGTGCACAAGATAATATAGGTAAAATAATTGAAAAAGGGACCAATCAAACGACTATGTATAAAAAAGATGTACATAGCCCGTTGGCAAATTACACAAACCAATTTAAAACGGTACAAGATTACACTGGTATTTCTGTTAATAGTTTTAAAGGATTCCAAGATGTTTTAAAAGGCTTTGGTCAAGCTTTAGATGAAGGGAATAAATCTAATAATACGTATTTAGAAGGATTTAATAACTTTCAAAAAATACAAACGGATAATAATCTGTTAGCGAATAATTTTACAAATCAATTTAATCAGTATATGAGTGATATGAATTCAGGCGATGTTTTAAAGCAGTTAAGCGCATTAGAATCTGCGAATAAAATTATCGCAAATCAATTTACGCTTTCAGAGAAAGATCCTAATATTTTAGCTGATGCTTCAACAATTCAAAAGTATTTAACAGATGTAAAAAAACAAGTGTCAGAATATGATACAGAACTTGCAGGGAAGTTAGAAAGTGACATGCAAGCGACGATCCTTAAACGATTACAAAAGTCTATTTCAAATGATGGACAACATGAAGTAGTTATCAATTCGTTAATGAAACAACCAGATATTCGAATCAAGCAACAAATTGAAAATTTAATTACGAAGTTGCCTAGTTTGAACATGGAAGAAATCGTTCAAAGTGATTTGCCTGATGTAACGAAGTTACAACTGAAAAACGTAATCCAATTTACGAATAAATATAATAAAGAAAATAATTTTAATTATGACCCAGTCAATAAAATATCTTTAGGAAATTCAATTAAAGAAGTAAAAGAAAGTTTGGCTAAAGATGGAATTACATTCAGTGATACAGCGAAAGTAATTGGAATGGATTCTTCGCAAACTATGAATATAACTATTCCTAGTGGCTTTGAGTTATATGGTAGTACAGATTCACTATTAATTGATGGTGTGGACCGTACAAGTGAATTTAAACAAAACGGATCAATTGTAATATCAGCACGTAATGAAGGAGATTTGAAAATTAGCCTTCATGTGAAGTTAATAGATCCAAGTATCAATATAGATGTTTTCTCTCCAGTAACGTGGGAATGGAAATTGAATGGTAATTATGAGAAAGAAACTAGTACTGGAAAAGAAGAACCTAAAAAAGAAGAACCAAATAAAGAGAATGAAGGAACAAAAACAGAAAATAGCAAGGTAGAAAATGTAGTTAATCAAACGCAGTATGGAATCATGCCACTAGTAAACACTGTTAAAAAGCCTATCATTCAAAAGACAGAACAGAGTAATAACAACCCAGAAGGCGGAACGGGAACAGATAACGGAGGAAACCCAGGAGGCGGAACAGGGACAGATAACGGAGGAAACCCAGGAGGCGGAACGGGAACAGATAACGGAGGAAACCCAGGAGGCGGAACGGGAACAGATAACGGAGGAAACCCAGGAGGCGGAACAGGGAC